>CBDDRX010000031.1:0-54148 GCA_965233165.1 uncultured bacterium | reverse complement strand
CGACCGCGACGAGATGCCCTTCAACCGCGCCACGCGCGGCTGGGTGTACCGCCTGGCGAAGAACGAGGGCGGCGTCATCGGCTTCGGCTCGACCTACGATCTGCACCAGCCGGGCGCGCTCATCTTCGTCAACCACCCGTTCCCGGTGCTGGAGGAGGAGCGGCTGCCGACGCCCTCGCTGCTGCTGGGCGAGGGCTACTGCAAGGATCCGTTCGTGGCGCGCTCCATCGTCAACGTGAGCGGCATGAGCTTCGGCGCGATCTCCCAGCCGGCGGTGAGCGCTCTGTCGCGCGGCGCCGCGCTGGCCGGCTGCTGGATGGACACCGGCGAGGGCGGGCTGGCGCCCTATCACCTCGAGGGTGGCTGCGACGTGATCATGCAGATCGGCACCGCGAAATACGGCGTGCGCGACGTGCAGGGCAACCTGTCGGAAGAGCGGTTGCGCGAGCTGGCGAAGAGCGTGAAGGCGTTCGAGATCAAGCTGTCGCAGGGCGCGAAGCCGGGCAAGGGCGGCGTGCTGCCCGGGCGCAAGGTGACGCCCGAGATCGCCGAGATCCGCGGCATTCCCGAGGGACGCGACTCGATCAGCCCGAACCGCCACCGCGACATCGCCAACATGGGCGAGCTGCTGGAGAAGATCGTCTGGATGCGCGAGGTGACCGGCCGCCCGGTGGGCGTCAAGACCGCGGTCGGCGGCTGGCGCTTCATGAACGAGATGGCCGACATCGTGCACCGGCGCGGCCTCGAGTTCGCGCCCGACTTCCTCGTCATCGACGGCGGCGAAGGCGGCTCCGGCGCGGCGCCGCAGGCGCTCGCCGACCACATGGGCCTGTCCATCGACGAGGCGCTGCCGCGCGTCGTCGACGCGCTCATCGAGACCGGGCTGAGAGCCAGGGTCAGGGTCGTCGCTTCGGGCAAGATCGTCACTTCGGCGCGCGCCGCGTGGGCGCTGTGCACCGGCGCCGACTTCATCAACACCGCGCGCGGCTTCATGTTCTCGCTCGGCTGCATCCAGGCGCTGCGCTGCCACCAGAACACCTGCCCGACCGGCGTCACCACGCACAACAAGCGCCTGCAGCGCGCGCTCGTGGTCGAGGAGAAATACCTGCGCGTCGCCAATTATGCCAACAACATGAACCGCGAGATCGACATGATCGCCCACTCGTGCGGCGTGCGGCACGCGCGCGAGCTCAAGCGCGAGCACGTGCGCCTCGTCCAGGCGAGCGGCCAGTCGGTCGCGCTGAACATGCTCTACCCGTACCCGGAGCCGAAGGCGAAGATGAAGGTCGCATGAAGGCGCGGTGGGTCGTCGGGCGCAAGGACCTTCGCGAGACGCAGTGGATCGAGGAGCCGCTCCAGGCGCCGGCGGAGGGCGAGGCGCTGGTGCGCGTCGAGAGCTTCGCGTTCACGGCCAACAACATCACGTACGCGCAGCTCGGTGAGATCCTGCACTACTGGGAGTTCTGGCCGGCGCCGCAGGGATGGGGCTGCATCCCGGTGTGGGGGTTTGCGCAGGTCGAGGACTCGCGGCATCCGGAGCTGCCGAACGGGGAGCGGCTGTTCGGCTTCTGGCCGATGGCGACGCACGCGATCCTTCGCCCCGGTCGCGTGGGTGCGGAGGCGCTGCTCGACGGCTCGGCGCACCGGCGCAAGCTGCCGATCGCCTACAACAGCTATGCGCGCGTCGCGGCCGAGCCGGGCCACACGAGCGACGAGGACCTCGAGGCGCTCTTCCGCCCGCTCTTCGCCACGGCGTTCCTGCTCGACGATTTCCTGGCGGAGCACCGGTTCTTCGGCGCGAAGCGCGTCGTGCTGCTCAGCGCGTCGGGCAAGACGGCGATCGGCCTCGCGCACGAGCTCAAGCGCCGGCGCGGCGGGGAGGTCGAGGTGCTCGGCCTGACCTCGGCGCGCAACGTGGACTTCGTGACCCGCCTGGGCTGCCATGACGAGGTGCGGGCGTACGAGGCGATCGGCAAGCTCGCCGTGACGCCGACCGTCTACGTGGATTTCGCGGGCAGCAGCAGCGTGCGCGAAGCGATCCACGGCCGCCTCGGCGACGCGCTGAAGTACGCCTGCGCGGTCGGCATCTCGCACGGCGAGCCGCGCCCCAAGGGGGAAGGGCTGCCCGGGCCGAAGCCGAAGTTCTTCTTCGCCCCGGAGCAGGGCCGCACGCGCAGCGAGGAATGGGGACGCGACGGGTACGCGCAGCGCCTGGGGGAGGCGTGGGCCGCGTTCCTGCCGCTCGCGCAGAAGGCGGTGCGCGTCGTGCACGGCAAGGGGCAATCGGCCGTCGCGCAGGTCTATGCGCAGGCGCTCGCGGGCAGGATCCCGCCCGACCGCGGGAGCATCCTCTCGCTCCACGGCTAGCGTGCTCCACGTCACCAACGGAGACTGCGCCGTCGCCGTGCTGCGCGCCGCCGGGATGCGCGGCGACCTCCTGCCGTGGCGCGACGTCCTGCACGAAGGCCCGGTCGACCCGACTCTTTCCCCGGCCGATCTCTCGGCGCTCCGGGCGCGCTTCATCGCGGATTCGGGATGGGCTTCCCACGAGGAAGCTGGCAGGCAGTTCCTGGAGCGGGACGAGCGGCTGCAGCGCTGCGCGGAGGACGAGGAGGTGGTGCTGTGGTTCGAGCACGACCTCTACGACCAGCTCCAGCTCCTCCAGCTCCTCGCCTGGTTCCGCGCCCATCCGCATCCGCGCCTCACGCTCGTCTGCGAGGCCGAGTACCTCGGCGAGATGACGCCGTCGCGTGCCGCTGCGCTTTTCGCTTCGAGAAAGCCCGTATCGGACGCCCAGCTGCGGATCGGCGATGAGGCCTGGCGCGCCTTCGGCCTTCACCAGGTGGACCGCTTCTTGAACACGAAGCAAGCCGAGCTGCCGTTCCTGGAAGCGGCCTTGAAGCGCTACCTGGAGGAGCCGCGGCGCACGGAGGCGCTGATCGTCGAGGCGCTCGCCGGCGGGCCGCTGGAGCTCGGCGAGCTCTTCCGCCGCACGCAGGAGAAGGACGAGCCGCGCTTCCTCGGCGACACGGTGTTCCTCAAGCGCCTGGAGCGGCTCGAGTCGCTAGGGCGCGTCCGGCGCCTGGGCGCCCGCTGGGCGGTCCGCTAGCCAGCCGTTCCAGGTGCGCCGCGCGGCATCGATGATCTCGCCGGCCGTGAGGCCGACCGGGCCGACACCCGCCGCGACGAGCGCGTCGGCGGCGCAGCCGTGCAGGTGGGTGCCGAGCACCGCCGAGGATTCGCCGCTGTAGCGCTGGGCGAGGAGCGCGCCGAGGATGCCGGCGAGGACATCGCCCGTGCCGGCGCTCGAAAGCCCCGGATTGCCGGAGGTGTTGACGAACCAGTGGCCGTCGCGGGCGACGACCACGCTGCCGTTTCCCTTGAGGACTGCGTGCGCGTTGTAGCGCCGCGCGATCTCCTGCGCTGCGGCGATCCGGTCGGCCTGGACGTCCTGCGTCGCGCGGCCGAGCAGGCGCCCGGCTTCCGCCGGGTGCGGCGTGAGAATCGTTTCCGCCTTGCGCCGGCCGCAGGCGCTGCGCAGGTCGTCGCTCTGCGCGAGCAGGTTGAGGCCGTCGGCGTCGAGCACGCACGGCATCTCGCTCGCGAGCGCGGCCCCGAGGAGCGTCTGCGCGGCCTCGCTCGTGCCCAGGCCGGGGCCGGCGACGAGGGCGTCCACGTCCATGCCGAGCACCTCGTCGGCGTGGGCGAGCATCAGCTCCGGCGCCACCAGGTCCACCGCCGGATAGTCGTCCGAGAGAAAGCCGACGTGCACCCGTCCGGCGCCAAGCCGCAGCGCGGCGCGCCCGGCGAGCAGCGCCGCGCCGGTCGTGCCGTCCGCGCCGCCCAGCACGCCGAGCGTGCCGGCCATGCCCTTGTGGAAATGGCGCGGGCGCGGCCGCAGCACGCTCGCGAAGAGCGCGGGCTCGGCGATCCAAGCCGAGGGGCGCACCGTCGCGGCGGGGTCGAGGCCCAGGCTCTCGACCGTGATCTCTCCGGCGTGGTCCGGGCCGGCGAGCATCAGCAGGCCCGGCTTCATCGTGATGAACGTGATCGTGTGGGTCGCGCGCACGGCGGCGCCATGCAGCATTCCCGTGTCCGCGCCGATGCCGCTCGGCACGTCGAGCGCGAGCACCGGGCAGCGCTGCCGGTTGGCAAACTCGACCATGCGCGCGTAGTCGCCCTCGATGGGCCGGGAGAGGCCGATGCCGAACAGGCCGTCGATCACCAGGCCCCAGGCCGGCAGGTCGGGGATCTCGTCCAGCCGCGTGGCGAGCGCGACGCGGAAGAAGCGCTCGCGCAGGCGCTCGGCGACGATGCGCGCGTCGCCGCCGTTGTCGCCGGGGCCGGCGAGCACCAGCACGTCCTTTGCCGTTTCGGGCGCGATCCGCGCGGCGAGCGCGGCGGCAGCGGCGCCGGCGCGCTCCATGAGCGGCGGCATCGCGCCCGCGGACGGCGCCTCGACGCGGGGCAGGTCGGCCGTGCCGTAGAGGGGCGCGGGCACGGGCTAGCGCTTCGTCACGCCGATCACCGCGTCGGGGAGCCAGGTGGCCATCTGCGGAAAGGCGATCACCGCGACGAGGGCGAGCACCATCATGCAGAAGAAGGGGATCGAGGCCATCGCGACGTAGTTGCTGTCGCGGCCGCTCATCGTCTGCAGGACGAACAGGTTGAAGCCGAGCGGCGGCGTGAGCTCCGCGATCTCGACCAGCAGGACGATGAAGATGCCGAACCAGATGAGGTCGAAGCCCGCGGCCTCGATCATCGGCAGCACGATCGAGGTGGTGAGCACGATCATCGAGATGCCGTCGAGCGCCGTGCCGAGGATCAGGTAGACCACCGCGAGCACCGCGATCAGCCCGATCGGGCTGGGATCGAGCGCGGCGACCCATTCGGCGAGCGCGCGGGGGATGCCGGTGAAGGCCATGCACGAGCTGAGGAACGCCGCGCCGGCGAGGATGAACAGGATCATGCACGACAGGCGCGTCGCCCCCATCAGGCTCGACCAGAAGTTCTCGCGCGTGAGCGAGCGGCTCCAGGCGGCGATGACGAGCGCGCCGAGCACGCCGAACGACGCCGCTTCGGTGGCGGTGGCGTAGCCGGTGAACATCACGCCCATCACGAACGCGATGAGGATGAGGCAGGGGATCAGGTTGCGCGCGCGGCGCAGCTTCTCGCCCAGGGAGAGGCGCGGCTCGGGCGGCGGCGTCTTCGCCGGGTTGAGCAGCGCCCAGGCGACGATGTAGCCGGAGAACAGGGTGATCAGCAGGATCCCGGGCAGGACCCCGGCGACGAACATCTTGAGGATCGACACCTCGGCGGCCACCGCGTACACGATCATGATGATCGAGGGCGGGATGAGCAGCCCGAGCGTGCCCGCGCCGCACAGCGAGCCCAGGCAGGTCTTCTCGTCGTAGCCGCGCTTGATGAGCTCGGGCAGCGCCACCTTGGCGATGGTGGCGCAGGTCGCCGACGAGGAGCCCGACACGGCGGCGAAGATGCCGCAGCCGAAGATGTTCACGTGCATCAGGCGCCCGGGCAGCCAGCCGAGCCATGGCGAGAGGCCCTCGAACATCTCGTCGGAGAGCTTCGTGCGGAACAGGATCTCGCCCATCCAGACGAACAGCGGCAGCGCGGCGAGCGTCCACGAGGCGTTGGAACCCCAGAAGGACTGGAAGAGGTTGACCTCGGCCGGGCTGGAGGTGAAGAAATGCAGGCCGATCCACGCCACCGCGCCCATGGCGATCGCGATCCACACGCCTCCCGCGAGGAGCACCAGGAGGACGGCGAACAGCACGAGCGAGATGGCGACCGCGCTCACCGGAGGAATGACCCGCGGGTCATAGGGTCTCGGAGAAGTCCTTGCGCGCGCGGCGGTCTTCCTCGGCCGCCTCGTAGGCGGGCTTGCCGCCGCGCACGAGCACGACGAACTCGTCGAGCACGGCGATGAAGAAGATGAGCGAGCCGGCGGCGAAGCTGAGCTGCGGGATCCAGATCGGGATCTGGATCAGCCCCTGCGCCACCTCGTTGAACTTCCAGCTCTCGTAGACGAAGCGCAGCACCGCGTACAGCATGTACCCGACGAAGGCGAGCGCGATCGCGAGCGCGGCGAGCGCGAACGCGCGCCGCGGGCGGGGCGGCAGCAGGTCGATGAGCAGGCCGACGCGCACCAGCTCGCCGCGGCGGAACGTGTGGCCGAGGGCGAGAAAGGCGGTGGCGGCGCACAGCCAGGCGACGATGTCGTCGGCGCCGCGCACGAGATAGCCGACCTCGCGCCCGGCGGCCTGCGCGAGCATCACGACCGCGATGCCCGCGAGGCACACGGCGGCGAGCGCGCCGCTCGCCGCGTAGAGGCGGTCCAGGAACCGCCGCAACGGCTTACTTGCCGCGGTACGACTTGAGGATGGCCTGGCCGTCGGCGCCGGCGACTTTCTCCCACTCGGCGGCCATCTGCTCGCCGATCTTGTCGAGCGCCGACTTCAGCTCGGCGGGGGGCTGCTGCACGTTTACGCCGTTCTTCGCGAGGAGGGCGTCGGCGTCGCTCTCGCGCTGCTTCGACATCTCCCAGCCGCGCGGCTCGGCGGCGGCGGCGGCCTTCAGGATGCCGTCCTGCTGGTTCTTCGGCAGGCGGGCGAACGCGCGCTGGTTCACCACCACGACGTTCTTCGGGTTCCAGGCGTTCGTCTTGTAGTAGTTCTTGACGAACTCCCAGGCCTTGGTGGAGGTGCCGGTGGCCGACGAGGTGACCATCGCGTGCATCGCGCCGGTGGCGAACATCTGCGGGATCTCGGGCACCTGCACCACCGTCGGCGCGGCGCCGAGCAGCTCGGCGAGCCGCGCCGTCAGCGGGCTGTAGGTGCGCATCTTCAGGCCCTTGAAGTCGCTCACGGCCTTGACCGGGTCCTTCGTGTAGATCCCCTGGCCGGGCCAGGGCACGGAGTAGAGCAGCCTCATGCCGCGGCCGGCGAGCTTCTTCTCGAGCACCGGCTTCTGCGCCCGGTAGAACTTCATCGCGTTGTCATAGCCCGGCGCGACGAACGGCACGTTGTCGGCGGCGAACACCGGGTCCTCGTTGCCGAACTGGCCGAGCAGAAACTCTCCGATATTCACTTGCCCGGTGCTCACGGCGCGCAGGATGTCCGGGTGCTTGATCAGCGAGCCGTTGGCGTGGACGTTGATGTCCACCGCGCCGTTGGTGTTCTTCTTCACGTCCTCGACGAACGCCTTGACGTTGCGGGTGTGGAACTCGCCGTCGGCGTACGGGGTGGGCATGTCCCACTTGGTCTGGGCGTGCGCGGCGCCGGTGGCGGCGAGCGCGGCGGCGACTGAGGAAGCGAGAACGGTTTTTCTCATGAGGGATTCTCCTGTGGACGCGGCATCTTATTCGATTTGTCCGAGCACCGCATCGGCAAGCGCGAGCGAGGCCGTGAGGCCCGGCGACTCGATGCCGAAGAGGTGCACCAGCCCGGGGATGCCGTGCTCGCGCGCCCCCTGGATCCGGAAGTCGGGCGCGGGCTCGCCGGGGCCTGCCGTCTTCGGGCGGATGCCGGCGTAGCCGGGCAGGAGCGCGCCGTCGGGCAGCCCGGGCCAGTAGCGGCGGATCGCCGCATAGAAGCGCTGCGCGCGCGCCGGATCGACCGTGTAATCGATCCGCTCGACCCATTCCACGTCCGGGCCGAAGCGCGCCTGGCCGCCGAGGTCGAGCGTTACATGCACGCCCAGCCCGCCGGGCTCCGGCACCGGGTAGATCAGCCGCGAGAACGGGTTCTTGCGCGCCAGGGAGTAGTAGTTGCCCTTGGCGTAGTACTCCTTCGGCGCGAGCTCCGCACGGTAACCCTCCACCGTGCGCGCGACCGACGGAGCGCGAAGACCGGCGCTATTGATCAGCGTCGACGTTTTCAGCGTCTCGCCGTCGACGTGCAGGACGAAGCCGTCGGAGACGACGTCGGCGCCAATGAGCCGGCTCTTGAGCGCGAGCATCGCGCCGTGCGCCTCGGCATCGCCGAGGTAGGCGAGCATCAGCGCATGGCTGTCGATGATCCCGGTCGAAGGCGAATGCAGGGCCGCCACGCAGTGCAGCTCCGGCTCCCAGGCCTGCATTTTTGTTTTTGAAACGAAATCAACATCGGTGACGCCGTTCGCGTGCGCCTTCGCCTTGATCGCCTCGAGCTCGATGACCTGTGCTTCATCGGTGGCGACGATGAGCTTTCCGCACCGGCGGTACGGGACGCCGCGGGATTCGACGTACTCGTAGAGCAGCGCCTTGCCCCGGACGCAGGAAGCGGTCTTCAGCGAGCCCTTCGGGTAGTAGATGCCGGCGTGGATGACCTCGGAGTTGCGCGAGCTGGTGTGCGTGCCGATCGCCTCCTCGGCCTCGAGGATGACGACTTCCCGCCCCGACGCCGCGAGGGCGCGTGCCACCGCCAGGCCGACCACGCCCGCGCCGATGACGATGCAGTCAACGCGATCCACGCAGCGCCCTTTCGAAGAGGAACGCGCCCAGCCCTGCGGCGAAGGCCAGGGTCGCCAGCGGCCGCGCGCTGCCGTCGAACACCGCGGCGAGGCCGGTGCTGACGAGGGCGCCGGCCGCAAAGCCGATTGCGCCGATAAGCGAGGCGGCGCTGCCGGCGGCCGCGGGGAAAGGGGTCAGCGCGGCTGCCATCGCGTTCGGGAACACGATGGCGGTGCCGAAGAGGAACCCCATGAAGGGCAGCACGACCGCCAGCCAGTGCGCGACGCCGGCCCAGGCGAGCGCCGCCGCGGCGGCCCCGGCCGCGAGCATGAGCCCGGTCCCGAGGCGAAGGCACCGCGCGATGCCCAGGCGCATCACGAGCCGGCTCGCCGCCCACGCGCCGAGGATCTGGCCGAGCATGACCGCGCCGAACATGAAGCCGTAGGCGAGCGCCGACACGCCCAGGCCGCGCACCAGCGCGAACGACGAGCTGGAAACCCAGGCGAGCACGCCGATGTGCGAGCACAGGATCAGCAGGAAGGGGGCGCGGAAGCGCCGGTCGGCGAGGATGGCGGCGAAGGTGCGCGCGATGGCGCCCGGATGGATCGAGCGCCGCGCGGCCGGCGCCGTTTCCGGAAGCGCCTTCAGGAGCACGATCAGGGCCAGGGCCGCGGCGGCCATCGCGCCGAAGACCCAGGGCCAGCCCGCGGCCTCCACGAGCAGGGCGCCGAGCACCGGCGCGCACAGCGGCACCAGGCTGAAGACGATGGTCATGCGCGAGAGCAGGCGCGCGGCCTGCTCGTGCGCGTACAGGTCGCGCACGATGGTCCGGCCGATGAGCGAGCCGCTCGACATGCCGAGGCCCTGCGCGACGCGCGCCGCGGACACCGCCTGCACCGAGGTCGCGAGCGCCGCCGCCACCGAGGAGACGAGCATGATCGCCAGGCCGCAGAGCAGCACCGGCTTTCGCCCGTAGCGGTCCGAGAGCGGTCCCCAGGCGATCTGCCCGCCGGCGATGCCGATGAAGAAGGCGGTGAGCGTGAACTGGCCGGCGCTCACCGGCGCCGACAGCGACTCGGTGAGCGCCGGCACCGCGGGCGCGAACATGTCGGTGCCGAGCGCCGGCAGGGCGATCAGCGCGCTGAGCAGCAGAGTGAGACGGAGCGATGCTTCGGGACGGTTCAAGTAGGATGCGATTGTAAAGAATGAATCCACGCTGGCAGTTCTGGATCGATCGCGGCGGCACGTTCACGGACGTGGTCGGCCGCCGTCCCGACGGCGCGCTCGTGACGCACAAGCTCCTCTCGGAGAACCCCGGGCGCTACGCGGACGCTGCGCTGGCCGGCATCCGGGCGCTGCTCGGGTTGAAGGGCGAGGCTCCCATCCCGGCCGGCCTGGTCGAGGCGGTCAAGATGGGGACGACCGTCGCCACCAACGCGCTGCTCGAGCGCAAGGGCGAGCGCACCGCGCTCTTCATCACCCGGGGCTTCCGCGACGCGCTGCGCATCGCCTACCAGAACCGCCCGCGCATCTTCGACCGGCATATCGTCCTGCCCGAGATGCTCTATTCCAAGGTATGGGAAGTGGACGAGCGGATCGGCGCACGCGGCGAAGTGATCCTGCCGCTGGATCTTTCCACGACGGAAGAAAAGCTGCGAGAGGCCTCCGGGGAGGGGTACCGTTCCGTGGCGATCGTGCTGATGCACGGCTATCGCTTCACGGACCACGAGCGCAAGGTGGCCGAGATCGCCCGGCGCATCGGCTTTCCGCAGGTCTCCGTTTCCAGCGAGGTCAGCCCGCTGATGAAGCTCGTCGGCCGGGGCGACACGACGGTCGTCGATGCGTACCTGTCGCCGATTCTTCGCCGCTACGTCGACCGGGTCGCCGCGGAGCTCGCGGGGGTGCAGCTGCTCTTCATGCAGTCGAGCGGCGGCCTCACCGACGCGCGCCGCTTCCAGGGCAAGGACGCGATCCTCTCCGGGCCGGCGGGGGGCATCGTCGGCGCCGTGCGCACCTCGCTGATGGCGGGCTTCGACCGGATCATCGGCTTCGACATGGGCGGCACGTCCACCGACGTCTCGCATTTCGCCGGCAAGGACCTGGCGGACCTCGAGCGCGAGTTCGAGACGCGCGTCGCCGGCGTGCGCCTGCGCGCGCCGATGATGAGCATCCATACCGTCGCCGCCGGCGGCGGCTCGATCCTGCATTTCGACGGCGCGCGCTACCGCGTCGGTCCGGACTCGGCCGGCGCCAACCCCGGCCCGGCGAGCTACCGCCGCGGCGGCCCGCTCACCGTCACCGACGCCAACGTGATGCTCGGCAAGGTCCAGCCCCGGCACTTCCCGAAGGTTTTCGGATCTTCCGGCGCCGAAGCGCTCGATGGGACGGTCGTGAAGGAGAGATTCGAAGAGCTGAAAAGCAGGATCAATGACGGGCGTTCCGCGGAACAGATCGCCGAAGGCTTCGTGCAGATCGCGGTCGGCAACATGGCCAACGCGATCAAGCACATCTCCGTGCAGCGCGGCCACGACGTCACCGGCTACACGCTGTGCTGCTTCGGCGGCGCCGCGGGCCAGCACGCCTGCCTGGTGGCCGACGCGCTCGCCATGAAGCGCGTGTTCATCCATCCGCACGCGGGCGTGCTCTCCGCCTACGGCATGGGCCTCGCGGACCAGATCGCCATGCGCCAGCAGTCGGTGGAGGCGAAGCTCGGCGAGGCCCCGCTGGCGCGGCTGCTGGACGCGCTCTCGGCGCACGCGAGCGCCGACCTGGTGTCGCAGGGCATCGCCGAGCCGCTGGTCCGGGTGGTGCGGCGCGTGCACCTGAAGTACGAGGGCACCGACACGGCATTGGTCGTCGCCGAGGACGGCGCCGCGGCGATGACCGCGGCGTTCGAGGCGGCGTACCGCAAGCAGTTCAGCTTCCTCATGCCGGGCAAGCCGCTCGTCGTGGAGGCGGTCTCCGTCGAGGCGGTCGCTGCCGGCGAGCGCTTCTCCGAAGAAAATCGTCCCGCAAGGAAAGAAAGCGCAAAGGCGATCGAAACCGTCCGGTTCTTCAGCGGCGGGCAGTGGCACGACGCGCCGCTTTATCGCCGCGAGGACCTCGGGCCGGGGCAGCGGATCGACGGGCCGGCGATCATCGCCGAGAAGAACGCGACGACGGTGGTCGAGCCGCAGTGGCGGGCGGAAGTCACGCCCCTGGACCACCTGGTCCTGCAAAGGCATGTTCCGAAAACGACCCAGGCGGCGATCGGCACGACGGTCGATCCGGTGATGCTGGAGATCTTCAACAACCTGTACATGTCGATCGCGGAGCAGATGGGCCTGCGCCTGCAGAACACCGCCTACTCGGTGAACATCAAGGAGCGCCTGGACTTCTCCTGCGCGCTCTTCGACGCGGCCGGCAACCTGATCGCCAATGCGCCGCACATGCCGGTGCACCTGGGCTCCATGGGAGAGTCGATCAGGACGGTGATCCGCGAGAACGCCGGGAAGATGAAGCCGGGCAACGTGTACGTCCTGAACGCGCCCTACAACGGCGGCACGCACCTCCCGGACGTGACCGTGATCACGCCGGTCTTCGAGGGGGAGGAGATCCTTTTCTACGTCGGCTCGCGGGGCCATCACGCGGACATCGGCGGGCTCACCCCGGGGTCGATGCCGGCCAGCTCGAAGGTCGTCGAGGAGGAGGGCGTGCTCATCGACAACTTCCTGCTCGTCGAGGAGGGCCGCTTCCGCGAGGAGGAGACCGTCGCGCTCCTGCGCTCGGGGCGCTACCCGGCGCGCAACGTGACGCAGAACATCGCCGACCTGCGCGCCCAGGTCGCGGCGAACCAGAAGGGCGTGGAGGAATTGCGCCGCATGGTGGGCCACTTCGGCCTCGACGTCGTCCAGGCCTACATGCGCCACGTGCAGGACAACGCCGAGGAATCCGTGCGCCGGGTGATCGGGGTGCTGAAGGACGGGGCGTTCACGCTGCCGATGGACTGCGGCGCCGACATCCGCGTGTCCATCAGGATTGGCAAGGATAGAAGAAGCGCCGTGATCGACTTCGCCGGCACCTCGGCGCAGCTGCCGAACAACTACAACGCGCCCTCGGCGGTCGCCATGGCCGCGGTCCTCTACGTCTTCCGCACGCTCGTCGACGACGACATCCCGCTCAACGCCGGCTGCCTGAAGCCGCTCGAGGTGCGCATCCCCGAGGGCAGCATGCTGCGGCCGCGCTATCCGGCCGCGGTGGTGGCCGGCAACGTCGAGACCTCGCAATGCGTGACCGACGCGCTGTACGGCGCGCTCGGCGTGCTCGCCGCCTCCCAGGGGACGATGAACAACTTCACTTTCGGCAACGCGCGCTACCAGTACTACGAGACCGTGGCCGGCGGCTCGGGCGCCGGGCCGGGCTTCGACGGGACCGACGTGGTGCAGACGCACATGACCAACTCGCGCCTGACCGGCCCGGAGGTGCTCGAGTGGCGCTTCCCGGTGCGGCTCGAGAGCTTCGAGATCCGCCGCGGCTCGGGCGGCCGGGGCAGCTGGCGCGGCGGCGACGGCGCGGCGCGCCGCGTGCGCTTCCTGGAGCCGATGACCGCCGCGATCCTCTCCGGCCACCGCACCCTGCGCCCCCACGGCATGGCCGGCGGCGAGCCCGGCGAGCCGGGCCTCAACTATGTTTTGCGCTCGAAGGACGGGAGTCGGGACGCGCTCGGGCCGTTCGACGAGACGCAAGTCGCCGAAGGGGACGTCTTCGTCATAGAAACGCCCGGCGGCGGGGGCTACGGCCCAAGCTAGAATAGCGACGCCCTAATGTCTCCGAGCGCCATCTACTCCAAGTCCGGCAAAGGCGTCCAGGAAGCCTCCGGCAAGACCAGCCAGCTCGCGCGCGGCGATCGCGCGGTGCTCTCGGCCATCGACGGCAAGATGACGCTGGCCGAGGTCGCGGACAAGATCGGCAAGCCCTTCGACGCCAGGTTCGAGGAGCTGATCGGCAAGCTCGACAAGGACGGCTTCGTCCGCCAGGTCTCCGCGGGGGCGCCGGCCCCGGCTTCCACCCCGGCCCGGCCCGGCGCGGCCAAGCCGGCGGCGCCCGCCGCCAAGGCGCCCGGCGAAGACCTCGATTTCACGATTGCCGTGCCCTCGCCCAAGGCGCCGGCCCCCAAGGCGGCCATGCCGCCCCCCGCGCCCCCGGTCGCGCCGCACATGGCGCAAAGCCAGGCCGCGGCCTTCGCCAAGGCGCGCGAGGAGGCCGAGGAGAAGGCGGCCAAGGAGCGCGACCGCATCAAGGCCGAGGCCGAAGCGAAGATGCGCGCCGAGATGGAGGCGAAGGCGCGCTCCGATGCCGAGCTGAAGGCGAGATCCGAAGCCGAGGCGCAGGTGCGCGCGGAGGCCGAGGCGAAGGTCAAGGCGGCTCGCGAGGCCGCGCTGCGCGCTGCGGCCGAAGCGAAGGCGAAGGCCGAGGCGGAAGCCGCGGCGAAGCTCGAGATCGAGCGCGCGCGGGTCCGCGAGGCGGAGGAGAAGGCGCGCCGCGAGGCCGAGGAAGCCCGCCGCCAGGCCGAAGAGGCGAAGCGCAAGGCGGAAGAGGAGGCGCGCAAGGCCCGCGAGGAGGCCGAGCGCGTCCGCAGAGAGGCGGAGGAGGCGAAGCGGCAGGCGGAAGAGGCGAAGCGCAAGGCCGAAGAGGAAGCGCGCCGGATCCGGGAGGAGGCGGAGCGCAAGGCGAAGGAGGAGGCGGAACGGCGCCGCAAGGAAGAGGAAGAGCGCAAGGCGCGCGAGAAGGCGGAAGCCGAGCAGCGCGCGCGCGAGGACAGGGAGCGCAAGGAGCGAGAGCGCCAGGCCCGCGAGCAGGAGGAGCGCGAGGAGAAGGAACGCAAGGCCCGCGAGAAGGCCGAGCGCGAGGCGCGCGAGCGCGCCGAGGAAGAGCGCGAGGCGCAGGAGAAGGCGGAGCGCAAGGCGCGCGAGCGCGCGGAGCGCGAGCAGCGCGAGCGCGAGGAAGAAGAACGCGAGGCCCAGGAGCGCGCGGCGCGCAAGGCCGAGAAGGAAGAGCGCAAGGAGAAGGAGAAGGCGCCGGCCAAGCCGGAGAGCTTCGGCGACAGCCTGCTCGCCGACCTGGACTCGTTCTCGCAGCGCGACGACGAAGAGCGCAAGGCCAGCGAAGAGGCCTCGCGAAAGGAGAAGGAAGCCGCGCAGCGCCGCGCCGCCGACGCCGAGCGCGAGGCGAAGGAGCAGGCCGAGCGCGAGGCGAAGGAGAAGGCGGAGCGCGAAGCCCGGGAGAAGGAGGAGCGCCGGCGCAGGGAAGAGGAGGAGCGCCGGGAGCGCGAGGAGGCCGAGCGCCGCGAGCAGGAGGAGAAGGAGCGCGCGCGCCGGGAGGAAAAGGAGCGCAAGCGCCGCGCGAAGGAAGCGCCGAAGGCGGCGGCCGGCGAGGACGACATCCCGGTCTCGGACGACGACCTCGACATGGACGACGTGAAGAAGGACGAGGCGGTCCTCACGAAGGAGTCGCGCCGCGCCGCGCGCGAGCGCGAGGAGCGGGAGCACCAGGCGAAGAAGGACGCCAAGCGCGAGGCGAAGCGCGCGGCGAAGGAGGACAAGGAAGAGCGGCGCGAATCGCGCCGCGAGGAGCCGGCTTCCCCGGCGCCGTTCCGCCGGCCGCGCAAGTGGGGCAAGACCGTCGCGATGACGCTCTTCCTCCTGCTGCTCGCTGGCGTCGGGGCGGTCCACGTCATGCCGGTGTCGACGGCGGAGTATGAGAGCGCGGCGTCGCAGGCCGCCGGCCGGCCGGTCAAGATCGGCTCGGGGCGCATCTCGCTCTACAGCGGCGTGCAGCTGCGGCTGCAGGGCGTCTCGGTCGGCGAGGCGAAGATCGCCTCCGTGCGCGCCTACCCGGAGATCGGCTCCCTGTTCGACGAGAAGAAGGCGTTCTCGCGCATCGAGCTGGAGGGCGTCACCGTGCCGCAGGCGGCGATCGGCGAGCTGTTCGGCGCCCGGGTGAAGGGCGACAACTTCACCGTAGGCAAGATCAGCGCGAAGCAGGTCAAGCTGTCCGGGCCGCTGCAGTTCCCGGTGCTGGAAGTGGACCTCGCCATCGGTGCGGACGGCGCCGTGAGCTCGACCAGCCTGCGCGGCCCCGAAGGGCTCTCGGGCAAGCTCACGCCGAAGGGCGCCGGTGAGCTGGAAGTCGACGTCGTGGCGCACGCCTTCACGGTGCCGATGGTGCCCGACATGTCGCTGAGCGGCTTCGCCATGAAAGGCGTCGCGACCCGTGAGGGAATGAAGATCGAATCCTGGGGCGGCAGCAGCCTCGACGGCGCCGTCTCCGGCACCGCCAACGTGCGCTGGGCCGGCGGCAACTGGGCCATGGACGGGGTGATGACGGTGCGCGGCATCAACGCCGCCGTGTTCGCGCCGGCGCTGCTCTCCGAGGGCCGTGCGGAGGGCACCGGGCGGTTCTCGTTCAACGACGCGGATCCGATGAGCTTCATGGGGCGCGGCCGGATCGAGGGGACATTCTCGGTGCACAAGGGCGTGCTCGGCAGCTTCGACCTGTCGCGCGCGATCCAGACCGGCGGCCGCCAGGCCGGCGGGCGAACCCCCTTCACGGGCATGAGCGGGCAGGGCGTGTTCGACAAGGGCGCAGTGGCGTTGCGCAACGTTTCCTTCGGCGCGGGCGCGCTGAACGCCGGGGCGAGCGCGGACATCGCGGCCGACGGCAACCTTTCCGGACGCATCGTCGCGGACGTGAGGACGCCGTCGCAGACGCTGCGCGCCACGCTCAATCTCGGCGGAACGGTGAGGGATCCGCAGGTCCGAAACTAGTGCCCCCGATCCTGCAGCTCCGCGGCCCGAGGGCGCTGTCGGAGTTCCGCCTCGCCAAGCTCCTCGCCGTCCTCCGGAAAGCCGACCCGGGCGTGCGCGGCGTCGCCGCCGAGTTCCGGCATTTCGTCGCCTGCGAGCGCGAGCTCGATGCCGCCGGGCGCGAGCTGCTCGGGCGCCTGCTCGACTACGGGCGCCCGGAGGCGGAGCCGGGCGGCGAGGGCTTCCTCGTGGTGCCGCGCCTGGGCACGATCTCCCCCTGGTCGTCCAAGGCGACCGACATCGCGCGCAACTGCGGCCTCGCCGGCGTGAAGCGCATCGAGCGGGGCACGCATTACTTCCTGGCGGGGAAAATCGCCCGCCCGGACGCCGTCGCGGCGCTGCTGCACGACCGGATGACCCAGACCGTCCTGCGCTCGGCCGCGGACGCCGGCGCCCTCTTCGCGCACGTGCCGCCGCGGCCGCTGCAGACGTTCCCGGTGGACGCGCTGGAGACGGTGAACGCGCAGCTCGGCCTCGCCCTCGCGCCGGACGAGATCGCGTACCTGCAGGACGCCTACCGCCGGCTCGGGCGCGACCCGACGGATGCCGAGCTCACCATGTTCGCGCAGGCGAACTCCGAGCACTGCCGGCACAAGATCTTCAACGCCGACTGGATCGTCGACGGCCGGCGCATGGACAAGTCGCTGTTCGCGATGATCCGCCACACGCATGCCGTGAGCCCGCAGGGAACGGTGTCCGCGTACTCCGACAACGCGGCGATCATGGAAGGCGGCGCGGCGTCGCGCTTCTACCCCAACGCGAACCAGGTGTATGAGAAGGCGGGCGGCATTGCGCATACGGTAATGAAGTGCGAGACGCACAACCACCCGACGGCCATCTCGCCCCACCCCGGCGCGTCGACCGGCTCGGGCGGGGAGATCCGCGACGAGGGCGCGACCGGCCGCGGCGCGAAGCCGAAGGCGGGCCTGGTCGGGTTCTCGGTCTCGCACCTGCGTATCCCCGGCGCGCTCCAGCCCTGGGAGGCGCGCGACTTCGGCCGACCCGGGCGGATCGCCTCGGCGCTCGAAATCATGCTCGACGGGCCGATCGGCGCGGCGTCGTTCAACAACGAGTTCGGCCGCCCCAGCCTGTGCGGCTACTTCCGTACCTTCGAGGCTGACGCGGCGGCTCAATTTCCCAACATGCTGCGCGGGTACCACAAGCCGATCATGCTGGCCGGGGGCATCGGCAGCATCCGCGCCGAGCATTCCGGAAAGTCGCCGCTGCCGGCGGGCACGCTCATCCTCCAGCTCGGCGGCCCGGGCCTGCGCATCGGCATGGGCGGCGGCGCCGCCTCGTCCATGGGCGCCGGCGCGAATACCGAGGACCTGGACTTCGACTCGGTGCAGCGCGGCAACGCGGAGATGCAGCGCCGCGCGCAGGAGGTCATCGACCGCTGCTGGCAGCGCGGCGCCGCGAACCCGATCCTCTCGATCCACGACGTCGGCGCCGGCGGCCTGTCGAACGCGGTGCCGGAGATCGTCCATGCGGCCGGGCGCGGCGTGCGGGTGAAGCTGCGCGACATCCCGGTCGAGGACACCGGCATGTCGCCGCGCGAGATCTGGAGCAACGAGTCGCAGGAGCGCTACGTGCTCGCGATCGCCCCCGCGGACCTGCCGGCGTTCCGCGAGATCAGCGAGCGCGAGCGCTGCCCGTTCGCCGTGCTGGGCACCGCCACCGACGACGGCCATCTCCTCGTGGAAGACGACCTGCTGAAGACCAAGCCGGTCGACATCGACCTCGGCATCGTCCTGGGCAAGCCGCCGAAGATGCTCCGCGACGTGCGCCACGAGCCGGTTTCCCTCAAAAGACTTTCCCTTGGGGAAGTGACGCTGGACGAGGCCGCGATGCGCGTCCTTCGCCATCCGGCCGTCGCGGACAAGAGCTTCCTCGTCTCCATCGGCGACCGCACGGTCGGCGGGCTGTGCTCGCGCGACCCGTACGTCGGTCCCTGGCAGACCGCGGTCGCGGACTGCGCGGTCGCGCTGCGCGACTACGAGGGCCATGCGGGCGAGGCGTTCGCGATCGGCGAGCGCGCGCCGCTCGCGCTGATCGACGCTCCGGCGTCGGGGCGCATGGCCGTGGGGGAGGCGGTCACCAACATCGCCGCAGCCGGGATCTCCGCGCTCTCGCGAATCAAGCTGTCCGCGTACTGGATGGCCGCGGCCGGCACGCGCGGGGAGGACGCGCTCCTCTACGACACCGTGCGCGCGGTCGCGATGGAGCTGTGCCCGGCGCTGGGCATCGCCATCCCGGTCGGGAAGGATTCCCTGTCCATGCGCACCGCGTGGGAGGGCAAGGAGGTCGTGGCGCCGCTGTCGCTCTGCGTGTCCGCGTTCGCCCCGGTGGAAGACGTGCGCCGCACCCTCACGCCGCGCCTGCGCACGGATGCGGGGGACACGGAGCTCGTGCTGGTGGACCTCGGCCGCGCGCGCAACCGCCTCGGCGGCTCGATCCTCGCGCAGGTCTTCGCGCAGCTCGGCAGCGAGGCGCCCGACCTCGACGCCCCGGCGCTGCTGGCCGGTTTCTTTACCGCGATCCAGAAACTGTCCGGGGAAAAGCGGATCCTGGCCTATCACGACCGCTCCGACGGCGGCCTGTTCGCCGCGGCCTGCGAGATGGCGTTCGCCGGCCGGACCGGCATCACGCTCAACCTCGATCCGATCGCCTTCGACGCGTCCGCCGACGACGTGGACGCCTTCAAGCGCAATTCGGAGGAGCAACTCGCCGGCCGGGCGAAGGACCTCGCGCTGGCGGCGCTGTTCAGCGAGGAGCTCGGCGCGCTCCTGCAGGTCCGCACCGCCGATCGCGGCGCGGTGATGCAGGCGTTTCGCGACGCCGGCCTGGGCGAGCATGCGCACGTGGTCGGCCACCTGAACGCGCGCGACGAGATCCGCGTCGCGCGCAACGCGAAGCCGGTGTTCGCGAAGCCGCGGGTCGAGCTGCAGCGCACCTGGAGCGAGACGAGCTGCCGCATGGCGAGCCTGCGCGACAACCCGGAGCTAGCGCAGCAGGAGTACGACCGGATCCTCGACAGGGAAGACCCCGGCTTGCATGTCGCTCTTTCATTTTCACCGGAAATTTTCATAGGGAAAGGCGCCAGGCCGAGGATCGCCATCCTTCGCGAGCAGGGCGTGAACGGGCAGGTGGAGATGGCCGCGGCGTTCGACCGCGCCGGCTTCGAGGCGGTCGACGTGCACATGACCGACCTCATCTCGGGCCGCATGACGCTCGAGGGCTTCAAGGGGTTCGCGGCGGGCGGCGGGTTCTCCTACGGCGACGTCCTCGGGGGCGGACGCGGCTGGGCGAGCGCGATCCTCTTCAACCCGCGCGTGCGCGGGCAGTTCGAGGCGTTCTTCGCGCGCAGGGACACGTTCGCGCTCGGCGCGTGCAACGGCTGCCAGATGATGGCGGCGATGCGCGAGCTGGTGCCGGGCGGGAAGCGCTGGCCGCGCTTCGTGGGCAACCGCTCCGAGCAGTTCGAGGCGCGCCTCGTGCTGGTCGAGATCCCGGAGAGCCCGTCGCTCTTCTTCCGGGGCATGGCGGGCAGCCGGATCCCCATCGCCACCGCACACGGCGAGGGGCGGGCGCTGTTCGATTCGGCGCAGGACCAAGCGGCGGCCCTCGTCGCCCTGCGGTACGTCGACAACAAGGGCCGGGCCACCGAGGCCTATCCGTACAACCCGAGCGGCTCGCCGCAGGGCATCACCGGCGTCACGACCGCGGACGGCCGGTTCACCGTGGTCATGCCGCACCCCGAGCGCGTGTTCCGCAGCGTCCAGATGTCGTGGGCGCCGGAGGAGGCGGGCGAGGATTCGCCCTGGATGCAGATGTTCTACAACGCCCGCCGGTGGATCGGCTAGGCGACGTCCTGGTCGTCGGCGGCGGGATCGGCGGGCTGACGCTCGCCCTGTGCCTGCACCAGCGCGGCATTCCATGCCGCGTCTTCGAGTCGGCGCCCGAGATCCGGCCGGTCGGGGTCGGCGTGAACCTGCTGCCGCACGCCATGCGCGTGTACACGGAGCTCGGCCTGCAGGCCGAGCTCGCCGCCGCGGCGGTGGAGACGGCCGAGGCGGCGTTCTTCAACCGCTACGGCCAGCTCATCTACCGCGAGCCGCTCGGCCGGCGCGCCGGCTACGAATGGCCGCAACTGTCGATCCACCGGGGCGATTTGCAGGCCGTTCTGCTTTCGGCTTTCCTGGAAAGAGCCGGCTTGGAACGCCTCCACCTCGGATGGCACGCCACGGCCTTCGAAGGACAGACGTTGAAGTCCCGGCATGGCGAGGAGGCGGCGGGCCGCGCGATCGTCGGCTGCGACGGCATCCACTCGGTGGTCCGGGCGCAGCTCTACCCGGACGAGGGCGGGCCGAAGTACTCCGGCGTCAACATGTGGCGCGGCGTCACGCGCGCGAAGCCGATCCTTTCGGGCGCGAGCATGGTGCGGGCAGGGTGGCTGGCGACGGGCAAGCTGGTGTATTACCCCATCCGGAACGACATCGACGCGGAAGGCAGGCAGCTCGTGAACTGGCTCTGGGAGATCGAGACCCCGCAGTACCGGACGTGGGACTGGAACCACAAGGCGAGCGTGGAGGACTTCATCGCCGGCGCGGCGGACTGGAAGTTCGACTGGCTCGACGTGCCGGCGCTGTTCCGCGCCGCCGACGTCGTGCTCGAATACCCCATGGTCGACAAGGATCCGCTACCCGCCTGGAGCTTCGGCCCCGTGACGCTGCTCGGCGACGCCGCGCATCCGATGGTTCCGCGCGGCTCGAACGGCGCCGGGCAGGCGATCCTGGATGCCGAGAGCCTTTCCGTCTCCCTTGCCACGATTCCCCGGGTGGAAGATGCGTTGAAGGACTATGAAATGAAAAGGCGGGGTCCCACGGCGAACGTGGTGCTGGAGAATCGCCGCAACCCGCCGGATGCCATCCTGCGCGAGGTGTACGAGCGCACGGGCGACCGGCCTTTCGACCGCATCGACGCGGTGATCAGTCCCGCCGAGCTGAAGGCGCTCTCCGAGCGCTACAAGAAGGTGGCCGGCTACGACCGCGGGAGCCTCGCGCCGCGATGAAGCTCCTGCACAAGCTCTTCCCGCTCGGCCACGTGCTGATCGTGCTGCTCTTCGCCGCCAGCGCGCTGGCGCTCATTGTCCTGGCCGCCCTGCAGCTCTGGGACGGCATCCAGTTCTTCGGCGACGCGGGGCGCCTCGACCTGCTGAACGCCGTGCTGGAGGCGATTGCCGTCCTGACGGTGGCCCTCGCGGCGCTCGAGCTCGCCCAGACCATCCTCGAGGAGGAGGTGATGCGCGATGCGCACATGAGCGCGCCGACGCGCGTGCGGCGCTTCCTGTCGCGCTTCATGATCGTCCTGGTCGTGGCGCTGTCCATCGAGACCCTGGTGCTCGTGTTCCGCGTCAGCCATGACGCGCCCGAGCACCTGCCGTACGTCGCCATGGTGGGCTTCGCGGCGGCGGCGCTGCTGATCGCGTGGGGCGTGTTCGTGCGCCTCAACCGCGCCGCCGAGGAGCTCGAGCCGGAGGCCATGCAGGCCGCCAAGCGCGAGGATCGTAAAGTCGAGCAGTCCAACAAAGGAGAAAGTGAAAAATGAGCATCGTCCGGCACGACCCGACCAGCCTGCTGTCCCTCGCCGCGGAGCACGGCGACACCGTCTACCTCGCCGGCGTGGTGGCGAAGAACCTGAAGAACGACGTGAAGGGCCAGACCAAGGAGATCCTCGACGAGATCGACCGCCTGCTCGCCAAGTGCGGCACGAGCAAGTCGAAGGTCCTCTCCGCCACGATCTGGGTGACCGACATCCGCAACCGCGCGCCGATGAACGAGGTCTACACCGCCTGGGCCGACCCGAAGAACCTGCCCGTGCGCGCCTGCGTCGAAGCCAAGCTCGCCGACCCCAGCGCGCTGGTCGAGATCATGGTGATCGCCGCCAAGTAGCCGGAAGGTGAGGGATTGCAAGGGGGGTGCAAGACCCTGTAGGAACGTGATCCAGTAGGCGGCGGCCGGTGTGGAGGCGCGGCATCCTGAGCCCGTGCTCCGGGAGAAAAGCGCCATGGAAAAGACCCTCGATCTTCGTCAGTGGTTGGCCTCCGCCGCGGTCGTCGTGGCCGTTCTTGGCTACGCCGCCGCGGACCGGCCGCAACAGGGCAGGCTGCCTGTTCCCGAGGTGTCCGTCGAAGCCGCCGATGCGATGCGCACCGCCGGCGCGATCATGATCGACGTCCGCGCCGGCGTGGGGTCGCATATCCCCGGGGCGCTGCAGATTCCGCTCGAGAACCTCGCCGCGCGCCTGAGCGAGCTGGAGCACGCGCGCAATCGCACGATCGTCGTCTATTGCGGAGAAGGCAGCACGCGCGGCCCCGACGCCGTGGCGCTGCTCAACAAGGCGGGCTTCAACGACGTCGTGAACCTCGCGCCCGGCTTCGCAGGCTGGAAGGAAGCGGGCCGCCCGGTCACGGGCGCGTAACCGCTACTCGAAGAGGTTCACGACCGCATCCAGGCCGCTCCAGGTGAGCGCGCAGTCGGCCTGCGCGCGCACCACGGGCTTGGCGTGGAACGCGACGGACAGGCCCGCCTGGGCCATCATCTTCAGGTCGTTGGCCCCGTCGCCGATCGCCACGGTCTGCGCCTTCGTGGCGCCCAGCGCCTTCATCACGGACAGGAACTTCGCGGCCTTGGCCTCGGCATCGACGATGTCGCCGAGGAGCCGTCCGGTGAGCTTGCCGTCGCGGACCTCGAGCTGGTTCGAGATGGTGTAGTCCAGTCCCAGGCGCGCCTTCAGGCGATCGGTAAAGAACGTGAAGCCGCCGGAGACCAGGAGCAGCTTCACTCCGTTGCGCTTGCACGCGGCGAGCAGGCTTTCCGCTCCGTCCGTGAGCCGCAACCGGTCGGCGTAAACGCTTTCCAGCGCGGAGGCAGGCAAGCCCTCCAGCAGGGAGACCCGTTTGCGGAGGCTCTGCGGATAGTCGAGCTCGCCGCGCATCGCCTGCGCGGTGATCGCCGCGATCTCCGCCTTCTTCCCGGCGAAGTCGCCGAGCTCGTCGATGCACTCGATCGTGATGAGCGTCGAGTCCATGTCCATGGCGAGGAGCTTCAGGTCCGCGAACCGGCGGCCCTCCGGCACCCAGGCGCAGTCGATCTTCCGCTCTTCGCACCACCTTGCGATCTGCGGATCTCTGCCGGTACCCGGGACGCGAAAAGCGTGCGGAGCGACCTCGTAGAGGTCAGTAAATATTGGCGAGAGCTGAGCACGCGAAAGCCCCGGTGCCTGCAGAACCAGGTTCATGCCGCGAGCTGGTACAGGATGTCCTTCACCGCCTGGGCGCGCTCCTGCCAGGCGGGCATCTTTCCTTCGACGCGCAGCTTGTCGGGGCCGGCGAGCTTCGCGTTGCGCCGCTTCTGGATGAAGGCGATCACCTTGCTGCCGTCGAGCGGCGGGTTCTTCACGAACTGCAGCTGCACCGCCTCGTGCGTCGCGTCCACCCGGGCGATGCCGAGCGGCCGCGCGGCGATGCGCACCGCGTGGCTCTCGAGCAGCGCACGCGCCGCCTCGGGCAGGTCGCCGAAGCGATCGACCAGCTCCTCGTGCAGCTGCTCGAGCGCCTCGCGCGAGTCGGCGTCGGAGAGGCGCTTGTAGAGCTGCAGGCGCTCGTGCACGTCGCTGCAGTAGGACGCGGGGAGGAGGGCGGGGACATGGAGGTTGACCTCGGTCGTGATATCGACGGTGCCCTCCAGCTCGTTGCCTTTGCCGGCTTTCAGCCTCCGGACGGCCCGGTCCAGCATCCGCGCGTAGAGGTTGAACCCCACCTCCTGCATCTCGCCGGACTGTGATTCGCCGAGCACCTCGCCGGCGCCGCGGATCTCCAGGTCGTGCATCGCGAGGTAGAAGCCCGAGCCGAGCTCCTCCATCATCTGGATCGCTTCCAGCCGCTTGATCGCGTTCTTGTTCAGCGCGTCCGGCGGCGGCGTCGTGAGGTACGCATAAGCCGGGTGGTGCGAGCGGCCGACGCGCCCGCGCAGCTGGTGCAGCTGCGCGAGGCCGAACTTGTCGGCGCGGTGGATGACGATGGTGTTCGCGGTCGGGATGTCGATCCCGGTCTCGATGATCGTCGAGAACAGGAGCACGTTGGAGCGCTGCGCGGTGAAGTCGCGCATGACGCGGTCCAGCTCGCGCTCGCGCATCTGCCCGTGCGCCACCGCGATCCGCGCCTCAGGCAGCAGCCGCTCCAGCCGCTCCCGCATGCGCTCGATGCTGTCCACCTCGTTGTGCAGGAAGTACACCTGGCCGCCGCGCTTGAGCTCGCGCATGACCGCCTCGCGCACCAGCCCCTCGGAGAAGGGGGCGACGAAGGTCTTGATTGCCAGGCGCTTTTCCGGCGCGGTGGCGATCACCGAGAAGTCGCGGATGCCCTCGAGAGACATCGCGAGGGTGCGGGGGATCGGCGCCGCGGTCAGCGTCAGGACGTCGACCTCGGCGCGCAGGCGCTTCAGCGCTTCCTTCTGCCGCACACCGAAGCGGTGCTCCTCGTCGATGATCACCAGACCGAGGTGCCTGAACTTCACGTCGCCGCTCAGGAGCTTGTGCGTGCCGATGGCAATGTCGATGTCGCCGGTTTCCAGTTTCTTGACCGTTGAAGAAATTTCCCTGGAGCTGCGGAAGCGCGAGAGCTCGGCGAGCTTGACCGGCCAGTCGGCGAAGCGGTCGGAGAACGTCTGGAAATGCTGCTCGGCGAGCAGCGTGGTGGGGCAGAGCACCGCGACCTGCTTGCGGTCCGCCACCGCGATGAACGCGGCGCGCAGGGCGACCTCGGTCTTGCCGAAGCCCACGTCGCCGCAGACCAGGCGGTCCATCGGCTTGCCGGCCGCCATGTCCGCGGTGACCGACTCGATCGCCTGCGCCTGGTCGGGCGTCTCCTCGAAGCCGAAGCCCTCGGCGAAGGCCTCCAGGTCGTGCTGCTTGACGGAGAAGGCGTGCCCCAGGCGGGCGGCGCGCTTCGCATACAGGGCAAGGAGCTCGGCCGCGGCGTCGCGCACCTGCTTCTCGGCGCGCGCCTTCGCCTTGTCCCACTGCCCGCTGCCGAGCTTGTGCAGCGGCGCTTCCTCGGGCTGGGCGCCGCTGTAGCGGCCGATGACGCCGAGCTGCGCGACCGGCACGTAGAGCTTGTCGCCGCCCTCGTACTCGAGGAGCAGGAACTCCGCCTCTCCGTCGCCGACGTCCAGGCCGTGCAGGCCCTGGAACCGGCCGATGCCGTGCTGCTCGTGCACCACCGGGTCGCCGACCTTGAGCTCCGAGAGGTCGCGCAGCATGTTCTCGACCGAGGCTTTCTTCTCCGCGGCGCGCGTGCGCCGGCGCACGACGCCTGCGTAGAGCTCCGCCTCGGTGACGATCGCCCAGCCTTCTCCCGGAACGGCGAAGCCGTGGGAGAGCGGCGAAACGCCGATCGCGAACCTTTCCAGGGAGGACTGGAATGCGGCGAAGCTTTCGCTGACCGCCGGCCGCAAGCCGTACTCCGCGAAGTAGGCGGCCATGGTCTCGCGCCGGCCGTGCGACTCGGCGGCGACCAGGACGCGCAGCTCGGTGCCGGCCAGGAATTTCTTCAGGGCGGCGAGGGGATCCTTCGCGCGCCGATCGACGGCGACGCCGGGTAGCGGCTCGGCCAGCACGGAATCGGACGGGGCGGACTGCACGTCGACGCGGGGAAAGTCCTTCGCGCGAACGAAGAATTCCTCCGCCGGCACGAAGAGCTGCGGCGGCGGGAGCAGCGGCCGGTCGGGGTCGCCCGCCGCCATCTGGTAGCGCGACTGCGCGCTGCGCCAGAACTCGTTGACGGCGCCGGAGACGTCCTCGTGCAGGGCGAGCGTGCAGTCCCGCGGCAGGTAGTCGAACAGCGTCGCGACCGACTCGAAGAAAAGCGGCAGGTAGTACTCCACGCCGGCGGCGGGCACGCCGTTCGAGACGTCACGGTACAGGCGCTTCTTGGACGGGTCGCCCTCGAAGAGCTCGCGCCAGCGACTGCGGAAGCGCAGGCGCCCGCCCTCGTCGAGCGGGAACTCGCGGGCCGGCAGCAACCGGATTTCGTTGACCGAGTACACGGTGCGCTGGCTGTCGACGTCGAACGTGCGGATCGCGTCGACCACGTCGTCGTCGAGGTCGAGGCGGTAAGGGAGCTGGCTTCCCGTCGGGAAGAGGTCGATCAGGCCGCCGCGGAAGCAGAACTCGCCCGGCGCGACGACCTGCGTGACGGGCTGGTAGCCGGCGGTGACGAGCTGCTGCTTCAGCGCCTCGAGGTCGATGGGCTCCTTTGCCTGGATCTGGAACGTCTGCCCGGCGATGTAGGCCGGCGGGCAGAGGCGCACGAGCGCGGTGGACGCGGGCACGAGGGCCACGTCGAACTCGCCGCGCTGGATGCGATAGAGCGTCGCGAGCCGCTCCGACACCAGGTCATGGTGCGGCGAGAACTGGTCGTAGGGTAGCGTTTCCCAGTCCGGAAGCAGGCACACGCGCAGCGCGGGTGCGAACCAGGCGATTTCTTCCAGCAAACGCTGTGCGTCCTGCGCGGTCGCCGTAAGGACGGCGAGGGGCTTTTCGTCTACGGCGAGGCGCGCCAGGGCGAGCGCGTCCCCCGAGCCCGCGAGCCCGGTCATGCGCCTGCGAGCGGGGAGTGGATCGCGGTGCATCAAAGAAGAAAGCGTGCAATTATATCGTCCTGAATCAGAAGAACTTTCATGGTCGCCCTCCTTCCCGCCGCAGGCAGCGGCACCCGCATGGCCGCGCAGTTGTCCGGCCACGCTCCGAAGCAGTACCTGGCGCTCGCCGGGCGGCCCATGCTGTGGCACGCCGTCCGAGCAGTTTGCGTGCCGCCGGTGCAGTCGGTGTTCGTCGTGCTCTCGCCGGGGGATCCGAAGTTCGCCACCTATGACTGGAGCGCGTTCGCGGGCCGCATGCAGCCGCTGTTCTGCGGCGGCGCAACGCGGCGCGAGTCGGTCTACAACGGCCTGGTCGCGCTGATGGCCGACCTCGATCCGAATGAATGGGTGCTCGTGCATGACGCGGCGCGCCCCTGCCTGCCGGCGCAGGATCTCGCGCAGCTGATCGCCGCGTGCGAGGGCGATGCCGTCGGCGGCCTGCTGGCGTTCCCGGTGGCCGAGACCGTGAAGCGCGCCGGCAAGGACGAGGCAGGCGCGCTGCGGGCGGCGGGCACCGAGGATCGCAGCCAGCTCTGGCTGGCGCAGACCCCGCAGATGTTCCGCGCCGGTCTGCTCGCGCAGGCGCTTCGCCAGGCGAAGGGCCCGGTCACCGACGAGGCGAGCGCGATCGAGCAGCTCGGCCTCAAGCCGCGGCTCGTGGCGGGCCGGCGCGAGAACATCAAGGTCACCTACCCGGAGGACCTGGCGATCGCCGAATCCATCCTGGCGGGGAGAGCATGAGGATCGGCCAGGGATTCGACGTGCATGCGCTGGTCGCCGGCCGCAAGCTCGTCCTCGGCGGCGTCGAGATCGCCCACTACAAGGGCCTCGAGGGCCACTCGGACGCCGACGTGCTGCTGCACGCCATCTGCGACGCGCTGCTCGGCGCCGCGGCGCTGGGCGACATCGGCAGGCATTTCCCGGACACCGACGAGCGCTACCGCGGCGCCGACAGCCGCGCGCTGCTGCGCACCGTCGCCGGGGAGGTGAAGAAGGCGGGCTTCAGGGTCGCGAACGTCGACGCCACCCTCATCGCCCAGGCGCCGCGCATGGCGCCGCATATCCCGGCGATGGTCGCGAACATCGCCGCCGACCTCGCGATTCCCGCGAGCGCAGTGAACGTCAAGGCGACGACGACCGAGCAGCTCGGCTTCACCGGGCGCGGCGAAGGCATCGCCGCGCAGGCCATCGCCCTCCTGGAGTAGCCGTGTACACGCCGCCCTACAACCGCCTGGAAGACCGTGCCGAGATCCTCGCGTTCATGCGCGCCAACGACTTCCCGATCCTCGTCACCGGCACCGGGGGCGCGGTGCACGCCTCGCACCTGCCGGTCGTCGTCCACGACCGCGGCGAGCGCATCGTGCTGGACATGCACATGGCTAAAAGCAATCCGCAGTGGAAGGAGTTCTTCGAGGACGAGGTGCTGGTCATCTTCTCCGGCCCGCACGCGTATGTCTCGCCGCGCTGGTACGAGGAGGAGGAGCGCGTGCCGACGTGGAATTACGCCGCGGTGCATGCCTACGGCATCCCTAAGCTCTTTGATGATCCGAAGACGAAGTACGACAACCAGCGGCGCCTCGTCGCCCAGCTGGATCCCGAGTGGCTTCCCAGGTTCGACGCGCTGTCGCCTGGCTACATCGAGAAGATGCTCGACGGCATCGTCAACTTCGAGATCGACGTCACGCGCATCGACGCGCGCTGGAAGCTTTCGCAGAACCGCGGCCGGCGCGAGATGGAGCTGATCGCCGCCGAGCTCGAGAAGTCTCCCGACACCGTGCTCCAGGCGCTCGCCGCGCTGCACCGCCGGCACCTTCCCGGGGAGTGAGCCTCTTCTTCGCCCTCTGGCCGCCGCGCGAGACCGCCCGGGCGCTGGCCGCATGGGCAGAGGAGGTTCGCAAGGACGCCGGCGGCCGCGCCACCGCCGAAGGCAACATCCACCTCACGCTCGCCTTTCTCGGTCGTGCGGACGCCTGCAAGGCAAGCGCAGCGGCCGAGTGCGTCAGCGTTTCCCCCTTTGCGCTGGACATCGACACGGCGAAGTACTGGAAGCACAACAAAATCGTCTGGGTCGGCCCTTCGACCCTGCCAGGGAAGCTCTCCCGGCTCGTGGAGCGATTGCATCCCGCCTTGAAGGACGCGGGCTTCCTCCTGGAGGAGCGACCCTTCGCCGCGCATGTCACGCTCCTTCGCAAGGCCGCCGCGCCGCGCAGCATTCCTCCTTTGCCGTCGCTCTCCTGGCCCGTCTCCGAATTCACCCTTGTCCGGTCCACGCCTACCGGCACGGGCTCCCGCTATGATGTTCTGGATCGCTACAACCTGAAGGCAGGAGGCTAGAGATGGCGAACGTCACCCTCGATTCCCTGCAGGCCTTTGCCGACGCATGGAACCGCCATGATGCCGATGCGCTGATGTCGTTCATGACGGACGACTGCGTGTTCGAAGCGTCGGCGGGCCCGGACGTCTGCGGCACCCGCTACGCCGGACGGGCAGCGGTGCGGGCCGGCTTCGCGGAGGTCTGGGCCGTCTTCCCCGACGCGCATTGGGGCAACGCGCGCCATTTCGTCCAGGGCGACCGGGGCGTCTCGGAGTGGACCTTCACCGGAACCCGGGCCGACGGCAGCCGCGTGGAGGTTCACGGGTGCGACGTGTTCACGTTCCGGGACGGCAAGATCGCGCTGAAGAACTCCTACCGCAAGAACCGGCCACCAATAAGCGCATGACGCTCCTGGAGCATGTGCATTGGGCGATTGCGCCGGACGAGAAGCGCAGCATGTCGCTGATCGTCAGCGCCACGGCGGTGTTCATCGCGATCGGCGGGATCGCCGCGTTCCTGCCGCTGCCGCGCATCGTGAACGCGTTTCTCGCCGTCGCGATGCTGGCGGCCTGGGCGGTGGGCGTGTGCGGCATGATCGGCTACTTCCGCTGGTACTTCGGAGGCGGAGGCGCTAAGTAAGCCGGGCCTTGCCGTTGCGGAACGAGAATAGCGGCGCCGCTTCCGGGGCCGCCGGCACGCCGTCCAGCAGCCGGCGCAGGAAGTGCTCCGTGACATCGACGATCGGCAGCTTCAGGCACTCGGCGACCGGGCGCCAGGCGAGGTCGAGCAGCTCGCCGTTTCCCTGCAGCGCGCCGGACAGGTGGCGGGCTTCGACGCTGAAAAAGCGCGCGTGGAAGCGGATCGGGCTCTGCGGCGGTGTGATCGCGCGCAACGCGTAGTCGAGGTGCTGCAAATCGGGACGCGCCGCGTCGCCGAGGGCGAGCCCGGTTTCCTCCCAGGTCTCGCGCGCCGCGGCCACCGCGAGCGCGTGGGCAAGGCGGGGCTTGCAGGACGCCGAGAGCTTTTCCAGCACCGGCGGGCGCAAGGCACTGCGCACGGGCGCCTCGAAGTCGCGCGCATCCACGCGGCCGCCGGGAAACACGTAGTAGTGGGGCACGAAGCGGTGCCGTCCGGCGCGCCGTCCCATCAGCACCTCGATTCCCGAGGTGCCCGGGCGCCATGCCACGAGGGTTGCTGCGTCGCGGGGTCGAACCGGATGAGCCATGCGGTGATTCTGCCGTAAGCTTGCCCGATGGCGACCGGAGCGCTGTGGCAGTACGGAGTCAAGGTGGCGATCACGGCGATCGTCGTAGTGGCGATCGCAGAGCTCGGCAAGCGCAGCTCGTTCTGGGGCGCGCTCCTGGCCTCGCTTCCCCTGACTTCCCTCCTGGCCTTCGTCTGGCTGTACCTCGACACCGGCGATGCCGGGCGCGTGGCGAGCCTTTCGCAGAGCATCTTCTGGCTGGTGATCCCCTCGCTGCCGCTTTTCCTCCTCCTGCCGCTGATGCTGAAGCTGCAGTGGAGTTTCTGGCTCAGCCTCCTGGTCGCCTGCGGAGCGACCGCGGCCTGCTATGGCGCGATGACCTGGGCGCTCCCGCGCATCGGGGTGCAGCTTTGAGGCCGGGCGAGCTGAAGGCGGTCTGGGTGAAGCGCGCGCACCGGGGCAAGATGGACGCGGCGCAGGCGGTGCACCTCGAGGCGGGACGCGGGATCGTCGGCAACGCGGACCAGGGCGGCAAGCGCCAGGTGACGCTCATCGAGGAGGAGGTCTGGGGCGAGCTGATGCGGGCGCTGGGCGGCGGCGCCTCGCCGGCGGCGCGGCGCGCGAACCTGCTCGTCTCGGGCGTTCGCCTGGCGGAATCGCGGAACAAAATCCTGCGCGTCGGTGTTTGCCGCCTGCGGATCCTCGGCGAGACCAAGCCGTGCGAGCGGATGGACGAGGTGCTGCCAGGGTTGCAGGACCTGATGTACGACGGCTGGCGCGGTGGCGCGTTCGCCGAGGTGCTGGACGACGGGAGCATCGAAGTCGGGATGCAGGTCACACTCACGGGAGACGAGCCATGAAGAAGACGGTGATTGCATGCGCGCTGGCGATGGGCGCGCTGACGGGCTGCGCGATGATGGAATCGGGCGGGGGCTGGACCACGCTGATCGACGGCGAGAAGGGCCTGGAGAACTTCAACCGCTTCCGCAACGCCGACTGGAAGCCGCACGACGGCGCCGTCCAGGCGATGTCCGGCGACAAGCAGCCGGCCTACCTGGTGACGAAGCAGTCGTACAAGGATTTCGCGCTGCGCGCGGAGTTCTGGGCGAGCCACGACGCGAACAGCGGCATCTTCATGCGCTGCCAGGATGTGGCCAACATCAACGACGAGAACTGCTACGAGGCGAACATCTTCGACCAGCGCCCGGACCCGACCTACGGCACCGGCGCGATCGTGAAGGTGGCGAAGGTCGCGCCGATGCCGCAGGCCGGCGGCAAGTGGAACACCTACGAGGTGACGATGAAGGGCCCGCACCTCGTCGTGGTCCTGAATGGGCAGAAGACCGTGGACATCCAGGACAGCAAGTTCGCGAGCGGCCCGTTCGCCCTGCAGTGGGGGCGCGGCGTCATCAAGTGGCGCAAGGTGCAGGTCCGGCCGCTGTAGGAAGGAGCGGCGTTACTCCGCGGGCAGGGTGAGGCGGGCGGTCAGCCCGCCGCCCTCGCGCGGCAGGAGATCGAGCGTCCCGCCGTGGGCGCGCGCGACGCGCTCGACGATCGCCAGGCCGAGGCCCGACCCTCCCGGCCGTGTGCGCGCGGCGTCCATGCGCGTGAACGGCCGCTTCATGCGCTCGGTCTCCGAGGGCGGGATGCCCGGCCCGCGGTCGAGCACCTCCACGACCACCTTGCCGCCGGCGTGGCGGGACTGGATCTCGACCGGCTCGCCGGCGTAGCGAAGCGCGTTGTCGACGAGGTTCGAGACCGCCCGGCGCAGGCCGACGGCGGCGAACGCGAACTGCGGCAGCGGCGCGTCGTGCAGGGCCACCTTCTTGCCGAGGCGCGCGTAGTGCCCGGCGACATCGACCAGCACCTTGTTCAGGTCGTAGACGAGCTTCTGCTCGCTCTCGCCGCGGGCGTAGTCGAGGAACTGGCCGATCACGGTGTCGATCTCGTCGATGTCGGCGATCATCGCCGCGCTCTCCGCGCCGTCCGCGCCGCTCATCTCGAGCGCGAGGCGCAGGCGCGACAGCGGCGAGCGCAGGTCGTGCGAGATGCCGGCGAGCACCATCGCGCGCTCGCGCTCCATGCTGTCCAGGTCGCGCGCCATGCGGTTGAAGGCCGAGGCGAGCTCGCGCAGCTCGCTCGGGCCTTCCTCGGCGAGCGGCTCGTGCGCTTCGCCACCTCCGAGCCGGGCCGCCGCCGCGCGCAACGCCCGCAAGGGACGAGCGATGCCGGAGGCAATGAGCCACGCCCCGATCAGGGCCAGCACCAGCAGCCCGGCGCCCCAGCCGAGCCAGCGGATGCCGACCAGGACCTCGTAGCGCTCGCGCGGCAGGGTGATCCAGTACTCGTCCACGTCGATGAAGAAGCTGACCCAGAAGCCGCGCTCGCCGTCGCGCCCGGTGGCGAAGCGCGTCTGCGGCCCGAGCTCGGCGCGGATCTTCCCGGCGACCCGGTCGAGGAACGAGCCGGGCCGGATCGGCCGCAGCGTCTCGCTGCTGGTCGCGGGATACAGGCGCAGGCCCTCGCTTTCGTTGATGTCGATGAGGAGCTGGCGGCGGCGGAACGGATCGGCGCTGATCAGCGCCGCGCGGGTCAGGTTCACGGCGCTGACCGTCTGCTGCGCGAGCTCGCGCGAGCGCGGCTCTCGCTCGTACATCCGGTAGATCTGGAAGGAGGCGAGGACCGCGGTGACGATCAGCGCCGCGATCAGCAGGAACGACCGCGCGAAAAGGCTCACCCCTCGGGGACGAACACGTAGCCGAAGCCCCAGACGGTCTGGATGTGCTTCGGGTGCGACGGGTCCTCCTCGACCAGCTTGCGCAGGCGCGAGATCTGCACGTCGATCGAGCGGTCGAACACCTCGTACTCGCGCCCGCGCGCGAGCTCCATCAGCTTGTCGCGGGAGAGCGGCGTGCGGGGGTGCTGCACGAGCACCTTGAGCACCGAGAACTCGCCGGTCGTGAGCGGTACCGGCTTGCCGCCTTTCGTGAGCGTGCGCGTCGACAGGCTGAGCGAGAAGGCGCCGAACGCATGCACCTCGCCCGAGCCGGCCGGCGCGCCCGGCGGGCCGGATGGCGCGCGCCTGCGCAGCACCGCGTTGATGCGCGCCAGCAGCTCGCGCGGGTTGAACGGCTTGGGCAGGTAGTCGTCGGCGCCCATCTCGAGGCCGACGATGCGGTCGACGTCGTCGCCCTTGGCGGTGAGCATGATGATCGCCGGCCCGCCCTGCGCGCCGCTGCCGCTGCGCAGCCGCCGGCAGATGGCGAGGCCGTCCTCGCCGGGCAGCATCAGGTCGAGCACCACGAGGTCGTAGCGCTCGCGCGCGAGCTGCTTGTCCATCCCGGCGCCGTCGTGCACGGCCTTCACCTCGTAGCCCTCGCCGCCGAGGTAGCGGACCAGGAGGTCGCGGTGGCGCTGGTCGTCGTCGACGATGAGGATGCGGGTCTTCAGCTCGGCCATGGCGGGAGATTATCCCTGAGGCAAACGCATGGCCGGGGTAACCATTTGTTACACCGCCGCAAACCCGGAGTCCGTACCATGCGGGTCGTGAAGCTCTTCCTCCTCCTGCTCTCGCTCGCGCTCCTGCCCGGGCCTTCGCTCGCCCAGCGCGAGCGGCACGCGGGGCCGGGCAAGTCGAACGTCAGCCAGGAGGACCGGCGGCGCATCCGCGAGGACGTCGACTCGGCGCGCGGCACCTACGACCGGCGCGACGCCCGGCGCCCGGAGCGCATGGCGCCGGCGGAGCGCGAGCGGCTGCGCCAGGACGTGCAGGACGCCAACCGGGAAATGCACCGCAAGAAGCGCTAGCCGGATCCTGAGAAGTGATGGGTGATGGAGTTGGCGTAGTAGGAGAGCAGGGGCAATTCCCGGATGTTGGCGCGGTACAGGCCCTCGCGTTCCTCGACCAGGCGACGAAGGCGCAGCATGCGCAGGCCGACGCCGAGGGCATAGTCGAGGTCGCCGCGCGGCACGTAGACGTGCGCGCCACAGGCGGCGAGCTCCTTCAGGAGCTGCCCGGCCTCGGCCTTCAGCTCCAGCGCCGAGCGTTCCCTGCCGGGATCGCGCACGAACGCTTGCGCCATCAGGGCGACCGGCACGACCGGGACGACCCGGCCGACGGCCGCCATCAGCTCGCGGCCGAGCTCGGCGAGGGCCTGGCGCCGCGCTTCGGGCGCGAGGCGCTGGAAGTCGATGCCGCGCGCCGCGCAGTACCGGCGCATCGAGACCGGCGCGCCGAAGTTGAGGCAGGCATAGCCGAAGCGGTACCAGCGGCTGCGCACGGCGAGGGTGAAGTTGCGCACCACGAAGCCGAGCGTGTTCCACGCCGCCCAGAACCGTCCCGGCTTGCGCGCCTCGGGATCGCCGGACAGGAGCAGCGTCCGGTCCTCGAGCACCCGGTCGTAGTTCAGCCCGAGCGGGACGAACACGAGGTCGCGCTCGCCCTCGAGGTGGAAGCCGCGCAGCATGTAGTCGAGCACGCCGAGGCGCGGCGCGCGCATTTTTCCATCGCGCGACAGGCCGCCTTCCGGGAACACCGCCTGCGGAACGCCGGCCTCGGTCGCCATGGCGACGTAGCGCTCGAGCACGCGGCGGTACAGGTCGTCCTTGGAATTGCGCCGCACGAAGTAGGCGCCCATCGCGCGGATCAGCCCGCCGAGGGGCCAGATGCGCGCCCATTCGCCCACCGCATAGGAGAGCGCGGCCTGGTCGGCGGCGAGGTAGCCCGCCAGCACGTAGTCCATGTTCGAGCGATGGTTCATCACCAGGACGACCGTCGCCTCCGGGTCGATCTTCGCGATCCCGGCCGAGTCGATGTAGCCGATGCGCACCCGGTAGAGCGTGCGGGCGATGGTGCGCCCGAGCCAGTAGCCGATGCGAAAGTAGAGGTAGGCGTTGAACGCCGGCACGATCTCGCGCGCGTAGGTGTCGACGCGCTTCAGCGCTTCATCCAAAGAAATGCTTTTCTGGGACGCAAACTGCTGCGCGCTCTGCTGCACCTTCGGGTCGGCGAGCAGGCGGTGGATCAGCGCCTGGCGGCGCGTGCGCTGGAACGGGCGGATGCCGATGCGCAGGCGCGTCGAGAGCTCGTCGATGACGCGGTTCGCCGGGCGGGTGACCATCCAGCGCAGCGCCGGCACGAGCAGCTTGTCGAACGCGGCCCAGGCCGCGAGCGCGACGAGCAGCGCGAACGCCCAGAACGGCAGCGCAACCGGATCCCCCATCCTTCCTCCCGGGGGCAGTCTAGCGCGTGTGGGCCCTGCGCTCGCGGTAGAAAAGGTAGAGGCCGCTCGCGATGACGATCGCCGAGCCGGTCCACACCGACGCGCCCGGCACGTCGCCGAACACGAGGTAGCCGAACAGCGCCATGTACAGGATCTGCTGGTAGAGGAACGGCGCGATCACCGAAGCGGGCGCATACCGGTGGGCGAGGGCGAGGAAATAGTGGCCGAAGCCGCCCAGTATGCCGAGGGCGCAGGCGAGCCCCCATTCGAGCACGCCGCTCGGCCATTGCCACGAGGCGATCGCGAAGGGGGTGAGCAGGATCGCCGCGCCGACCGCGGGGAGGTACTGGATCGTCTCCGGCGGGTCGTACGCCGCGAGGTGGCGGGTGGAGAGGTTGTAGATCGCGTAGAGCACCGCGTTGGCGATGGAAAGGATCATCGCCGGGTGGAAGTCGGCGCTCCAGGGATGCACGATCACCAGCACGCCGGCGAAGCCGGCGAGGATCGCGATCCAGCGGCCGCGGTCGAGCCGCTCCTTGAGCATCTGCGCGCTGGCCAGGGCGACGATGATCGGCACGGTGAAGAAGATCGACGCCGTGACCGTCAACTGCACGTACTGCAGCGCCCAGAAGTTCATCCCGGTCATGAACGTGAACATCACGGCCCGGATGACGTGCCAGCGCAGGTGGCTGGTTTTCACCAGCGCCATTCCCCTGAGAGGGAAGAGCAGGGCCGTGGAAAGCAGCGCGTGGATGACGAAGCGCAGCCAGACGACCATGAACACCGGCATGGCGTTCATCACGAGCCACTTCGCGGTCCCGTCGAGGAGCGTGAAGAGGAGAAAGCAGGCCGAGACGAGGCCGATGCCGACGAGCCGGTTGCGGGCGCTGTCGGCGTGCAGCAAGGCTAGCGGCCCAGGCGGCGATCCTGCTCGCTGCTTAGGCGGCGATCCGCGACTGGCTGCGGATGACCTCGGCGACCGCGGAGCCGACTTCGGAAGTGCTCGCCTTGCCCTTCATGTCCGGCGTATGCGGGCCGGAGCGGATGACCTGCTCGATCGCGCGCAGGATGTCCGCCGCCGCTTCGGGATGGCCGAGGTGCTCGAGCATCAGCGCGCCGGTCCAGAGGGTGGCGATCGGGTTGGCGATCTTCCTGCCGGCGATGTCGGGCGCCGAGCCGTGCACCGGCTCGAAGATCGACGGTGCGGTGCGCTCGGGGTTGATGTTGCCCGAGGCGGCGATGCCGATCGTCCCGGCGGTGGCCGGCCCGAGGTCGGAGAGGATGTCGCCGAAGAGGTTGGAGGCGACGATGACGTCGAAGCGCTCCGGGTTGAGCACCATCTGGATGGTCAGGCCGTCCACGTGGTACTGGTCCGCTTTCACGTCGGGATACTTTTTCTGCATCTCGGCGAAGCGCTCGTCCCAGTACGGCATGGTGATCGTGATGCCGTTCGACTTGGTGCACGAGGTCACGTGCTTGCCGCGCGTGCGCGCGAGCTCGAAGGCGTACTTCATGATCCGGTCGACGCCCTTGCGGCTGAACACCGCCTGCTGGGTGACGAGCTCGTCGGGCGTGCCCTCGCGGAAGCGCCCGCCGATGTTGCCGTATTCGCCTTCCGTGTTCTCGCGGATCACGACGTAGTCGATGTCGCCGGGCTTGCGCCCGGCGAGCGGGCAGGGCAGGCCCTCGAACAGGCGCACCGGCCGCAGGTTGACGTAGAGGTCGAACCAGCGCCGGAAGTTGATCAGCAGCCCCCAGGCCGAGATGTGGTCCGGCACGATGGACGGGTTGCCCACCGCGCCGAAGAAGATCGCGTCGAACTTGCGCAGGATGTCCGGCGCGTCCTCGGGGCACATGCGCCCGTGCTGCTTGTACCAGTCGCAGCTCCAGTCGAACTCCTTCCACTGGAAGCGGATCCCGTGCTTCGCGCCGACGGCCTCCAGCACGCGCACGCCCTCCGGGACGACCTCGCGGCCGATGCCGTCGCCGGGAATGACTGCGATTCGGTGTTCTTTCATGGCCGCCGATTCTACAAGCATAAAATTCAGGGGTGCGCGTCGCCGCCTTCGAAACCTCGGGTGACTGGTGCTCCGCGGCCCTGGCGGTGGACGGGGAGGTGCGCGGCCGGGAGCAGCGCGCCGGCACGCGGCATTCCGAGCTGGCCCTGCCGATGCTGCAGGCGCTGCTCGCCGAAGCGGGGCTCAGGGCGTCGCAGCTCGACGCGCTCGCCTTCGGCGCGGGGCCGGGGTCGTTCACCGGCCTGCGGATCGCCTGCGGCCTCGCCCAAGGACTCGCCCTGCCGCGCGACCTGCCCGTGCTGGGCGTGGCGTCGTTCGAGGCGATCGCCGAGGAGGCCGGCGCGCCGCGCGTGCTCGCGTGCATCGATGCGCGGATGCGCGAGGTGTACTATGCCGCGCTCGAAAAGCGCGCCGGCCGGTGGCGGGAGGTCGTCTCCGGCCGCTGCGTCCCGCCCGCGGACGCTCCGGCGCCGCCGGGCGATGGCTGGATCGGCTGCGGCAGCGGCTTCGCCGCGTATCCGGAGCTCTTGAAAGGGAAGCTGCGAGCGGTGAGACCGGAAGTGCATCCGACGGCGATCGCGGTGGCGCAGCTCGCTTTGCCGCGTCTCGCGGCGGGCGAAGGCGTCGATGCGGCGCTCGCGCTGCCGGTCTACCTGCGCGACAAGGTCGCGTTCACGACGCAGGAGTTGATGGCCAGATGAGCGCTCAATGAGCACCCCATGAGCGCGGTCCTGAAGAGCGCCCCCGTGCTCGGCGCCATGCGCGAGCAGGACCTCGACGAGGTCATGGCGATCGAGGGCGCGATCTACTCGCATCCGTGGACGCGTGGAAATTTCACCGACTCGCTGCGCGCCGGCTACACGTGCATGACCTGGCGGCTGGGCAGCGAGCTGGTCGGCTACTTCATCCTGATGGCGGCGGCCGGCGAGGCGCACCTGCTCAACCTCTCGATCGGCTCGCGCTGGCAGCGCGGCGGGCAGGGCCGCGCGCTCCTGGGCGAGGCCTCGGCCCTCGCGCGCAAGCTCGGCGCCGCGAATATCTTCCTCGAGGTGCGGCCCAGCAACGATGCGGCGCTGGCGCTCTACGGCCGGTTCGGGTTTCGCAAGGTCGCCGTGCGCCGCGATTACTACCCCGCGCACCAGGGGCGCGAAGATGCGCTGGTCCTCAGCCTGGAGCTGAAGTGACGCGACGTAGCGGGATCCTCGCCGAGATGGGGCTTGCGCCCGTGTGGCGGCTGAAGTCGAGGGAAGAGGTTGCTCCCTCGGTCGGCCCCGAGCGGGCGATGGACTGGATCCCGCTGAAAAGCGCGGTGGCCGGGTGCACCGCGTGCGGGCTCCACGAGACGCGCACGCAGACCGTGTTCGGCGTCGGCGACGAGAACGCGGACTGGATGCTGATCGGCGAGGCGCCGGGGGCCGAGGAGGACCGGCTCGGCGATCCGTTCGTCGGCCAGGCGGGGAAGCTCCTCGACAGCATGCTCGCGGCGATCGGGCTGAGCCGGCAGAAGGACGTCTACATCGCCAACGTGCTCAAGTGCCGCCCCCCTGGCAACCGCAACCCGGAGCCGGGCGAAGTGGCGAAGTGCACGCCTTTCCTCGAGAAGCAGATCGGCCTCATCCGGCCGAAGCTCATCGTCGCGATGGGCCGCTTCGCCGCGCAGACGCTGCTCGCCACGGATGCATCCATCGCCAGCCTGCGCGGCCGGGTCCACCAGTACGCCGGCGTGCCGCTCATCGTCACCTACCACCCGGCCTACCTGCTGCGGAACCTCCCCGACAAGGCCAAGGCCTGGGAAGACCTCCTCTTCGCCCGCAACACCATAGCTGGCCTCTGAATTCGGGAATTCAGTGGTGGGGGTGGTGGGGGACTTCGGCGCGTGCGAACGCGAGGAGGCGGTCGACCTCCTCGGCGTGGCGGCGGCGGTTGCTCCAGTACCACCACTGCACGAGCGTCATCGTCGCCGCGACGAAGATCCCGAAGGCGGCGATCGCGACGTAGATCGAGAAGCCGAGGCCGAGCAGCAGCGAGTACAGGGCGATCATCACCAGGATCGAGATGTTCTCGTTGAAATTCTGCACCGCGATCGAGCGCCCGGCGCCGACGAGGTGGTGGCCGCGATGCTGCAGCAGCGCGTTCATCGGCACGACGAAGAAGCCCGCCAGTCCGCCGATGATGATCATGAGCACGACGGCGATGCGCCAGTCGGCCACCCAGTTCATGGCGATGACGATCAGCCCCATCGCGATGCCGAGCGGGATCACCTTCGCCGCGCGATCGAGCGAGACCGTCATCGAGGCGACCACCGCGCCCGCGGCGATGCCCACCGCGGTGACGCCCTGCAGGATCGCCGCCCTGGAGAGGTCGAAATCGAGCGCGACGCGCGCCCACTCGATGACGATGAACTGCAGCGTCGCGCCGGCGCCCCAGAAGAGCGTGGTGACCGCGAGGGAGATCTGGCCCAGCCGGTCGCGCCACAGCAGGCCGACGCAGCGCGCGAAGTCCCTGAGCGTGGCGGCGGGATCGGCCGGAAGCGGCTTGAGCGGCACGCCGGTGTTCGGCACCTTGAGGTTGAAGGCCGCGGCGACGCCGTACACGACGGCGATGATGAGGATGGCCGCTTCCGCCGCGGTCTCGATGCCGAGGTCGATGCCGGGAAACTCGAGGTGCAGGAGCACGCCCGAGACCTGCGCGTGGATCAGCACGCCGCCGAGCACCGTGCCGAGCAGGATCGAGCCGACCGTCAGGCCCTCGATCCAGCCGTTCGCGACGACCAGCTTGCGGTGCGGGAGGTACTCGGTGAGGATGCCGTACTTCGCCGGGGAGTACGCCGCGGCGCCCAGGCCGACCACCGCGTAGGCGAGCAGCGGGTTCACGCCGAGCAGCATCATCATGCAGCCGACGATCTTGATCCCGTTGGAGATGAACATCACCAGGCCCTTGGGCAGGCGGTCGGCGAACGCGCCGACATAGGGCGCGAGCACGACGTACGAGATCACGAAGAAGAACTTGAGGTAGGGCGTGAGCCAGGACGGCGCGTCGGCATGCATCAGCAGCGCGATCGCGGCGACGAGCAGCGCGTTGTCGGCGAGCGACGAGAAAAACTGCGCCGCCATGATGATGTAGAAGCCGGAATTCATTGGGCTTTCGTCAGTGCCGCGGCTTTATAGCATGGATGCTTTGTGCTTGAATTGAGGCCGTCCAAAAATAACGATCGCCAAACATGCCGAGGCCGATCCGCGCCACCATCTCAGCCGGCGCGCTGACGCACAACTTCGCCGTCGCGCGAAAGCACGCGAGCCAGGCCGCATCGCTGCCGAAGATCTGGGCGGTGCTGAAGGCGAACGCCTATGGGCATGGCGTGGAGCGCGCCGCGCGCGCGCTCGAGGCGGCCGACGGCTTCGCGGTGCTCGACTATCAGGAGGCGGCCCGCCTGCGCGTCGCGGGCGCGAAGAAGCCGATCCTCCTGCTCGAGGGCATCTTCAAGCCGCAGGACATCCCGCTGCTCGCGAAGTACGCCCTGACGCCGGTGATCCACAACGCCGAGCAGGTGGAGATGCTGCGCCTCGCCACGCTCGAAAGCGAGGTCGACGTCTACCTCAAGGTGAACACCGGCATGAACCGGCTCGGCTTCACCGTCGAGAACCTGCGCGCCGCCTACAACGCGCTGCGCATGCATCCGCAGGTGCGCACGATCACCGCGATGACGCATTTCGCGGACGCGGACGGCGCGACCGGCGTGAAGGCGCAGCGCGACTGGTTTGCGCAGATGACCGGGGAGATCGAGGGCCTTGCCACGGCGCCGCGCTCGCTCGGAAACTCGGCGGCGCTGCTGCGCTTCCCCGAGGCGCTCGGCGACTGGGTGCGGCCCGGCATCATGCTCTACGGCTGCTCGCCGTTTGGGCACGGCAGCGCCGCCCCGTCGGCCTCGGCCCTCGACCTGCGGCCGGCGATGACGCTTTCCACCGAGATCATCGCGACGCAGCACCTGCACGCCGGCGAGCGCATCGGCTACGGCTTCTCCTACGAGGCGCTCGGCGAGATGACCATCGGCGTGGTGGCCTGCGGCTACGCCGACGGCTATCCGCGCCACGCGCCGACGGGGACGCCGGTGCTGGTCAACGGCAAGCGCACGCGCACCGTTGGAAGGGTTTCCATGGACATGATCTGCGTCGACATCAGCGACATTCCGGAGGCGTACATCGGCACGCCCGTGACGATGTGGGGCGAGGGCCTTTCGGCCGACGAGGTGGGCGCCGCCGCCGGGACGCTCAGCTACGAGCTGCTCTGCGCCTTGGCGCAGCGCGTGCCGGTCGCGGAAGTTCCCTGATGGCGAGGACCAAGACCGCCTATGTCTGCGGCGAATGCGGCGCGACTGCGCTGCAATGGTTCGGCAGCTGCCCCGCCTGCGGCACCGCGGGAAGCCTGACGGAGACGATCACGGAGCGCGGCCAGACCCGGATGGGCAAGGCGACCGCGGAGCCTGTCGCGCTTTCCGAGGTCGTCACGCGCGAGCTTCCGCGCACCGGGACGGGCTCCGATGAGCTCGACCGCGCGCTGGGCGGCGGCCTGGTCGCGGGGCAGGTGGTGCTCCTGGGCGGAGACCCGGGCATCGGCAAGTCGACGCTTCTCCTGCAGGCGGTGTGCGCGCTGGGCAAGGATGCGCTCTACATGACGGGCGAGGAATCCGCCGGGCAGGTCGCCGGGCGGGCGAAGCGCCTGGACCTGGACGCCGCGGGCGTGCAGCTCCTTGCCGAGACGCAGCTCGAGCGCATCGTCGGCGCCCTCGAGGCCGCGAAGCCGCGGGTGGCGGTGATCGACTCGATCCAGACCGTGTGGTCCGAGGCGCTGCAGTCGGCGCCCGGCTCGGTCGCGCAGGTGCGCGAGTGCGCCGCGCAGCTCACGCGCTTCGCCAAGCGCGCCGGCACCGCGCTGCTCCTGATCGGCCATGTGACCAAGGACGGGACCATCGCCGGGCCGCGCGTGCTCGAGCACATCGTCGACACCGTGCTGTACTTCGAAGGCGACTCGCATTCGAGCTTCCGCCTCGTGCGCGCGGTCAAGAACCGGTTCGGCGCGGTGAACGAGATCGGCGTCTTCGCCATGACGGAGAAGGGCCTGAAGGGGGTCACGAACCCCTCGCGCCTGTTTCTCTCCACGCACGAGAAGCCGGTGCCCGGGTCCTGCGTGCTCGCGACCCTCGAGGGCACGCGCCCGCTGCTGGTCGAGATCCAGGCGCTCGTCGACACCGCGCATTCGCCCAATCCGCGCCGCCTGTCCGTCGGCCTCGAGCAGAACCGCCTGGCGATGCTGCTCGCGGTGCTGCACCGGCACGCCGGCATCGCCACCTGGGAGCAGGACGTCTTCGTCAACGCGGTCGGCGGCGTGCGCATCGCCGAGCCCGCGGCCGATCTGGCGGTGTGCCTCGCGGTGGTGTCGTCGCTCACCGACCGGCCGATTCCCGGCCGGCTCGCCGTCTTCGGCGAGATCGGCCTGGCGGGCGAGATCCGCCCCGCGCCGCGCGGCCAGGACCGGCTGAAGGAAGCGGCGAAGCTCGGCTTCGAGAAAGTGATCGTGCCGCGCGCCAACCAGCCGAAGGCCCGCATCGCGGGCCTGGAGGTCATCGCGGTAGAGCGGGTGGATCAGGCCGTGGCGACTCTGCGGGGCCTGTAGTCACCCGCAGGGACAGGACTTCCGCGCGGCATCCGGCGCAGATCACCCGGCCGTCGGTCCGCAGCAGGAAGACTTCGCCGTCGCAGCGCGGACAGCTATGGCGCTCGACTCTCACAGGGCGCAATGATGCGCCCGCATCGCCCCGAAATAGTGGTGCTATCTCACGGACGCGGGCTGCAAGAATCAGGATTCTGCTGTAGCGCTGCTACTACACCGGCGGCGGGTTGCGCTCCGCGATCGTGACGCGCTGATGCCAGTAGGGATAGGGAAGCGCGACCGCGCTCGCGGCATCGAGCTTCGCCACCTGCGCCGCGGAGAGCGTCCAGCCCACTGCGCCGAGGTTCTGCCTGAGCTGCTCTTCGTTCCGTGCGCCGATGATCAGCGTCCCGACCGAAGGCCGGCCGAGGAGCCAGTTGAGCGCGACCTGCGGGACTGTCTTGCCGCATTCGCGCCCGACTGCCTCGAGGGCGTCGACCACGTTGAAGAGGTGCTCGTCGGGGACCTGCGGCCCGTTGTCCAGGACCACCTTCGTGTTCAGGCGGCTCACCTCGGGCTTCGGCTGGCCGCGGCGGAGCTTGCCGGTCAGGCGGCCCCAGCCGAGCGGGCTCCACACCACGGCCGAGACCTTCTGGTCGAGCGCGAGCGGCATCAGCTCCCATTCATAGTCGCGGCCGACGAGCGAGTAATACGCCTGGTGGGCGACGTAGCGGGCGAGCCCGTGCCGCTCCGAGTACGCGAGCGACTTCATCAGGTGCCAGCCGGAGAAGTTCGAGCAGCCGATGTAGCGGATCTTCCCCGCGCGCACCAGGTCGTCGAGCACCTGGAGCGTTTCCTCGACCGGCGTCTGCGCATCGAAGCCGTGCAGCTGGTAGAGATCGATGGTGTCGGTGCCGAGCCTGCGCAGGCTCGCCTCGACCGCGCGCAGCAGGTAGTGGCGCGAGGAGCCGACGTCGTTCGCGCCCGGGCCGGTGCGGAAGGTGCCCTTGGTCGAGACGAGGACCGAGCCGCGCCGGCCCTTGATGGCCTGGCCGAGGATCTCCTCCGCGAGGCCGCCCGAGTAGCGGTCGGCGGAATCGAACATGTTCACGCCCGCCTCGAGGCAGATGTCGACGAGGCGGCTCGCCTCCTTGACGTCGCTCGCGCCCCAGGCCTTGAAGAACTCGCTGCCGCCGCCGAACGTGCCGGTGCCCAGCGTGAGGACGGGAACCTTGAACCCCGATGCGCCCAGCGACCTGTATTCCATGCTCAGTCCTTTCCGGTGACGGCGCGCGCCGCGCGCACTCCGCTGCGCACGGCGGCCTCGAGGGTCGGAGGATAGTCCGGATCGGTGTAGTCCCCGGCGAGCTCGACGCCGGGAATGCGAAACGCGAGGCTCTTCGCGCCGGGCGTGCAGGCGATCGTGGCGCGCTTCTCGGCGATCACCCGCGACCAGAGCGGCCCGGGCAGCCCGGGAATGGCCCGTGCCAGCTCGCGGTGGCAGAGGGCCGCGAGCGCTTCCGCGCCGAGCTGCTGGTGGTCGCCCTGCGCGCTGATGACGCAGGCGAGGCGGCCGTGCTCGCCGGTCAGCGCGCCGCGGTCGAACACCCATTGGACGAGCCCGTCGGCGAGACCGAGCATCGGGAAGGGCAGGCGCGTCGCCTCCGGATACTGCAGGTAGCAGGTGTAGATCGGCTGGTAGGAATAGTCGGGTGCCCCGCCGGGGAGCAGCGCCTTCAGCTGGTGCGGGCCGACGGCGACGATGACGCCGGCATGGTCCCGCTTCAGCGCGTCGAGGTCCCGCACCGTGGCGCCATAACGCACTTCGCCGCCCTTGCCGCGAACGTATTCCGCCGCCGGCTCGGGAAAAAGGCGCGACAGGTCGACGCGCGGCAGCACCAGGTCACTGGCGCCTGCGCCGCCGAAGAGCGCGTCGCGCAGCACGACGAGGAAGGCCTGCGCCGACGCCTGGTCGGCGGGCGGGTTCAGCGCCGGCACGGTCAGCGGCCGCGACAGGTAGTGTCCTATGCGGCCCTCCTGGCCATGGGTTTCCAGAAGCTCCTCTACCGTTACGTCCTCCTGCAGGCGAAAGCGCCTGGCTTGAAGCGTCCGGAGGAACTGCACGGAACGAATTTTTTCGCCGATAGGCAACCGGGCGCCGAGGATCGCGGCGAGAAGGCCGAGGCGCCCGGGGAGGCGAGGCGCGTGGAGGCGAAAGCCGTCGAAGTAGCGCAGGTCGAGCGGCAGGCGCAGCGTCGCGTCCTGCGCGACGCCGACGAGGCGCATCAGGCGGAACAATTCCTGGTAGGCGCCGACGAGGATGTGCTGGCCGTTGTCCAGCTCCGCGCCCTGCGAGACTACGCGCCGGGCGCGCCCGCCGGGAACGGGCCCGGACTCGAAGACGGTCACCGGGATGCCGCGCTCCGCCAGGGTGACCGCCGCGGCAATTCCCGCATAGCCCGCGCCGACGATGGCTACCCGGCGATCCACGTCTTCCAGGCGATCCAGAGTTTTCGCACGGGAGTCAGGGAAGTCTTTCCCTTCAACACCTGGAAGCCGTCGCGCTCGATCTCGTCGAGCAGCGCGCGGTAGATCGCCGCCATGATGAGGCCCGGGCGCTGCGCGCGGCGGTCGGCGGCGGGGAGGGACGCGAACGCCTGGGCGTAGAGGCCTTTCGCACGGTCGGCCTGGAACCGCATGAGCTGAGCGAACGCATCGCTGTGGCGCGCGTTGAGGATGTCCGCGGCGGTCACGCCGAAGCGCTTCATGTCCTCCATCGGCAGGTAGATGCGGTTCTTGCGTGCGTCCTCGCCGACATCGCGGATGATGTTCGTGAGCTGGAAGGCGAGGCCGAGGTTGCGCGCGTAGTCGAGCGTCCTCGGGTCGCTGTAGCCGAAGATCCCCGCGGCGCAGATGCCGACCACGCTCGCGACGCGGTGGCAGTAGCGCTCGAGGCCCGGCCAGTCGAGGTACCGGGACTGGGTGAGGTCCATCTCCATCCCGTCGATGATCTCGCCCAGGTGCTCCTGGCGGATCGAGAACTTCTCCGTGAACGGCGCGAGCGCCTTCGCGACCGGGTGCTGGGCCTTGCCGGCGTACAGGTTGCCGACCTCGACGCGCCACCAGGCGAGCTTGGTCGCCGCGAGCTGCGGATCGCTCGACTCGTCGACCACGTCGTCGACCTCGCGGCAGAACGCGTACAGCGCCGTGATCGCGCGCCGCCGCTCCGGCGGCAGGAAGAGGAAGGAGTAGTAGAAGCTGGAACCGCTCGCAGCCGCCTTCTGCTGGCAGTACTCGTCCGGCGTCATCGCGCGCAAGAGAAAAACAGGGACAGACCACGTTTTCCAAAGCAAGCCCACCGCTCGCAAGAAGGGCGCGCTCCCTCCCTTGTCAGGGGGGCGGCGAAAACGTGGTCTGTCCCGGATTTCACGTCGGGACTCATCGCGTCGCCGATTCGCGAAGCGAATCGGAAAATAAGCTTTTCCCCAATAGCACCGGCCAGTCGAGCGGCGTCAGGACGGGGCGATGGCGGAACACGTCGAAGCCTGCCGCCTCGATCTTTTCCAGAATCTTCAGGCCGCCCTGGATCGTCGCCCGGATTTCGAGGCCGACGCGGCCGGGCAGCGCGCGCCCAAGCGGCGCGCCGGAAAGCATGAGCGCCCGTGCCCGCTCGACCTGGAACTTCAGGAGCGCGATCCAGGACGCGTCGCAGGTCTTCTCCAGCAGGTGGAGCTGCGTGACGCCGAAGCGCGCCATCTCGTCCTGCGGCAGGTACACGCGATCGTCGCGCGTGTAATCCACGTCGATGTCCTGCCAGAAGTTGATCAGCTGCAGCGCAGTGCAGATCGCATCGGACTGGCGCAGCTCCGTTTCAGTCGTACGTTTGAAAAGGTGCAGCAGCAGGCGTCCCACGGGGTTGGCGGAGCGCCGGCAGTAGTCGAGCACCTCGTCGAAGCTCGCGTAGCGCTTCTTCGTCACGTCCTGGGCAAAGGCGTCGAGCAGGGCCTGGAACAGGGAGATCGGCAGGGCATGCCGGCGGATCGTGTCCGCGAGGTCCCGGAACATCGGCTCTGCCGGGGTTTCCCCGGCGGAAATGGCGGCGAGGCGGCCCTGGTAGACGCTGAGCCGCTCCAGGCGTATCCCGGGCTCTTCGTAGCCTTCATCGGCGATGTCGTCCGCGGCGCGCGCGAAGCGGTAGATGGCCTCGACGGGCTTGCGCAACGGCGCGGGAAGCAGGAGCGACGCGACCGGGAAGTTTTCGTAGTGGCCGACCGGCATCGTGACGAAAATGGGAATGGACAGCGAAGGTATAATACGTTGTTTTGTGGATATTTTTTCGGCGCGAAGGTGGCGGAATTGGCAGACGCACCAGACTTAGGATCTGACGCCGCAAGGCATGAGGGTTCGAGTCCCTCCCTTCGCACCACTTGCACATATTGAGGAACGGATGGCGGCGAACGTGGAAAACATCGGAACACTGGCGCGGCGCGTATCGATGCGCGTCGAAGTCAAGGAAGTGGAGAAGCAGGTCGACGCGCGGCTGAAGAAGCTCGCACGCGACGTGAAGATGCCGGGCTTCCGCCCCGGCAAGGTGCCGATGAAGCTGATCGCGCAGACGTACGGGCCGCAAGTGCGCCAGGAAGTGCTCGGCGACGCAGTGCAGAAGTCGTTCACCGCCGTGGTCCGGGAAGCGAACCTGAAGGTCGCGGGCTATCCGAAGATCGAGACCAAGGAGTCGAACGAGAGCGCGCTCGAGTTCAGCGCCACCTTCGAGATCTACCCCGAGGTCAGCCTGGGCGACGTCTCGGGCAAGACGGTCGAGCGCCCGCAGGTGGCGGTGGGCGATGCGGAAGTCGAGAAGACGATCGAGATCCTGCGCAAGCAGCGCGTGCGCTTCGTCCCGGCGCAGCGCCCCGCGCAGGACGGCGACCGCCTGGTCGTGGACTTCGCCGGCACGATCGCCGGCACGCCGTTCGAGGGCGGCAAGGCGGAGGGCTTCGCGCTCGTCCTCGGTGAAGGGCGCCTGCTGCCCGAGTTCGAGGCGGCGGCGCGCGGGATGAAAGCCGGCGAGAAAAAGAGCTTCGAGCTCAAGTTCCCCGACGACTACCAGGGCAAGGACGTCGCGGGCAAGACCGCGGTCTTTGAGCTGTCGGTGAAGGAAATACAGCAGCCCGAGCTGCCGGCACTGGACGCGGAGTTCGCGAAGCAGCTGGGCGTGGCTGACGGGGACCTGGCGAAGATGCGCAGCGAGGTCAAGGCGAACGTCGAGCGCGAGGTGGGCAAGCGCGTCGAGGCGCGGGTGAAGCACCAGGCCTTGCAGGCGCTGCTCGACGCGACGCCGCTCGAGCTGCCGAAGTCGCTGATCGAGATGGAGTCGCAGGAGCTGGCCCAGCGCGCGGTCGCCGATCTCGAGGCGCGCGGCATCAAGGCCGAGCAGATGCCGGTCAATCCGCAGATGTTCGCGGAGACGGCGACGCGCCGCGTCGCGCTCGGCCTGATCATCAACGAGCTGTCGCAGAAGGAAAACCTCAAGCCGAAGCCTGCGGAGGTGCGCGCGCTCATCGAGCAGGAGGCGCAAAGCTACGAGCGCCCGGCGGAGGTAGTAAAATGGTTCTACATGCAGCCGCAACGGTTGTCGGAAATGGAAAGCGCAGCGCTGGAAGCCAATGTCGTCAAATGGGTTTTGTCCAAAGCCCAGGTCAAGGACAAGGAAACTCCCTTCGATGACCTGATGGGAGCCAACGCATGAACTGGGAAAAATCTACAAACGGCGCCGGCGCGCTGGAGCCCCAGGGCCTGGGGCTGATCCCCATGGTCATCGAGCAGTCGGGCCGCGGCGAGCGCGCCTACGACATCTACTCGCGCCTCCTGAAGGAGCGGGTCGTGTTCCTGGTCGGCCCGGTGACCGAAGTCACCGCCAACCTGATCGTCGCGCAGCTCCTGTTCCTCGAGTCCGAGAACCCGGACAAGGACATCTTCTTCTATATCAACTCCCCCGGCGGCTCGGTCTCGGCCGGCCTGGCGATCTACGACACGATGCAGTTCATCAAGCCCGACGTCTCGACGCTGTGCGTCGGCCAGGCTGCCAGCATGGGTGCCTTCCTGCTCGCCTCGGGGGACAAGGACAAGCGCTACTGCCTGCCGAACTCGCGGGTGATGATCCACCAGCCCATGGGCGGCTACCAGGGCCAGGCCACGGACATCGAGATCCACGCCAAGGAAATCCTGTACCTGCGCGGGCGCCTGAACGAGATCCTCGCCCGGCATACCGGCAAGTCGATCGAGGTCATCGCGCGGGACACCGAGCGCGACTTTTTCATGGGTGCCGAAGAAGCGGTAAAGTATGGCATCGCGGACAAGGTCCTGAGCAGCCGGGAAAACGCCTAACTCCATGTCGGAAAAGAGTTCTTCGGGAGAAAAGCTCCTCTACTGCTCGTTCTGCGCCAAGAGCCAGCACGAGGTGCGCAAGCTGATTGCCGGGCCCTCGGTCTTCATCTGCGACGAGTGCATCGAGCTCTGCAACGACATCATCCGCGAGGAGACCGCCTCCGATAAGGGCGGCAAGGGCGCCAAGTCCGACCTGCCGACGCCGCGCGAGATCCGCAACATCCTCGACCAGTACGTGATCGGCCAGGACCAGGCGAAGAAGATCCTCTCCGTCGCGGTCTACAACCACTACAAGCGGCTCAAGCACCTCTCCAAGAACGACGAGGTCGAGCTCGCCAAGTCGAACATCCTGCTCGTCGGCCCGACCGGGTCCGGGAAGACGCTGCTTGCGCAGACGCTCGCGCGCCTGCTCAACGTGCCGTTCGTGATCGCCGACGCGACCACGCTTACCGAGGCGGGCTACGTCGGCGAGGACGTCGAGAACATCATCCAGAAGCTGCTGCAGAACTGCGACTACGACGTGGACAAGGCCAAGCGCGGCATCGTCTACATCGACGAGATCGACAAGATCTCGCGCAAGTCGGACAACCCGTCGATCACCCGCGACGTGTCGGGCGAAGGGGTCCAGCAGGCACTCCTGAAGCTGGTCGAAGGCACGATTGCCTCGGTCCCTCCCCAGGGGGGACGCAAGCACCCGAACCAGGATTTCGTGCAGGTCGACACGACCACCATCCTGTTCATCTGCGGCGGCGCGTTCGACGGGCTGGAGAAGATCGTGCGCAATCGCACCGAGAAGACGGGGATCGGCTTCGGCGCGGAAGTGCGCAGCCCGAACAACTCCAAGGCGACCTACGACCTGCTGCGCAACGTCGAGCCCGAGGACCTGATCAAGTTCGGCCTGATTCCCGAGTTCGTCGGCCGCCTGCCGGTGCTGGCGACGCTCGAGGAGCTGGACGAGCACGCCCTGATCCAGATCCTCACCGAGCCGAAGAACGCGCTCATCAAGCAGTACCAGCGCCTGTTCCACATGGAAGGCGTGGAGCTGGAAGTGCGCGTCCCGGCGCTCAATGCGGTCGCCAAGCGGGCGCTCGCCCGCAAGACGGGTGCCCGTGGCCTGCGCTCGATCCTTGAAACCGTGCTGCTCGACACCATGTACGAGTTGCCGACGCTCGAGAACGTGAGCAAGGTGGTCGTCGACGAGCCGATGATCTCGTCGGACGGCAAGCCTTTGCTGATCTATTCGGATCAGCACAAGGTGGCGGGCGGAAGTTCCGCGTAACACCGCTTTCACGTAACAAATTTCGTCCGGGTTTCCGCATTGCGGCGCACGTGCCGTGCGTGTACCCTTTGTTCATCCCTTTTCGCCGGTAAAAAGGTGGTCCCAGAAATGTCCTCAGAACGCACATCCGACATCGTCCAGTACCCGTTGCTCCCGCTGCGCGATGTGGTCGTGTTTCCCCACATGGTGATCCCGCTGTTCGTCGGCCGCCCGAAGTCGATCAAGGCGATGGAGACGGCGATGGAGGCCGGCAAGTCGATCCTGCTGGTGGCGCAGAAGTCCGCCGCCAAGGACGACCCGGGCCCGGGCGACATGTACGCGATCGGCTGCGTGTCGAACATCCTGCAGATGCTCAAGCTCCCGGACGGCACGGTGAAGGTGCTCGTCGAGGGCGGCACGCGCGCGCGCATCAACCAGATCACCGACGTGCGCACGCACTGGATCGCCGACGCGGAAACCGTGCCCCTGGAAGGCGCCCCGGCGCCCGAGGTCGAGGCCATGCGCCGCGCGCTCCTCTCGGCCTTCGACCAGTACGTCAAGCTGAACAAGAAGATCCCGCCGGAGATCCTGACCTCCCTTTCCGGCATCGACGAGGCGGGCCGCCTCGCCGACACGGTGGCGGCGCACCTGCCGCTCAAGCTCGAGCAGAAGCAGCAGGTCCTGGAGATGTTCGACGCCAAGTCGCGCCTCGAGCACCTGCTCTCGCAGCTCGAGACCGAGATCGACATCCTGCAGGTCGAGAAGCGCATCCGCGGCCGCGTCAAGCGGCAGATGGAGAAGAGCCAGCGCGAGTACTACCTGAACGAGCAGGTGAAGGCGATCCAGAAGGAGCTCGGCGAAGGCGAGGAGGGCGCGGACCTCGAGGAGATGGAGAAGAAGATCCGCAAGGCGCACATGCACAAGGACGCGCGCAAGAAGGCGGAATCCGAGCTGAAGAAGCTCAAGCTCATGTCGCCCATGTCCGCGGAAGCGACCGTGGTGCGCAACTACATCGAGACGCTGGTCAACCTGCCCTGGAAGAAGAAGTCGAAGATCTCCAAGGACATCAGCGGCGCGCAGGAGATCCTCGACCAGGACCACTACGGCCTGGAGAAAGTGAAGGAGCGCATCGTCGAGTACCTGGCGGTGCAGACGCGCGTCGACAAGATGAAGGCGCCGATCCTCTGCCTGGTCGGCGCCCCGGGCGTGGGCAAGACCTCGCTCGGCCAGTCGATCGCCAAGGCGACCAACCGCAAGTTCGTGCGCATGTCGCTCGGCGGGGTGCGCGACGAGGCCGAGATCCGCGGGCATCGCCGCACCTACATCGGCTCGATGCCGGGCAAGATCCTGCAGAACATGAGCAAGGTGCAGGTGAAGAACCCGCTCTTCCTGCTCGACGAGGTGGACAAGATGGGCTCCGACTGGCGCGGCGACCCGTCGTCGGCGCTGCTCGAGGTCCTCGACCCGGAGCAGAACAGCACGTTCGTCGACCACTACATCGAGGTCGAGTACGACCTGTCCGAAGTGATGTTCGTCGCCACCGCCAACACGCTGAACATCCCGGCGCCGCTCCTCGACCGCATGGAGGTGATCCGCCTCTCCGGCTACACGGAAGACGAGAAGGTGAACATCGCCATCCGCTACCTGCTGCCGAAGCAGATCAAGTCCACCGGCCTGAAGGAGAACGAGCTGGCGGTCTCCGAGCCGGCGATCCGCGATATCGTGCGCTACTACACCCGCGAGGCGGGCGTGCGTGCGCTCGAGCGCGTGGTGTCGAAGATCTGCCGCAAGGCGGTCAAGCAGCTCGTCACCGACAAGAAGGGCGACGAGGCGAAGAAGATCCACGTCACGCCGAAGAACCTCGACAAGTACCTGGGCGTGCGCCGCTACAGCTTCGGGATGGCGGAGAAGCAGAACCAGGTCGGCCAGGTCACCGGCCTCGCCTGGACCGAGGTCGGCGGCGAGCTGCTGACCATCGAGGCGGTCACCATGCCGGGCAAGGGCAAGACGATCACCACCGGCAAGCTCGGCGACGTCATGCAGGAGTCCATCCAGGCGGCGCTCTCCGTGGTGCGCGCCCGCTCGCGCAAGCTCGGCGTGAAGGAGGACTTCTACCAGAAGAACGACATCCACATCCATTTGCCCGAGGGCGCCACGCCGAAGGACGGCCCCAGCGCCGGCATCGGCATCGCCACGGCGATGGTGTCGATCCTCTCCGGCATCCCGGTGCGCGCCGACGTCGCCATGACCGGCGAGATCACGCTGCGCGGCGAAGTGCTGCAGATCGGCGGCCTGAAGGAGAAGCTGCTCGCGGCGCACCGCGGCGGCATCAAGACCGTGATGATCCCCGAAGAGAACGTGAAGGACCTGGTGGAGATCCCGGACAACATCAAGAACAAGCTCGAGATCGTGCCGGTGAAATGGATCGACAAGGTGCTCGAGGTGGCCCTGGAGCGCCAGCCCGATCCGCTGCCCGAGCACGACGAGGGCAGCCCCATTCCGCCGAAGGGCGACGATCAGACAGGCCTCGCAACTACTACTCATTAAGAGAAGGTCGTATGAACAAAGGCGACCTGGTGGAGCAGATCGCGCAGGCGGCCGAGATTTCCAAGTCGGCCGCCGAGCGCGCCGTCGACGCGCTGGTCGCGTCGGTGAAGACCTGCCTGCGCAAGGACGAGCAGGTCACGCTCGTCGGCTTCGGCACTTTCTACGCCGGCAAGCGCGCCGCGCGCACCGGCCGCAACCCGCGCACCGGCGAGGCGCTGGACATCAAGGCCGCGCGCCTTCCCAAGTTCCGCGCTGGAAAAGCCCTCAAGGATGCAATAAACTAGCGCCCCTTGATTTTGAGGGTGCGACGCTTGCGTCGCAGGGTGCTTAGCTCAGCTGGTAGAGCGTCGCTCTTACACGGCGAATGTCGGCGGTTCGATCCCGTCAGCACCCACCAGGAATTTCGCAGTACTGAAGGAGCGGTAGTTCAGTTGGTTAGAATACCGGCCTGTCACGCCGGGGGTCGCGGGTTCGAGTCCCGTCCGCTCCGCCAACTACATCAAGCAGTTGCCCACGGACTGTGTCGTTTCCCGCCGGTTGGTTGTGCGGAAATTGTGTT
>CBDDRX010000030.1:0-2505 GCA_965233165.1 uncultured bacterium | reverse complement strand
CCCCGCTTCATCGGCACCAGGTGCGGCGTGAATGCGATGGTCGCGGCCTTGCCCGCGACGAGCGAGAGGGCTTGCTCCATCTCCGGCACGTGCGGGTGGGAGCGAAGGCCATAGGCGAACACGTCCTCGCTCGTCTCCACGTAGCCGAATTCGCTGGCACCCCCGCGGCCCGTGCCGGTGACGCCGGACTTGGCATCGACCACGATTCCTTCCGGCTCGACGAGGCCTTCCTTCAGCAGCGGCGCCAGCGCGTGCAGCGCCGCGGCCGGATAGCAGCCCGGATTGGCGTGGCGCGTCGCCGCGCGTATGCGATCGCGCTGGCCCGCCAGCTCGGTGAGCCCGTAGGTCCAGCCCTCGACGAAGCGATGGTCGCCGCCCACGTCCACGACACGGGTCTTCGCGGCAATGCGTGCCAGGGGCTCGCGCGACTTTCCCGTGGGCAGGGAGACGAATAGCAGGTCGAGGGCGGGCAGCCGCTCCGGGTCGAACGGCTGGATCTCCAAAGCGCCGGCAGCATGGCCCGACAGTGCCGGAAAGCGCTCGGACAGGCGCTGGCCCGCGGTGGACTGGCCGCCCACGTAGGCGATCTGGAATACCCCATGGCCGGCGCACAGGCGCAACAGCTCGCTGCCGCCAAACCCGCTCACTCCGACGATCCCGACTTCCATGGCGGGATTCTACCGCCCGCTCACCTTGGCTCCTGGCGCCCCGCGTCGATGTCCATGTACTTCCAGAAGTGGTTGCCGAGCATGGGCGTGCGGCGGAAACCCTCGACCCAGGGATACCAGAGGTCGGTGAGGATGCGGTGCACGTTGATCTTCCAGGGGGCGTACGCGATCACGATCTTGGCCATCTGCTGGTAGAGCTTCGTGCGCTCGGGGCTGTCCGGCATGACGCGCGCCATCTCATAGAGGCGGTCGTATTCGGCATTGCGGAAACGCGCGCGGTTGCCCTTCTGCCCCGCGTTCGGTCCGTAGAGCGTCTGCAGCCAGGTGTCGGCATCGGGCGCCGCCGCCGAGCCGCCGAGCTGCCAGAACATCAGCTTGCCGGCGTCGGACTCCTTGAGCAGGTCGGGCCACTTCGCCTTGCGGAAGGTGATGCGGATGCCGATGTCGTCCATGCTGCGCTTCCACAGCTCGTCCTGTTGCTGGTCGCGGGCCGTGGGCGTGGAATTGGACTTGATCTCGAGGCGCGAGCCGTCGGGCATCTCGCGGTAGCCGTCGCCGTCGCGGTCGACGTAGCCGAACATGTCGAGCAGCGCCTTCGCCTTGGGGACGTTGTACTCGTTCGCGCTGGTGTGGAAGGTGGGGTCGTAGCCGGCGACACCCGGGCTGTAGGGCGTCTCGGCGGGGATGGCGAGGCCCTTGCGCAGGATGGCGATCTCGTCGTGGGTCTTGTAGGCGAGCGAGATCGCGCGCCGCAGCGCCACCTTCTCCGGCGTATAGCCGCCCACCACCGGATCTTCCATGTTGAAGTAGTTGAAGGTGAGGTCGAGCGCCGTGGTCTGCTCCATCCGGATGCCCTGCTTGCGCAGGTTCGGCGCCAGCTCGTTGTTGGGGATCGCCTGGTTGGCGTACTCCTCGGGAAGCCCGAACATCAGGTCGAACTCGCCGTTGAGGAACGCGAGCCAGCGCGGCTGTGTCTCCTCGACCACGTAGACCTCGACGCGGTCGATCATCGGCAGCCTGCGGCCCTTCAGCTTGCGCAGCATCGCCTGCCCGCGCGCGTCGCCGGCCGGCGGCTGCGCGTCCCACCGCTCCTCGCGGAAGTTCGGGTTCTTCTCGAACACCATCTTCGACGAGCGCTTCCAGAAGGCCATGCGGTAGGGTCCCGTGCCGACGGGATGCGAGCCGATATCGTCGCCGTACTTCTCGACCACCTCGCGGGCGAGGGCGCAGGAAAGCCGGCAGTCGGCGAAGCCGTAGATGAAGATGAAGGAGGGCTCCGTGAGCGTCACGCGGAACGTGTACCGGTCGAGGACCTTGAGCCCCTCGATGGGCGTGTCGTAGTCGAAGCGGTTCGCCTTGCGCGCCTTCGCGAGCGCCTCCTCGCTGCCGAGGATCTTCCCCTCGAGCTCGCCCAGCAGGGGCGAGGCGATGCGCGGGTCCATGACGCGCTTGATCGAGTAGACGTAGTCCTCCGCCGTGAGCTCGCGCTTCTTGCCGTTGAACGCGGGATCGTCGGCGAAATAAATGCCGGGCCTGACCCGCAGGGTATAGACCTTGCCGTCGGCGCTGACTTCCGGCATCGACTCGAGGGTGAGCGGCTTGAGCTTCATCGGCCGCGCCAGGTAGTCGTAGTCGAGCGGCGCGTCGAAGATCGCCGAGATCACCGTGTTCGAGTAGATGTCGCTCACGCGCGCCGGATCCGCCGAGGTCTCCGCGATCGGGAACGCGTAGCGCAGCACCTTTGGTGATTGGGCCCGCGCCTTCGCGGGGGGGACAGCTGGCTCCCCCGCGAAGGCGGGGGCCCACAGCAACGCGAGCAGCAGCGCCATCCCCGCCC
>CBDDRX010000029.1:0-53769 GCA_965233165.1 uncultured bacterium | reverse complement strand
CGAGGCCGAGCGAGCCGGTGGACACCACCTCGATGTCCTTGATCGCCGCGTCGTCCATCTTCATGATCGAGCCCTTGCCGAACTGCTTCTCGATCTGGGAAAGCGCGGCGGCTAATGCCTTAGACTTGTTGTCATCCATTTCGTGTACCTCTTCTTTTCGAGTCGGCATCTTCGGCAGCTCGTGCTGGGCCAACACCGGATACTGTATAAACGTCCAGCTATCGTAGGTCGTTGACCGGACGCTGTCAACTCATAGAAAAACCCATAGGAGACAAGAACATGGCAAAAGTAGCCTTCCTCGGCCTAGGCGTAATGGGATATCCCATGGCGGGCCACCTGCAGAAAAAGGGTGGCCATGACGTGACCGTGTTCAACCGCACCCGCGCGAAGGCCGAGCAGTGGGCGAAGGAGTACGGCGGCAAGCACGCCGGCACCCCGCGCGAGGCGGCGAAGGACTGCGATTTCGTCCTGATGTGCGTCGGCAACGACGACGACATCCGCTCGGTCGTCTATGGCGAGAACGGCGCCTTGGCCGGCATGAAGAAGGGCGCCATCCTCGTCGACCACACGACCGCCTCGGCGGTCATCGCCCGGGAGCTGTTCGAGAAGACGAAGGCGATGGGCATCGGCTTCATCGACGCGCCGGTCTCCGGCGGCCAGGCCGGCGCGGTCAACGGCCAGCTCGGCATCATGTGCGGCGGCGAGGAAGCCACCTTCGCGAAAGCGAAGCCGGTGATCGACGTCTACGCCAAGCTCGCCGCCCTGGTCGGCGCGCCCGGCGCCGGCCAGCTCACCAAGATGGTCAACCAGATCTGCATCGCCGGCCTCCTCCAGGGCCTCTCCGAGGGCCTCGCCTTCGCGAAGAAGTCCGGCCTGGACGTCGAGCAGGTCGTCTCGGTCATCTCCAAGGGCGCGGCCCAGTCCTGGCAGATGGAGAACCGCTGGAAGCAGATGAACGAGGTGAAGTTCGACGGCTTCGGCTTCGCGGTGGACTGGATGCGCAAGGACCTCGGCATCTGCATCGAGGAGGCGAAGAAAAACGGCGCCCGCCTCCCGGTGACTGCGCTTGTCGACCAGTTCTACGCCCACATCCAGGCGCGCGGCGGCAAGCGCTGGGACACCTCCTCCCTCATGCACCTCCTCATGAAAGACTAAAAAGGGGTCAGAGCAATTTTCAGGAAATAGCGATAAGCCGAATTCCGGGATGGTGCGTTGAGGAGCCCATGATGCTTCTCGCTCGCCATCCCTGATGCCACGCCCGCCCCGATTCGACGTTCCGGACGTCCCGTACCACGTGATCCAGCGCGGCGTGAACCGTGCCGCATGTTTCTTCGGCGACGTGGATCGTCGCTACTACCTGAAGCTGCTGGCGAGATTCGCGGCCCACCGCGGCTGCGCGGTGCATGCCTACGTGCTCATGGGCAACCATGTGCATCTGCTCATCACGCCGGCCGAGAAAGGCGCCGTGGCTGCGCTCATGCAGGACCTCGGGCGCAGCTACGTCCGGGTAATCAACGCCATCCACGAGCGAACCGGTACGCTGTGGGAGGGGCGATTCAAGTCGAGCGTCGTGGACTCGGAGAGCTACTTCCTGGCTTGCCAGCGCTACATCGAGCTCAATCCCGTGCGCGCGGGCATGGTAGTTCGTGCCGCCGACTATCCATGGTCCAGTCACGCGCACTACGCCAGCAGCGAAGCCAAGTCTTTCCTCGTCGCGCATGAATGCTTCGTGCGGCTCGGCGCCACGGGCGACGAGCGGAAGGCGGCGTATCGACGACTCTTCGTCGAGGCGATGAGCCCGGCAGAGTTGCGCGCGATCCGTGCAGCGGCGAATTCATCGACTGCGTTGGGGACGGCGCGTTTCATCGAAAGCATGAGCGCCTTGGCCGGCAGGAAGGCCGGGCCGACGCGGCGCGGCCGGCCGTTGAAGCCGCTTTCGGATGACGCAGTTATCCCGGTTTCCGATAAATTGCTCTGACCCCTTTTTTAGGTCAGGGGTTTGAGGGTGCCGAGGAGCGTGGGGATCAGCTCGGTGACGGTGGGATGGATGTGCACCGCGCGCTGGATCGTGGTGTAGGGGCGCTTCGCGTACATCATGTCGAGCAGCGAGTGGACGATCTCGTCGCCGTTCAGGCCGAGCAGGGCCGCGCCCAGGATTTCCTTCGACTCGGCATCGACGAGGACTTTCATGAAGCCCTGCGTCTCGCCCGCCTCGCGGGCGCGCCCGACCCGCGCCATGGGCATCCTGGCGGCGAGGATCTTGCGGCCCGACTGGCGCGCCTCGGCCTCGTTCATCCCCGCCCGGCCCAGGGGCGGGTCGATGAACAGCGCATACGCCGGGATGCGATCGGAGATCCGGCGCGGATCGTTGTCGAACAGGTTCGCGGCGACGATCTCGTAGTCGTTGTAGGACGTGTGCGTGAATGCGCCCCGTCCGTTGCAGTCGCCGAGCGCCCACACGCCCTCTTCCGTCGTGCGGCAGTGGTCGTCGACCTGGATGAAGCCCCGCTCGTCGACCTTGATCCCGGTTCTCTCCAGGCCGAGGTCGTCGGTATTCGCCTTGCGCCCGACGGCCATGAGCAGGTGGCTGCCCTCGGCAATCGGCTCGCCGCCCTGGCATTCCATCTCGATGCCGATGCGCTCGCCTTTCTTGCGGATCGCCATGCATTCGGCGCCGGTGCGGATGGCCACGCCCTCGCGCTCGAGGATCGCCCGGATCTCCGCCGCGACGTCGTCGTCCTCGCGCGGCAGCAGCTTCGGCGCGCGCTCGACCACCGTGACCTTCGCGCCGAAGCGGCGGTACATGTGCGCGAACTCGAGGCCGATGTAGCTGCCGCCGATGATCAGCAGGTGCTCGGGGACGGCATCGACCGCCATCATCGAGCTGTTCGTCAGGTAGGGGACCGAATCCAGGCCCGGAAGCGGCGGAACGAGGGCGCGGCCGCCGACGTTGATGAAGACCTTGTCGGCCTGCAGGGCGCGCTCGCCGACGGCGACCTGGCGCGGCCCGGTGAAGCGCGCATGGCCCTGGATCCGCGTCACGTTCTTCATGCCGCCGAGCCACGCGGCGAGGCCGTCGACGGACTCCTTCACCACGCCGTCCTTGCGCTTCTTCACCGCGGCCATGTCGACCTCGATCGCGCCGGCGCGGAAGCCGTATTCAGTGCCGCGCCGCGCCACATGCACAGCGCGCGCGCTCGCGACCAGGGTCTTGGTCGGAATGCAGCCCACGTTCACGCAGGTGCCGCCGATGAGGCTGCGCTCGATGACCGCGGTCTTCAGCCCCTCCTTGTCGAGGCGCGCGCACAGGGCGGGGCCGGCCTGGCCGGTGCCGATCACGATTGCATCGTAGCGTTCGCTCATCCGGGCCTCCTCGGCCGTCAGTCGCGGCGACGGCGGAAAACCAACATCCGGTTGTTCGCCGGCATCGCATTGTCCTCTTCCATCCCCAGCCCGGTGCGGCGGGCGAGCGCCACGACGGCCTCGAGGTCGCGCACCCCGCTCGCCGGGTCCCGCGCCCGCAGCATCGCGTCGAAGCGCGCATTGCTCTCCGACGTGTGCTTTCCCCCGTAGCTGAACGGGCCGTAGACGCAGAAGACCCGCAACGACGGGATGCGGCCCAGGCCCTCGAACATCCGCTCGACCTGCGGCCAGGACATGATGTGGCAGGTGTTGGCCGTGAACGCCGCGTCTGCGTCGATCTGCGGCCATGCGTCGTCCACGTCGAGCGCGATCGGCTCGACGCCCCAGGCGCGGATGCCCGGCAGGTGCTCCGCCACGTCGCTCGCCTGCCAGGCGAGGTGCGGCAGCGCAGCGGAGAAGTACGCGGCGTGCTGTCCGGTCCCCGAGCCGATCTCCAGCACGCGCGCGCTGTCCGCGAAGACGCGCTGCAGCACCTCCAGGATGGGACCCCGGTTGCGCTCGCTCGCCTCGGAGAACGGCCTAGCGTGCACGCTGCAGCTTCCAGGTTGCGAGCGGGCCGAGCAGCGCGCCGAGCCCGAGGGTCGTCCAGGCAATCCCCCAGGCAAACGTGTCGCCGCTGCCCTTGCCGCCCCCGGCGAGGTCGAGCGCCCAGCCGAACACCACCGGGCTGACCACGCCCGCGCCGAAGCCGATTACAGAGCGCACCGCGTACGCGACGCCGAGCGAGTGCGGCGGCACGCTTTCCGCGAGCACGGTCGAGTGCGTCGACGAGTCGGCGATGCCGGCGAAGTTGTACAGGCAGGCGAGCGCGACCAGCAGCACGATCGGAAGCGCGATGAGCCAGCCGATCGTGAACGACAGCGCGAGGCTTACGCAGGACCACAGGAGGATCGTCTGCGTGCGGCCCCAGCGGTCGGCCATGATCCCGCCGGCGATCGACCCGCCGATGTTGGCGACGTAGGTGAGCGCCGCGAGCGCGAGGGCGAGCGAAGCCGGATTCCCCGCCCCGTGGAGGACGAGCGCGGCGGTGAGGAACGCGGGCAGCCAGGCCCAGATGCCGAGCAGCTCCCAGTTGTGGCAGGTGTAGCCCCAGATGGAGAGCATGCCGCGCCGGTTGCGCCAGACCGCGGGCAAGGCGGCGAGCGCGGACTGCCCGGCCGGCCGGGCATGGACGACGTTGGCGGTTCCACGCAGGATGATGACGGCGAGAAGCCAGGAAAGCACGGGCATGAGCGCGACGATCGCGAGCGCGCCGCGCCACCCGGTGAACTTGAGCGCCAGGCCCGCGGCGAGGAGGCAGGCCGCGTAGCCTGCGCTCGAGGCCGCGATGAGGTAGCCCATGGCGCGCCCGCGCCGCTCGCGCGGGACATGGTCGTTGATCAGCGCCAGGGCCGGCGTGTAGCTGCCGCCCTGGCACAGGCCCGTGAGCGCGTGCAGCCAGAGCGCCGACCAGAAGCCCTCGGCGAGGAACACGAAGGCCCATGGGCTCAGGCAGGCGGCGACGCCGGTGGTCAGGTACGCCCGCTTCGCGCCGTAGTGGTCGGCGATGAAGCCGACGATGAAGAGCGACAGCAGGTAGCCGAGGTGGAAGGCCGCCTGCACCATGCCGGCCTCGCGGCCGCTCAGGCTCCATTCGGCCTGGGTGAGCGGCAGGACCGCCGAGTAAGCGACGAACCAGGTGGCGGCGAGCAGCCGGCTCGAGCAGAGCGCGGCCAGCCAGCCCGGCGTTCCCGCCGTCAGGGAAATGCTTTTTCCTGCTGCAGCCGTACGGGGATCCGGCGCGGGCCGAAAGGCTTGCCGAGCTTCTGGAAGCGGCCGGGAATGCGCGTGCCGCACGACTTGCAGGCGCCCTCGTCGGTCAGGCGGTAGTCCCGGATGTCGTACCAGTCGCGCACGATCACCGGATGTTCGCACGCGGGGCAGTAAGTGGAGCCGCCCGTTTCATCATGCACGTTGCCGGTGTACACGTAGTTCAGGCCGGCGAGCTGCGCGATCTCGCGCGCGCGCCTCAGCGTGGCGGGCGGCGTCGGGCCGATGTCGTTCATCTTCCAGTCGGGATGGAACGCCGTGAAATGCAGCGGCACGTCGGGCCCGAGGTTCTGCCGGATCCACTTGCATTGCGCGCGCAGCTCCTCGTCCGAGTCGTTCTTCCCCGGGATGAGGAGCGTCGTGATCTCCGTCCAGACCTGCGTCTCCTTCACCAGGTAGACGAGCGTGTCGAGCACCGGCTGCAGGCGCCCGGCGCAGACCTTCCAGTAGAAGTCGTCGGTGAAGCCCTTCAGGTCCACGTTCGCCGCGTCCATCTTCGCGAAGAACGCGCGCCGCGGCGCGGCGTGGATGTAGCCTGCGGTCACCGCGACGGTCTTCACGTCCTTCCCGCGGCACGCGTCGGCGATGTCCATTGCGTACTCGGCGAAGATCACCGGGTCGTTGTAGGTGAAGGCGACCGACCGGCAGCCGAGCTTCACGGCGGCCGCGGCGATCGCGCCGGGGCTCGCCTCGTCCTGGAGCCGGTCCATCTCCTTCGACTTGGAGATGTCCCAGTTCTGGCAGAACTTGCAGGCGAGGTTGCAGCCGGCGGTGCCGAACGAGAGGATGCTGGTGCCGGGATAGAAGTGGTTGAGCGGCTTCTTCTCCACCGGGTCGATGCAGAAGCCCGAGGAGCGCCCGTAGGTGGTGAGCAGCATCTCGCCGCCTTCGCTCTTGCGGACGAAACACAATCCGCGCTGCCCCTCGTGCAGCCGGCAGTCGCGCGGGCACAGGTCGCACTGGATGCGCCCGTCCGGCAGCGCATGCCACCAGTTACCTTTCATGGAACTTTGCCACCCGGTAGCGCGAGACCTTGCAGCGCGCGAGCCGGGTATCGGCCGGCAGTCCCGCTTTTTTCACCAGCTCGGCGAAAAAGGCTAACTTGTCCGGGAGGCTTTCCCAGACCTGCGGCAGGAACGTCGCGCGCCGCCCATCGCATTCCAGGATGACGCCATCCTCGCCCGGGACGACCTGCGCGAGGAGATCGGTTTCATCGGCGAAGCGGATCGGCTTCGGCGCGGACAGCAGCGACACCTCGACGCGGCAATGCGGCCACTCGGCGGCGGACAGCGGCGGGAAGCGCGGGTCGCGGAACGCCGCGCCGAGCGCGTTCTGCGCCACGTCCTCGCCGAGCGGCCGCGCCGCCGCGAGGCTGCCGATGCAGCCGCGCAACTTGCCGTCCTTCGCGAGCGTGACGAACGTCGCGCCCGCCTGGCGCAGGAAGGGAAGATCGGGGGCGCTTCCCTGCGTTCCATCGAGGCGGCGCTCGATCGCCTTGCGCGCGATCGCGACCAGGGACCGGCCCGCCTCGTCCATCGCCACTGCCGCGCCCTCGTGCAGCGCGAACGACGAATAGCCCACGACGCGGTCCTTGCCGCCCGCCGTGTCGCCGGAATTGCAAGCCCCGAGGAGGCGGATGGAAAGTCCCTTTGCTTTTGATAATTTCAACAACCCTGTGAGGGGCGTCGCCCCGCACGCCTCCTCATGGTCGATATCCGTGGCGAACGCCGCGATCTTCGCGAGGGTCGCGGCGTCGATCGCGCGCGCCTTGTCATAGGCGTGGTAGTGCGACAGGTCCGTGGAAACGACGATCAGCGTCTCCGGCCCGCCCCACAGGCGCTGCAGCACCGCAGCCACCTCGCCGGAGGTGGCGCGTCCGACCGCGAGCGGGACGAGCGAGAACGCCCCGAGCGCGCGCTGCAGGAACGGAAGCTGCACCTCGAGCGAATGCTCCATGGCGTGGGCAGGGTCGCTCGTGACGACTTGGGAGAGATCCCGGATCCCTTCGAACGCCGCTCTATCGAGCGGGATGCGCCCCAGGGGCGTGTCGAAGAAGTCAGCGCCCGGCAACGCGAGGCCGCGCACGGCGACGCGATGCGCCGGGCCGAGGAGAACCACGCGCTTCACGATCGCGCGCGCGGGCGCGATCTCGTCGTAGGCGCGCGCCGCGACCGGCCCGGAATAGACGTAGCCGGCGTGCGGCACGACGAGCGCTTTCGGGAACCCGAGGCGCGGCGCCAGGTAGTCGACGCCGCCGAGGAGCTCCTCGAGCTCGGCCGCGAGCGCGCGGGGATCTCCGGGATAGAACGTGCCTGCTACCGCAGGCGGTCGGACGGAAGCCATGGGCTCAGGTGGGGCCTTCCCTACCCAGCATCAAGCAATTCCAGGACCTTTTCAAGCGCGTGCACGACCGACTGGCGCCGCACGCTCTCGCGGTCGCCCTGGAAAACCCGGGTCTGCGCCAGGGGCGCGGCCCCCTTGCGCGCCCAGCCGAAGCAGACCGTGCCCACCGGCTTGGCGGCGCTGCCGCCCGCCGGGCCGGCAATCCCGGTGATCGACAGCGCGAGCGTGCCCCTGCTTCGCGCGAGCGCCCCGAGCGCCATCTCGCGGGCGGTTTCCTCGCTCACCGCGCCGTGCTTCTCCAGCACCGCGAGCGGCACGCCCAGCGCCTCGTGCTTCGCCTCGTTCGAATAGGTGACGTAGCCGCGCTCGAACCACGCCGAGGACCCGGCCGCCGAGGTCACGACCTGCGCCACCCAGCCGCCGGTGCACGATTCCGCGGTGACCAGCTTCTCGCCCTTCGCTGCCAATGCACGCCCGACTTTCCCGGCGAGGTCGTTCAAAGGATCCTCTTGACCAGGGCCAGGAGGAGCAGCGCATAGCCGGCCGCGACGAGGTCGTCGAACATCACGCCGAAGCCGCCCTGCCAGCGCCGCTCGCACCAGCGGATGGGCGGCGGCTTCACGATGTCGAAGAAGCGGAAGGCGACGAAGGCGCCCAGCTGCCAGAAGAGCTCGCGCGGCACGATGGCGAGCACGAGCAGGAACGCCACGACCTCGTCCCAGACCATGCCGCCGTGGTCGTGCACGCCGAGGTGGCGTCCCGTGACGCTGCAGGCCCAGACGCCGGCCAGGAACGCCGCCGCGACGAGCGCGAGGTAGGCCGGCGCGTCGAGCAGCGGCAGCAGCAGCGCGCCGAGGCCCCAGCCGAGCAGCGTGCCCCAGGAGCCGGGCGCGAAGCGCGCCAGCCCGGCGCCGAAGCCGAAAGCGATGAAATGCGCCGGGTGGCGGAAGATCATGCGAAGTGGTCGAACCCGCCCTGGTGGGGCATCGCCCGGCCGGCCGCGTCGAGGATCGCGAGCTCCCGGCCGGCGACGATCTCGCCGATCCGGGTCACCTCGCCCAGCGCGGCGACCGCGGCGCGCTTCGCCGCGGGCGCGGTGAACAGCAGCTCGTAGTCGTCGCCACCCGAAAGCACGCAACGGCGCAGCAGCTTCTCGTCCTTCAACGCTTCAAAAGCGCTGTCCTTGGGGATCAGTGTCCATTGGACTTGCGCCCCCACGCCCGACCTTTCCAGGATATGCCCGAGGTCGGCGGCGAGGCCGTCGGAGACGTCGATGCATGCGCTCGCCAGGCCGCGCAGCTTCTGCCCGAGCGCGACGCGCGGCTGCGGCGCGTGCAGGCGTTGCGCCGCCTGCGCCAGCTCCGGATGCACGAGGGCGAGCGCGGCGCCGCCGAGCGCGCCCGAGACCCACACGTCGTCGCCCGCCTTCGCACCCGAGCGGGTCAGGGCGGCTCCGGAAGGCACCTCGCCGATCGCGGTGATGGCGATGACGACCTGCGGCCCGCGCGTCGTGTCGCCGCCGGCGATTTCCACTGAATGCGCCGCCGCGAGGGCGAACAGGCCGTCGGAGAACGCCTGCAGCCAGCGCTCGTCGGCGGCCGGGATGCACAGCGCCAGCATGAACCAGCGCGGCACGGCGCCGCTCGCCGCGAGGTCGGACAGGTTTACGGCCAGGGCCTTGTGGCCGAGCAGGCGTGGATCGGCGGCCGGGAGGAAGTGGCGTCCCTCCACGAGCATGTCCGCCGTCACGGACCATTCCATTCCCGGAGAGGGAACGAGGCGCGCGCAATCGTCGCCAATGAGATCTCCTCCCCCGGGCGACCGGGCGAAGAACCTGCGGATGAGCTCGAACTCGTTCAGAGCGTGCTGCGGTGCTTCGCGACTTCTTCGGGCCGCAGCGCGGCGGCGATCTTCTCCAGCACGCCGTTGACGAAGCGGTGGCCCTCGGTGGCGCCGAAGCTCTTGCCGAGCTCGACCGCCTCGTTGAGCACCACGCGGAACGGCGTGCGCGGATGCGCGGACAGCTCGTAGGTGCCGATGTACAGGATCGCGCGCTCCACCGGCGAGAGCCGGGCGAAGTCGCGGTCGACATGCGGCGAGATCAGGACCTGCAGCTCGGCGGCGCGGCCGCTCACCCCGGAGACCAGGCTGCGGGCGAGGTCCTGGTCGGAATCCTCGAACCCCTCGAGCGACTTCAGCTCCTCGAGCGCGTCGCCGCCGGAGAGCTGCCAGGCGTACAGGGCCTGCAGCGCGACCTCGCGCGACTGGCGGCGCGCGTCGCTCACGCGCCCACTTTCGCGCGCAGCTTCGCCATCTCGACCGCGGCGCGCAGCGCCTCGGCGCCCTTGTCGAGGCGCGCGAGCGCCTGCACCTCGTCCTCGGTGGTGAGGATGCCGTTGCCCACCGGGAGGCCGAACTCGAGCGCGACGTCCATCACCCCGCGCGCCGACTCGTTGCACACCACCTCGAAGTGGTAGGTCTCGCCGCGGATCACGCAGCCCACCGCGACCAGCGCGTCGAAGCGGCGCGTCTGCGCGAGCCACTGCAGCGCGAGCGGGATCTCCAGCGCGCCAGGGACGCTTTCCACCTGCAGCTCGACGCCGAGCTTCCCGGCTTCCGCCTTCGCGCGCGCGAGGAGCTGCGCGGAGATCTCCTCGTTGAAGCGGCTGGCGACCAGGGCGACGCGCACGCTAGCCGTGCTTCTGGAGGTAGCCGGTCACTTCCAGGCCGAATCCCGCCATGCTCGGCATCTTGCGCGGGGCGGCCATCAGCTTCATGCGGCCCACGCCCAGGTCGCGCAGGATCTGCGCGCCGATGCCGTACAGGCGCAGGTCCATGCTGCGCCCGGCCGCCGGGCGCGCCTCGCCCGGCTCGCCGCAGTTCATGAGGACCATCGCGCCCGTGCCGGCCGCGCGGATCGCCGCGAGGGCCTCGCCGACGCTCCAGGAGTGCGTGCCCTTTCCCGCGTCGAGGAGATCCATCACCGACAGCGGCTCGTGCACCCGCACCAGCGTCTCGCGGCTCACGTCGATCTTCCCGAGCGTCAGCGCCATGTGCAGGGCGCCGACCGCCAGGTCCCGGTACGACACCAGGTCGAACGGGCCCCAGGGCGTCTCGATCGGCCGCTCCTCGAGCCGCTTCACGAGCGACTCGTTGCGGCTGCGGTATTCGATCAGGTCGGCGATGGTGCCGATCTTCAGCTTGTGCGCGGCGGCGAACTCGAGGAGGTCGGGCATGCGCGCCATCGTCCCGTCGTCGCGCATGATCTCGCACAGCACCGCCGCCGGCGGCAGGCCGGCGAGGCGGGCGATGTCGCAGCAGGCCTCGGTATGGCCGGCGCGCACCAGCACGCCGCCGGGCTGGGCGACGATCGGGAACACATGGCCGGGCTGGACGATGTCCTGCGCGCTCGCCCGCTCGGCGCAGGCGACCTTGATCGTCAGCGCGCGATCGTGCGCCGAGATGCCGGTGGCGATGCCCTCGGCGGCCTCGATCGACGCGGTGAAGTTCGTGCCGTGCCGGCCGCGGTTCTGCTCGACCATGGGCTTCAGGCCCAGGCGCTCGGCGTGCGCCTCGGTGAGCGTCAGGCAGATGAGCCCGCGCCCGTGCTTGGCGAGGAAGTTGACTTTCTCGGCGGTGACGAATTCCGCGGCGAAGACGAGGTCGCCCTCGTTCTCGCGGTCCTCGTCGTCGACCAGGATCACGATCTCGCCGCCGCGGATGGCGGCGACGATCTCGGTGATCGGGCTGATGACGGCGGATTCGCGGCGCATCAGCCCATTTTACCTTGGGGTCTGGCTCCGAATTGGCCTTTCAATTCGGTGCCTGACCCCGATCTTCACTCTTGCGAAGCCTCTGCGGCGGTGTCGTCCCCGCCCATCTTCTCGCGGATGCGGGCCGACTTGCCCGAGCGCTGGCGCAGGTAGTAGAGCTTGGCGCGGCGCACTTCGCCCTTCCGCTTCACCTCGATCGAGGCGATGAGCGGCGAGTAGGTCTGGAAGGTGCGCTCGACGCCCTCGCCGGAGGAGATCTTGCGCACGATGAACGAGGAGTTGAGGCCGCGGTTCCTCTTGGCGATCACCATGCCCTCGAAGGCCTGCGAGCGCTTGCGCTCGCCCTCGACGACGTTGACGTAGACGACGACGGTGTCGCCCGGCGAGAAGTCCGGGATACTCTTCTTCAGCCGCTGGATCTCTTCTTTCTCGAGCTGCTCGATCAGGTTCATGGTCTTGCTCCGTGTTCGCGCTGGAATTCGTCCAGCAGCTTCCTTTCCTCGTCGCTCAGGCGCCGCGCCTCGATCAGCGCCGGCCGCCTCAGCCACGTCCTGCCCAGCGCCTGCTTCAGCCGCCAGCGCCGGATGTTCTCGTGGTGCCCCGTCATCAGCACCTCGGGCACCTTCTCCCCTGCGTACGTCTCCGGCCGCGTGTACTGCGGGCAGTCGAGCAGCCCGCCGGCGAACGACTCTTCCGCCGCGGAGGACTCGTCGCCGAGCGCCCCCGGGAGCTGGCGCACCACCGCGTCCATCAGCGCCATCGCCGCGAGCTCCCCTCCCGACAGCACGAAATCGCCGATCGAGAGCTCCTCGTCCACCCGGCGCGCGAGCAACCGCTCGTCCACGCCTTCGTACCGTCCGCACAGCAAGGTGAGGGCGCTCTGCTTCGACAGCGCCATCACCTTGTCGTGGTCCAGCTTCCTGCCCTGCGGGGAGAGGTAGACCACCCTTCCAGTGCCTCCCCCGGTTTTCACAGCGTCTAGCGTTCGTTCAATCGGCTCGGCCATCATCACCATCCCCGGCCCGCCGCCGAACGGCCGGTCGTCCACCGTCCGGTACGCGTTCGCCGCGAACTCCCGCGGGTTCCACGTCTTCACCTGCCACAGCCCCTGCGCCAGCGCGCGGCTCGTGATGCCGCTTTCGGTGATCGCCCGGAGCATCTCCGGGAAGAGCGTCACCACGTCGAACCGGATCACCAGTCCGCCCCCCACTCCACAAGGACCCGTCTTTTCTCCAGGTCCACTTCCTTCACCACCGCCGCCACCCAGGGCAGAAGATGCGTCTTGCCCTTGCCCTGCACCTCGATCACGTCCTGCGCGCCGTTCGAGAACATCCGCTTCAGCGTCCCGAGCGACTCGCCCTGCCCGTTCACCACCTCGAGGCCCAGCAGGTCCGCGTGGTAGTAGTGCCCTTCACCCGGGTCGGCCAGCGACGCGCGCTGCACCGCCACCGGCAAACCCTTCAGCTTCAGTGCTTCTTCGCGATTCGCGATGCCCTGCACCTGCGCGACCACCGTGGAGCCGTGGATGCGGGCGACGACCTTGTGCGGCTTGCCGCCGATCCACCACTCCGTTGCTTGCGCCAGGCCCGGCGCCGCGCCGCCTTCGGGGGCGACCTTCAGCCATCCGCGCACGCCGTAGCTGCCGGCGACGCGCCCCATCCCGACCAGCGGATCCGGCGTATCAGGCCGCTTTCTTCGCAAACTTCTGCACCAGCCGCTTGGCCGTCAGCGAGAGCTGCGCGCCCTTGCCCTGCCAGTGCTTCAGCCGCTCCATGTTCACGCGCAGGTTCTCCCGGCCCTCGGGTGCCTTCGGGTCGTAGAAGCCCAGCCGCTCGATGAACTTGCCCTGCACGTGCCGGCGCGAATCCGCCACCACCACGTGATAGAAGGGCCGCTTGTTCGCGCCGCCGCGCGCCAGTCGAATCACCACCATCGTCATGCCCCTGCTGCGTTGAAAGAGGCGCGAATTATACGGATAAAGATAAAGAGTACAATCGAAACATTGTCACAAGAGAGATCGGGGACGGAGCCCGATTAACCGCGCATGCCGACGATCCGGATCGACGATGAAGTCTTCGAGGCCCTGAAGAAACTCGCCGAACCCCTCGTCGACACCCCCAACTCCGTCCTCCGGCGCTTGCTAGAACTGGAGACCAAGAAGCCCGCTGCAAAAGATCGGGGTCAGGCACCGATCTCCAGCCGCCGCGACAAGACCCCGCAGTCCGTCTACGAAGAAAACCTCCTCGAGGTGCTCGCCGCCCCGCCCTTCAAGGGCCGCGGCCACAAGAAGGAAGTCACCCTCGCCGTCGTCGAGCGCATGATGAAGCGCGGCCTCATCCCGCCAAGCGACATGGAATTCGTCGCCACCGGCGAGACTAAAGCCGAAAACAAGATTTCTTGGGGTCGCAATCTGCTCAAGAACCGAGGCCTTATACGCGGCGATTCGCCTCGCGGAATTTGGGAACTCGCCAACCCGCCGGGCACCCTCGTCGATCACAGAGATCGAACTTGACGGATCGCCTCACTACAGCTCAGCGCAGCGCGAATATGTCGCGCATTCGCAGTACAGATACGCTGCCCGAGCGCAGGGTGCGGCAGATCCTTCGATCTTTGGGCCGACGGTTCGAAGTCAATCGCAAGGATCTACCGGGGAAACCGGACATCGTGCTGGCGCGCAACAAGAAGCTGGTCTTCGTTCACGGCTGCTATTGGCATGGCCATGAATGCGTAGAAGCAACGCGCGCAAAGAGTAACCAGAGCTACTGGGGTCCGAAAATCCTCGGCAATCAAAAGCGGGACCAGAGAAACCTGAGGCAGCTGCGCAAAGCAGGCTGGTCATGCCTACGTATCTGGGAATGTGAACTTCGGAACGAAAACCGCCTAGTTGGTCGGTTGAAGCGATTCCTAAGAGCGCGCTAGCAGTTCTGTGCAGCCCAAGTTGAGAACTCTTGGACATCGTATCTTGCCGCTTGCATCAGGTCCTTCGCGCTTTGAAGAAGTCCCGATCGAAGCGCGGGGTCTGCCTGGATTTTCTTGTCCACGTCGACCACGGAGCACAGTTTTTCGATGAACGCCGCCGCGAGTGCGCACTCGTCGAGCACGATTTTTCTTCGCCTACTTGAGGCCAGGCTTAGGGGATCGCGAGGCGGCTGCGATAGGGGCTCGAACAGAAATGCTGCTGATACTAGATCGCTAACTGGGTTACCTGTTCGCACCGTATAGCTCAGCACATCTTCCATCGTCACTTGACATTTCGGCGCGACATTTAGACCCATGCCGAGCAACCACTTGGCGAGACCCGTGAGAAAAACGTTGTTGAAACCCGCGGGTGACCTCAATGCTGAGCCTGCGTCTGCTGGCGTGGCAATCCGAAAGCGTGACTTAGATAGCCGCGTGAACTCCGGACAACTGCGGAGATTGCGCTCATACGCGGTCCTCATACGGGATAGGGTTGTAGGGTGTACGTGCCGTTCGCCAATCCTCGTGGTCAGAAACAGCAACCACGGTGACCGACTGTAGGCTTGAATACCCAATAGCTCAGAGACAGCGTTGTAGTAAGTTTCTTCGGGGTTGCCTGCAGGTTCTTTTCCGAATCCGTCGCATAGGTCGATGTTGATCACGTCAAACGGGCCATGCCTATCCGCCTCGCTCCAACCCACCGAGTTCGTATCAGCGAGGGTCCGGAAATCATCCGGAACAATCCTTGATTGGCCATCGACTAACGAAAGCCGCTTCACTTCTTCGGTTGAGAGGTCGATCTCTAGTTGATCAGGCCCCGGCACCTTTGCCCCCAAATTGAAACCGATAAATCGCAGCGGAATCTTCCGTGGCTCGCAAACCACTTTGTGAATGATCCGCAGGTCCAGAAGCTCGTTGCCAGGCAATCCTAGATACTTAATGGGCCTATCTACAATCGGACTGCTAGCCAGCAATGCATCGAGCGCCTTACACCATTGGCGCTCACGCACATATTGTTTTCGTAGGCGGTGCCACGGTTGAAAAATCTTCTTCTGCCGCGGCTCCTGGGCCTTGTATTCGCGCCTCGCGGGAAAAATATCCTCGAATCCCCCTTCCTCTGCCATAAGGCTGTTACTCCCCCAGATCAGTTCTTAGTACTTCCCCGATGGCACGAAGCAATCGCTCTCGCTTCGCTTCTGAAAGGTCATCCAGCAGGCCATATGCGGATAAGACTTGTGCAATTGCTTGAAGCCTAAGTTCAGTGGCTTGTCTAACTTTGGTTGGGATCGGCTTGGCTCCAGCCGATGGAGCCAAGACCGCCTCCCGGGCAAAGAGCAGTACCCCATCTTTCCGGCGGCCTACATCCCGTATTTCATTACGCGACACGAACTTCACTGAAGGGATGTTCTGCGCACTGTCCCCAGTTGCTGCAGCGACCTCTCGCTTGACAATGTTCCGTAGACTTCCAACCGCACCACGAACGGCTTCCTCGCGCCTCTCTACGCGGACTTCAGATGCGAGCTTTTTCTGCACCGTCGCGAGCTGGCGCAAAGCGCTATGGAGCCAACGAGACAGGAACACAAAATGCGGGTGTGCGTAGTTGAACGATTCCCTATCTATGTTTAGGGCGCCGTCAAGGCCTTCGTGTACGAAGATTTCGCATGTAATCTGACTGAGCCTTGTGAGCTCGGAAACCTGATACTTCATGAAGGTTTCGTCGAACAACGTGCCGCTGGACCCGTTGATTCGCACGAGCACACCTCTATGCTCACGTGGGGCCACCTTGGGTGTCCAAACCAGGTACGCCTCAAAGCCAAGCGGCCCACTGCTGATCTCTCTCGGGACGCCATCAAACGGTTCGCGGCATCTGCCCACGAAGAAGATCGGGTGACTCAGCGCGTGGTCGGTTGCCGGGAGGTTCTTGAACTTGAGTGGCCTCGCTAGCTGCACACCGTCCACAACGACGCGGAACTTGTCTTGCTGTTTTCCATCCCCCAAGGACGCTAGATCCCTAGGTCTCTTCGGCTTAGCACCCGATAGCTTCGTAGCCATGCCCTTCGGCGCGTTCGAAAGCTCATAGATGGGTACTTCAGCCGGGAATCTGATATCGAACGGGTGCTGCTCGAGATAGGGCAGCGGCGCCCCAAGCCCGAGATTCCAAATCATTCTTAGGTAGTAGTCGCAAACGTCCTCAAGCTTCGGATTGGGGCTGCGCACGCCGACCTGATCCCACACCGCATCCACTAGTTTCTTGAACTTCTTCTCCGGATCATCCTGCTTAGACCAAGGCAACGACGCCGAATCCGCAATCACAGTCCCGGTGTCCGGCCGCACGCTTCCAACATGAAACTCAGGCGGCACAACGGAATCTTGCTCGACGCCAAGCGTCTTTCTGGCTTCCTCGATTCCTGCCCAAATGTTTCTGCTACGAAGCGTATCTCTTGCTTGTGGACGGATATCCGTGAGAACGATTGTCGTCCCGTGCGACTCTTTGCCCTCCGCCCTTTCACTCCAGACATTCACTAGACCACTCTCGAACTCACCTCCTTCTGAAGTTGCGAGATCGTCCTCGGTATAGGTCCTCAGAGTTACTGAGGCCACTGTGCGAAAGGCATCCCCTTTCACCTTGGTAATGATCTGGAACGTCTGCGTTAGCTGAGCGACTGAAAAAAGACCAATACCGATCTTGCCTATCAATCGTCGCCCACCGGGACTTAGATAGGCGTTCGCTTGTGAGGCGACACCTATCTGAGCGCCTCTTTGAGTGCGCTTCGCGCTTCCCCCTATGTGGCACAGCAAGTATGCAAGCACATCGGGGCGCATACCGCGCCCGTTGTCCGAAACCGTAATCTTTTCAAAGCGCGGAGCATCTGTATCAATGAACACCTCTGTCGCATCCGCGTCATAGGCGTTTGAAATAAGCTCTCGTAGCGCCGACGCTGGTTGTCGGTAGATGCCGTCAGTGACGCGCGCGATTACGCGCTCGTCCGTCAGCAGCTTTGCTTTGACGACTTCATGGCTGCCGCGCTTCTTCTGAATTTCTTCCGCAAGCTTTTCCGAACTATCAGCCATGCAGGCCTCTCTATGCCGGAAGTAGAGCCCTACGAATGTTCCGCGCAACTGCGAACGCTAGCGGAGGCGGAACGGCGTTTGATACCTGGGTTACCTGGCTGCTTAGGTGCCCAAGAAGTTGGTATGACTTCGGGAATCCTTGGAGAAGCATCGCCTCGTAAATGCTGATCCGGCGACGACCTTGAGGATGAATTAGGATCTCACGGTTCCCAAAAGCGACTGTTCTGCTTGGCTTATCCCATGCAAGCTTTTTAAAGCTTCTCCAACTGCCGTTCACTTGCATCGCAGACCGAAAGCGCTCTGACCTCGGCTTCATAGTCCAATGGTTGCGATGGATCGGGATATCTTTGATCCTTATGCCTCGAGAGAAGTAGGCTGGGCCTGGAATTCCGCCGATCGCGTCCCGAACAGTGCGACGCACGTTCGCGTTTCCGTCTGGGAACGAGAATCGGGAAGCATCTTTCCTCTTGAGCCCTATCAAGAACAATCTACGGCGAGATTGCGGCACCCCAAAATCTGCCGCGTTTAAAGTCGTCTCGAACAATTGGAAGCCGAGGGCTCGGATATCACGCTTAATTGACGCGTACCTAGCTCGATACTTCCGCGACAACAGTCCCGAAACGTTCTCCAGCACCAAAAATTCAACTCGATAGCATCTGCAAAGTGCTTTGACGACCTTCAAGTAGAGGCTCGCCAAACCGTTGCGCGGGTCGCGTATCGACGCCGTCACGTTCGCCTGCGAGAAACCTTGGCACGGTGGACCGCCGATGACGCCAATAGACGTCCCGGGCGCGATCTCCTTGCGTACGCGCTTCATCGTTCCCCTTACGCCAAGGGTAACGAGATCCCCCTGAATGGCTGGTTGGCCCGGATAGTTTCTGTTGAAAGACAAAACCGCGCTTCGATCGAGATCCAAGGCAAAAGCTGTATGAAACCCAGCCCGACGAAAACCCGTATCCAAACCGCCCGGACCGCAGAAGAAGCTGACCAGCTGTGGCTTCGCCGTTTGTATCTTTTTTTTCTTTGTTTTTTGCACGTTACTAAACGACAGTTACTACTTTTCGTTGCCGCATGTCAAATGCCCCGCAGGATGGCTGTCGCGACTTTGGCCATCCTATTTGTTTAGCTCGTCGTCCTTGAAGTACTTCGTGCCCTGGATGGTGGCTTCGAGGGCGAGGCCGGTTTCGGTGAGCTGATACAGCTCCATATCTTTCGAGACGGTGACGGCGCCTTCGGCGGAGGCGCCTTTGCCGCCGCCCTTGGCGACGGCGTCGGCGTGGGCGCCGCCTTCCCAGCCGTCGTTGACGAAGTCGTCGAAGGCCTTCTTGGTCTTGAAGATGAAGATGCCGCGGAAGTCCTTTACGCCGAGGCCGAGGCCGACGCCGGCGGAGCCCATCTTCATGAAGATGTCCTTGCCGGTCTTGTTGTCGCGGGCGACGCCGCGGCCGGCGGCGATGGAGGCGAAGATGAGGTTGATGCCGGCGTTGCTGAAGACGGCATAGCCGTAGGCGCTGCCGATCTTGCCCTTCGCAGCCGGGTGGTACTTGTAGAGCTTCGCCAGGGTCTCCGAGCGCATCTTGCGGATCTCGGCGCGCTTCTCCGCGACGGATTCCGCGAAGGCGGTGCTGGCGATGAGGAGGGCGAGGAGACCGGCGAGGAGTCGGGTCATGCCGGGATGATACGGGACTGGGTCCCCGTCTCCGCGGGGATGACGTGTTTACTGCGGGGGCGGGTTGAGCTCGCGCTTCGCGGTGGGAACGGAGAGGGTGGCGCCGAGGTCGCGGACGTAGTCGAGGCGGCCGGGATAGAAGGGATGGCGGCGCATGAAGAGCGAGGAGGAGCTCGCGCGCGAGGCGAGGCGAGTTAGGAAGAGCACCGCGCCGTCGGGCTTGTGGCCGGCCTTGATCGCCCAGTCGAGGGCGAGGCCGTCGGCGACTTTTTCCTCGTCGTCCGGCGTCATCTTCGGCGGCGCGGGCACGCCGATCTCGCGCTTCTGCAGCTCGGCGCGCTCGCGCATGAACAGGTCGATGTGCGCGAGCTGGTGGCCGAGGACGAACGCCCAGGCGTCCCAGTCGCTGCCGATCATGGTGACGAGGCCCAGGCTGACGCGGATGATGATCTGGTCGCCCTTGCCTTGCGCGAGCCAGGTGTCCGGGTCGTTGCCCTCGGAGAGGTAGAGCTCGGAGTTGATGCCGGACTGGCTCTCGAGCTTGCCGAACACCGCGAGCAGCGTGCGCAGCTGCTCGGTGCGCGCCACGCCGACGCTCGAGCCGTCGGCGCCGAAGAGCCACACCTGCTGCTCGGTGAGCTGCGCGATCTCGCGCGCGAGCCAGACCTTCGGCGGCGCGAGCGGCGCGCGCTCGGGCGCCTTGCGCGCCTGCGCCCATGCGGAGGAGGCGGCCAGGAGCCCGCTCAATGCCAGCACGACCAGCGCCGTCCGCACGCCTCTCCCCATTGTGATGCCGCCGCCTGCTAGCGCATGCCCGGGAGCATGCCCTTCATGTTGCGCATCATGCGCTGCATGTTCCCGCCCTTCATCATCTTCATCATCTTTTGCATCTGCTCGAACTGGTTCAGGAGCTGGTTCACCGCCTGCACCGGCACGCCGGCGCCGGTGGCGATGCGCCGCTTGCGCGAGGCCTTGATCAGCTCGGGCTTGGTGCGCTCCTGCGGCGTCATCGCGTCGATGATGCCGACGATGCGCTTCATCTGCTTGTCGTCCTGCAGCTTCGCCGGATCGATCTGCCCGACCAGGTTCGCGGGCAGCTTGTCGAGCATCGAGGCGACTCCGCCCATCTTGTTCATCTGCGCGATCTGCGCGCGGAAGTCCTCGAGGTCGAAGCCCTTGCCCTTGCGCACCTTGTCGGCGAGCTTCTTCGCCTCGTCGAGGTCGACCTTGGCGTGCGCCTCCTCGACCAGCGACAGGATGTCGCCCATGCCGAGGATGCGCGCCGCCATCCGGTCGGGATGGAAGGCCTCCAGGCCGTCGAGCTTCTCGCCCACGCCGGCGAACTTGTTCGGCTTGCCGGTGACGTGGCGCACCGAGAGCGCCGCGCCGCCGCGCGCGTCGCCGTCGAGCTTGGTCAGCACCACGCCGGTGAGCGGCAGCCGCTCGTTGAACGCTTTCGCGACGTTCACCGCGTCCTGGCCCTGCATCGCATCGACGATGAACAGCGTCTCGACCGGCTTCACCGCGGCGTGCAGCGCAGCGATCTCCTGCATCATCGCCTCGTCGACCGCGAGCCGGCCGGCGGTGTCGACGATCAGGACGTCGAGGTAGTGCGTGCGCGCGTAGTCGAGGGCGCGCTTCGCGATTTCGACGGGCTTTTCTTCGGGAGAAGACGCAATCCACTCCGCGTTGACCTGGCCGGCGACCGTCTTCAGCTGCTCGATCGCCGCGGGACGGTAGACGTCGGCGGAAACCAGGCCGACCTTCTTCTTCTCGGCGATCAGCAATCGCGCGAGCTTCGCGCTGGTGGTGGTCTTGCCCGAGCCCTGCAGGCCGGCCATGAGGATGCCCGCGGGCGGCTGCGCGGCGAGGTCGAGGCCGACGTTCGCCTCGCCCATGAGCGCGGCGAGCTCGCGGTGCACGACACCGACCAGCGCCTGGCCCGGCGTCAGGCTGCCGACCACTTCCTCGCCGAGCGCCTTCGCGCGCACCGCCTCGATGAAGTGCTTCACGACCGGCAGCGCGACGTCGGCCTCGAGCAGCGCCACGCGCACTTCGCGCAGCGCCTCCTGGATGTTCGCTTCGGTGAGGCGCGCTTCGCCGCGGATGCGCTTGGCGATCTTCGCCAGCCGCGCCGTGAGGTTGTCGAGCATGGGATAATCCTGGGGTGCCGGACATTGTAGTTCACCTCGTCGCCTCGGCCGCGTACCTCGGCCTGGCCTGGCACTTCCTCGACACCCGCTGGCGCCCGCGGACCGCGCCGGCCGGCGCCTCGGCCGAGGCCGGCCTCCGCGGGTGGGAGCGCGCCGCGATCCTGATCCCCTTCGCCCTGCACGGCTGGGCGCTCTACCGCGACCTCTTCGCGTCGCCGGAGCTGCGCCTGGGCTTCGCGCTCGCGCTGTCGGCGACGCTCTGGCTCGGCGTGGCGCTCTACTGGCTGGAGAGCCTGTTCGTGCACCTCGACGGCCTGGAGCCGATGGCGCCCGCCGGCGCGGCGCTCGCCCCCGCGCTGCCGCCGCTCTTTCCCGGCAGGATCAGCCCGCAGGGCTTCGGCGATGCCGCGTTCACGCTGCACGTGCTGCTGTTCATGGCCGCCTACGGCGTGCTGACCATCGCGGTGCTGCAGGTCGCGCTGATGGCCTATCTCGAGCGCAGCCTCCACTACTCGCGCCAGGACGCCGGCGCGCGGCCGCTGCTCAGGCTGCCGACCCTGCCGCCGCTGCTGACGATGGAGCGCCTGCTCTTTCGCCTGATCGGCGTCTCGTTCGCGTTCATGACCGCGGCGCTGGCGCTCGGCGTCGCGCTGTCGGAGTCGATCTACGGCCGGCCCTTCAGCTTCGACCACAAGACGGTGTTCTCGCTCCTCGCCTGGGCGACCCTCGGCGGGCTGCTCCTCGGGCGCACCGCCTACGGCTGGCGCGGGCGCACGGCGCTGCGCTGGACGACGGCGGCGTTCCTGTTCCTCATGCTCGCCTACGTCGGGCGCAGCTTCGTCCTCGAAGTCGTGCTCGGGCGAGCCTAGGAAAACGCGGATGGAGATCCTGGTCCTCCTCGGCCTGATCCTGCTGAACGGCGTGTTCGCCATGTCGGAGGTGGCCCTGCTCACCGCGCGCAAGCCGCGCCTCGAGGCGCTCGCCAAGCAGGGCGATCGCCTCGCCGCCGCCGCGGTGCGCCTGGCCGAGGACCCGACGCGCTTCCTGTCGACGATCCAGATCGGCATCACCTCGATCAGCATCCTGAACGGCATCATCGGCGAGGCGTTCTTCGCCGCGCAGCTCTCGTACTGGCTGCAGGACCGGTTCGACCTCGAGGAGAAGACCGCCGGCGCGATCGCCACCGCGACGCTGGTGATCGGCATCACCTACGTCTCGATCGTCGTCGGCGAGCTGGTGCCCAAGCGCCTGGGCCAGCACAACGCGGTCGGCATCGCGCGCGTGGTCGCCTGGCCGATGCTCTGGCTCGCCCGCCTGACGGCGCCGTTCGTGCACCTGCTGACCCTGTCGACCAACGCGTTCCTCAACCCGATCCTCGCGCTCGCGCGCCTGCGCCGCGGCGAGACGGACGGCGAGATCTCGCCGGAGGAAGTGCGCACGCTCCTGCTCGAGTATTCCAACCTCCTGCCGAAGAAGCACGTCTCGATCCTCTCCAACCTCTTCGACGTGGGCGACGTCACCGTGCAGGACATCATGGTCCCGCGGGCGAAGATCGAGGCGATCTCCCTCGACGAGCCGATGGAGACGGTCGCGCACCAGCTCGCGACGAGCTACCACATGCGCCTGCCGGTGTTCCGCGACGCGATGGGCGAGGTGGCGGGGATCCTGCACCTGCGCAAGGTCCTCGGCCCGCTGCATTCCGGGGTCCTCGACAAGGCGACGATCGAGTCGCTGCTGGTCGAGCCCTACTTCGTCCCGGCCGCGACGCCCGTGCTGCCGCAGATGCAGTACTTCCAGGAGCACAAGGAGAGGATCGCGCTGGTGGTCGACGAGTACGGCGAGCTGATGGGGCTGGTCACGCTCGAGGACATCATCGAGGAGATCATCGGCAAGTTCACCACCTCCCTCCCCTCGGCCACCCCGGCGCTGCGCTGGGACGAGGCGGGCACGGCGAGCGCCGACGGCACCACGCCGGTCCGGGAGGTGAACCGCGCGCTCGGCCTGTCGCTTCCGACCGACGGTCCCAAGACGCTGAACGGGCTGATCCTCGAGCACCTGCAGGACATCCCCGAAGCCGACGTTTCGATCAAGATCAACAACGTGCCCATGGAGATCGTCCACGCCCAGGGCCGCACGGTGAAGACGGTGCGCATATTCCGGCCGCCTGCACAGGTAGAAAATACAGAGGCCTCAGAAGCTTAGGAGAGGAAGTTAAGCCTTTACAGGCGGCGCCGCCGGGCGCTATGCTCGCGGCAGCCTAAATAGGGGTTTAGGGGAGTCGCATGGCAACCGCTACAGCGAAAGGCCCGAAGGACTTCACGTTCCTTTGGGAAGGGAAGGACAAGGCCGGCAAGGTCGTGCGCGGCGAGATGAAGGCGCCCGGAGACGCCGTCGTCAACGCGACGCTGCGCCGCCAGGGCATCCTCGTCACCAAGGTCAAGAAGCAGCGCATCGGCCGCGGCGGCAGCGTCGGCGAGAAGGACCTCGCGCTCTTCACCCGCCAGCTCGCGACGATGATGAAGGCCGGCGTGCCGCTCCTCCAGTCGTTCGACATCGTGGCGAAGGGCGCGCCGAACCCCGCGGTCGGGCGCCTGCTCACCGAGATCAAGACCGAGGTCGAGACCGGCTCCTCGCTCGCCGCGGCCTTCCGCAAGTACCCGCTGTACTTCGACGCCCTGTTCTGCAACCTGGTCCAGGCCGGCGAGCAGGCCGGCATTCTCGAGACGCTGCTCGACCGCCTCGCGACGTACAAGGAAAAGATCATCGCGATCAAGTCGAAGATCAAGTCGGCGCTGTTCTACCCGATCGCGATCATCGCGGTCGCGTTCATCATCACCGCGGTGATCATGATCTTCGTCATCCCGGCGTTCAAGTCGGTGTTCTCGAGCTTCGGCGCGGACCTGCCCACGCCCACGCTGGTGGTGATGCAGATCTCCGAGTACTTCGTGCAGTACTGGTGGCTCATGTTCAGCGTGATCGGCGGCGGAATCTACGGCTTCCTCGAAGCCTGGAAGCGCTCGCTGTCCGTGCAGATCTTCATGGACCGCCTGGCGCTGCGCCTGCCCATCTTCGGCAACGTGATCCGCAAGGCGACCATCGCGCGCTGGACGCGCACGCTCTCGACCATGTTCGCGGCCGGCGTGCCGCTCGTCGAGGCGCTCGATTCGGTGGCCGGCGCGGCGGGCAACTACGTCTACCTCATGGCGACCAAGCAGATCCAGAGCGAGGTCTCGACCGGAACCGCGCTGACCGCCTCGATGCAGGCGTCCAACGTCTTCCCCTCGATGGTGATCCAGATGGTGCAGATCGGCGAGGAGACCGGCGCGCTCGACAGCATGCTCAGCAAGGTCGCCGACTTCTACGAGGCGGAGGTCGACGACGCGGTGGAGGCCCTCTCCTCGCTGATGGAGCCGATCATCATGGTGGTGCTCGGCACGCTGATCGGCGGCATGGTCGTCGCCATGTACCTGCCGATCTTCAAGCTCGGCGGGGCGGTCTAGCGGATGGCAGGCGCCGGCTGGCTCCTCCAGCCAGCCGTGTTCCCTTGGGTGGCGCTGCTGTTCGGCCTGTGCATCGGCTCGTTCCTGAACGTCGTCGTCTACCGGCTGCCGCGGATGATGGAGCGCGAGTGGCGCGCCGAATGCGCGGAGCTCGCCGGCCAGGCAGTGCCGGCGCAGGAACCCTTCAACCTCCTGGTGCCGCGCTCGCGCTGCCCTGCGTGCGGAGCCGGGATCGCGCCGCTGCGCAACATTCCCCTGCTCTCGTATGCCGCGTTGCGCGGCAAGTGCGCCCAGTGCCGGGCCCCGATCGGCCTCAAGTATCCGCTCGTCGAGCTGCTCGCGGGACTCGGCGCGGCGTACTCGGCCTGGCACTTCGGCCCGGGGCTCGCGGCGCTCGGCGCGGCGCTCTTCGTCTGGTTCACGATCGCGCTCGCGTTCATCGACCATGAAACCGGCCTGCTTCCCGACCACCTCACCCTGCCGCTGGTGTGGGCCGGCCTGCTCCTCAACCTGGGGGGTGCGTTCGTCGCCCTGCCCGATGCCGTGGTCGGCGCGGTGGCCGGCTACCTCGTCCTGTGGCTCGTCTACTGGGCCTACAAGCTGCTGACCGGCAAGGAAGGGATGGGCTACGGCGACTTCAAGATGAACGCCGCGGTCGGCGCTTTCGTCGGCTGGAAGCTCCTGCCCGTGGTGGTGCTGCTCTCCTCGGTCGTCGGCCTTTTCTTCGGCGCGCTGCAGATGTTCGCGGCGCGCAAGCGCTTCGACGCGGGCTTTCGCTTCCACTTCGGGCCGTACCTCGCCATCGCCGGGGTCGTCGCGCTGTTCTGGGGCGAGCCGCTGATGCGCTGGTACCTCGGGCGATGAGGAAGCTGCTGGTCGGCCTGACCGGCGGGATCGGCAGCGGCAAAAGCGCGGCGGCGGACGAGTTCGCGCGCCTGGGCGCCACGGTCGTGGACACCGATGCGATCTCCCACGAGCTCACCGCGCCCGGCGGCGCCGCGCTGCCCGAGATCGCGGCGGTGTTCGGCAAGGGGGCCCTCGGCCCGGACGGCGCGCCCGAGCGCAGCCGCATGCGCGAGCGCGTGTTCGCCGACCCCGCCGAGCGGCGTGCCCTGGAGGGCATCCTCCACCCCCTGATCCGCGAGGAGTCGCGCCGGCGCATCGCCGCCGCGCCCGGCCCCTACGTCGTGCATGTCGTGCCGCTGCTCGTCGAGTCCGGGGAGTACGGCCGGCGGGTCGACCGGGTGCTGGTGGTCGACGTTCCCGAGGAGGTCCAGGTGGCGCGGGTGCGCAGCCGCGGCCTGACCGACGAGCAGATCGGGCGCATCATCGCCTCTCAGGCCTCGCGGGCCGAGCGCCTCGCCGCCGCCGACGACGTGATCGACAACGGCGGCAGCCTGGAGGCATTGCGCGCGCGGGTGCGCGCCCTCCACGAAAAATACCTACAATCCCCCCCGACGTGATCACGTACGAGTACCCGCTCAACGAGCGGATCCGCACGCTCCTGCGCCTGGAGGACCTGTTCGAGCGCTCGCGGCACTTCATCGCCCTGCCCGACCCGCACGACCACCACATGGCGCTGCTCACCCTGTTCGAGATCCTCGAGGTGGCGAGCCGCGCCGACCTGAAGTCGGACCTCCTGCAGGAGCTGGAGCGGCAGAAGCAGGTCCTGCTGTCGTTCAAGGACAACCCCGATATCTCGGAGGACGCGCTCTCCGGCGTGCTGAAGGACATCGAGGCTTCCGCGTCGGCGCTCTTCGCCATGACCGGCAAGATCGGCCAGTACCTGCGCGAGAACGACTGGCTGATGTCGATCAAGCAGCGCACCGGCATCCCGGGCGGGGCGTGCGAGTTCGACCTGCCCTCCTACCACTACTGGCTGCATCGCCCGCCGGAGGAGCGCACCGGCAACCTCGCCGCCTGGACCGCGCCCCTCTACCCGCTGCGCGACGGCACCGCGATCATCCTGCGCATCCTGCGCGAGTCCGGCAAGCCGCAGGCGCAGCGCGCGCCGCAGGGCATGTTCCAGCAGATGGGCGGCAAGACGGCGCAGATGCTGCGCGTTCGCCTGGACCAGACGATGCCCTGCGTGCCGGAGATCAGCGCGAACAAGTACGTCCTCAACATCCGTTTCCTCGCCCAGAACGGCTCGCACCCCGCGCAGTCGACGACCGACTCGCGCACCCGCACCGCCGACTGGGACGTCGACTTCGAGCTGACCTTCTGCAACCTGTAAGAACCGTTCCCTGCCCGCGCTGCGGGCACCCGTCGCCGTTCCACCCCTCGAACCGCTGGCGCCCGTTCTGCAGCGAGCGCTGCAAAACCATCGACCTGGGCGACTGGGCCGCCGAGCGCTACCGCGTCCCGCTCGACGAAAAGGACGAAAAGGGGTCAGAGCAAATTACGGGACAACACGACAACCCGGAGAAGGATTGATCCCGGTTTCCTGTAATTTGCTCTGACCCCTTTTTTTAGCGCGAGGCGAGCGCGAGGCGCTCGCCGTCGGGAAGGGCGTAGGGCTCCTCGGCCGCGACCTGCACCGTCTCCGGCCGCACGCCCGCATCCGCCTCGACCTGTGAGGTCCGGAAGGCGGCCACGGCCTGGGTCAGCGCCAGCGCCTGCTCCTGCAGGCTGACCGAGGCCGCCGACACCTGCTCGACGAGCGCGGCGTTCTGCTGCGTCACCCCGTCCATCTGCGTCATCGCCTGGTTGACCTGCTGGATCCCGGAAGCCTGCTCGCGGCTCGCCTGCGTGATCTCGGCGGTGATGTCGGCCACCTTGCGCACCGAGCTCACCACCTCCTCCATCGTCCTGCCGGCCTCCGCGGCCAGCTTCGAGCCGCTTTCCACCTTGCCGGAGGACTCCTCGATCAGCCCCTTGATTTCCTTGGCCGCCTCCGCGCTGCGCTGCGCGAGGCTGCGCACCTCGCTCGCCACGACCGCGAAGCCGCGGCCCTGGTCGCCCGCGCGCGCCGCCTCGACGGCGGCGTTGAGCGCGAGGATGTTGGTCTGGAACGCGATGCCGTCGATGATGCTCGTGATCTCGGCGATCTTGCGCGAGGACGTGGAGATACCCTGCATGGTGCGCACGACCTCGCCGACCACCTCGCCGCCGCGGCCGGCGACCCCCGAGGCCTGCTGCACCAGCTTGTTCGCCTGGTTCGCGTTTTCCGCGTTGTGGGTCACGGTGGCGGTCAGCTCCTCGAGCGCGCTCGCGGTCTCCTCGAGGCTCGAGGCCTGCGCCTCGGTGCGCTGCGAGAGCTGCGAGTTGCCGTGCGAGATCTCCTGCGCGCCGCCGCTGATCGCGCTCGCGGCGTCCTGGATGCCGCGCACCAGCCCGCTCAGCTGCCGGCTTGCCACCCCGAGGGCGCGCATCAGCGCCCCCAGCTCGTCGCCGCTGCGCGCCTCGACCGAGCGGGTGAGATCGCCCTGCGCGAGCGCCTCCGCCACCGCGACCGCGTCGTCGACCGGCTGGGTGATCGAGCGCACCATCAGGGCGACCAGGATCGCCGCCGAGAACATGAACAGCCCCGTGAACCCGGCCAGCCACAGCACGGCGCGATCGGACGCTTCCTTCGCGAGGGCCTGCTCGCGGATGTAGTCGGTGACCACGCCGTCGACGAACGACTGCACCGCGAGCTCGTAGTTGGCGAGCGCCGGGAAGAACTTGGTGTCGAAGATCCGGCCCGCGTCGGCGGCCTTCTCCCGCTTCGCCTGCAGGGTCTCGTCGCGCGCGCCGAGGAACTCGTCGCGCGCCGCCGCGATCTGCGAGAAGGCCGCCTTCGCTTCCTCGCTCAGCTTCAGCTCCTCGATGCGCTTCTGCAGCGCGAGGTTGTTCTCGCTGGTATTGTTGATGTCCGCTGCGAGCAGCTCGGCCAGCTTGGGATCGCTCGCGCGCAGGATCGCCACCGTGCGCGCCGCGTTGAGCGTCGTGTTGGCCTGCCAGTCGTTCAGCATCACGCGCGTGCCGACCATCTCCGGCACGGCTTCGAGCTTCGCCCGCAGGCTCTGGATCTCCCGGTACCCGGTCCAGGCGAGCAACCCCGCGAGCACGCAGAGGAGCCCGCTGCCGAGAATGAGGCGCTGGCCGACCTTCAGGTTCTTGATCATCGAATCCCCCTTATCCTCGTGTCCGGATTCTAGACCTTCGGGTCCGCCGGGGCGCCCGGAGGACGGCAACCTTACAAAGCCTGATCCGGGCGGACTCAGTCCCCCCAGGCCCCGCCGATCATCGCGATGCCGTGCGCGCCCGCCGCCATCGCCTCCTCCAGGTCCTGCCGGCGCAGGCCGCCGATCGCGTAGACCGGCATCGCCGCGTGGCGCACGAGCGCCGAGAAATTTTCCCAGCCGAGCGCCGCCGCGCCCGGGTGCGAGGCGCTCGCCCGGACCGGGCCGGCGGCAATAAAGTCGAGCTCGAGCCGCGTCGCCTGCGCCACCTCCTCGCGCGAATGGCACGAGGCGGCGGCGAGCATGTTGACCGGCCGCTCGGGCAGGCGCATCAGCTCGGCGGCCGTGAAATGCAGGCCGTGGGCGCCGGGAACCGGCGCCTTGGTCATCACCCGGCAGCCGTGGCGGTGCGCGAGCGCCAGGACCTGCTCGGTGAAGCGGCGCCGCTCGGCCGCCGGCAGGCCGGGCTCGCGCACCTGCAAGAGCTCGAGGCCGCCCTCGATGCGCGCCTCCACGAGCTCGAGCATGCGCTTCGCCCCGTAGCGCTCGCAGCTCGTGACCGCGTACTCCGCCGGCAGCGCGAGCGCCGCCAGCACCGGCCCGTTCGCGGGCAGCATCGGCGACACCAGCGCGCCGCCAAGGCGCTGCCAGGCGATCGCCTCCTGCGCCTCGCGCGGATGCGGCTCGCCGTCCCAGGCGAGGACGCGGAAGAAGTTGAGCCGCACGGTGCCGTGCGGATAGGCGAACACGCGGGTGATCCAGGGATGCGCGCGCCGCACCTCGATGCCGAGCTCCTCGTGCAGCTCGCGGGCGATCGCCTCGCGCAGCGGCTCGCCGGGCTCGACCTTGCCGCCGGGAAACTCCCAGTAGCCGGCGTACAGCTTGCCCGCCGGCCGCTGCGCGAGGAGGAAGGCGCCATCCGGCCTCTGGATGACCGCGGCGACGACTTCGATGGCCAAGCTATTTCTTCTTGGCGTGCCGGCCCGCCCAGTCCCTCGCGAACTGGTAGGCGACTCGGCCGCTTCGGGAGCCGCGCTGGAGCGCCCATTGCAGCGCTTCTTCGCGGCACTTCTCGCCGGAGGAAGCGCCGAAGTGCCGCAGCCACTGCTCGACGATGTCGAGGTACTCGTCCTGGTCGAAGGGATAGAAGCTCACCCAGAGGCCGAAGCGCTCGGAAAGCGAGATCTTCTCCTCGACCGTCTCGCCGGGGTGGATCTCCTCGCCGACGTACTTCGTCTCGAGGTTCTCCGCCATGTACTCGGGCATCAGGTGGCGGCGATTGGAAGTCGCGTAGATGAGCAGGTTCTCGGAGGTGGTGGAGATCGACCCGTCGAGCGCCACCTTCAGGGCGATGTAGCCCTCCTCCGCGCCGTGGAAGGTCAGGTCGTCGCAGAACAGGAGGAAGCGCTCGGGCCGGCCGGCCACCTGGTCGACGATGTGCGGCAGGTCGACGAGGTCGTTCTTCTCCACCTCGATCAGGCGCAGCCCCTGCTTCGCGTACTTGTTCAAGAGGCCCTTTACGATGGAGGATTTGCCGGTGCCGCGCGCGCCGGTGAGCAGCACGTTGTTCGCCGGGCGTCCGGCGATGAACTGGCGCGTGTTCTGCTCGACGCGCTCGATCTGCCTGCCGATGCCGCGCAGGTCCGAGAGCTTGATGCGGTGCACGTGCCGGACCGGCGCGAGCCACCCCGGCGTGCCCTTGCGCCCGCTCGCGCGCCAGCGGTAGGCGACGCTCGACTTCCAGTCCGTGGCGGGCGGCGGCGGCGGCAGCAGCCGGTCGAGCCGCGCGAGCAGCTTGTCGATGTCCTTGCCCACTAGCTTCGGTACTCCGCGTTGATCTTCACGTAGTCGAAGGATAGATCACAGGTCCAGATCGTGGCTTGCGCCTTGCCGCGATGGAGGACCGCGCGGACGAGGAACTCGGGCTTCTTCATGGCGGCGAGGGCGTCCGCCTCGCGGTAGCCCGGGCTGCGGCCGCCGCGCTTGGCGACCAGGACCTCGTCGATGTAGAGGTCCACCCGGCCGGTATCGAGCGGCACGCCGGCATAGCCGATGGCGGCGAGGATGCGGCCGAGGTTCGGGTCGGAGGCGAAGAACGCCGTCTTCACGAGCGGCGAATGGGCGATCGCATAGGCGATCTTGCGGCATTCGGCGCCCGAGCGCCCGCGCTCGACGCGCACGGTGACGAACTTGGTCGCCCCTTCGCCGTCGCGCACGATCGCCTGGGCGAGCTGCCGCGACACCTGCACGATCGCCGCCTCGAGCTTCGCCCGGTCCTTCTGCGCGCGGCAGGCCGGCCCGGCGCCGCTCGCGACGAGCACGAAGGCATCGTTCGTCGAGGTGTCGCCGTCGACCGTGATCGCGTTGAACGACCGGTCCGCGGCGCGCTTCGCCATGCCCGCGAGCGCGGCCCGCGACACGGCCGCGTCGGTGGCGACGAAGCCGAGCATCGTCGCCATGTCGGGACGGATCATCCCCGCGCCCTTGGCGATGCCCGTCACGACCGCAGCACCGGAGCTCAGCCGGACTTTCACGGAGCAGGCCTTGGGCACGGTGTCGGTGGTCATGATCGCTTCGGCCGCGTCGCGCCAGCCTGCCTTGCCGGCGATCGCCTGCGGCAGGCCCGCGACGATGCGCTCGACCGGCAGCGGCTCCATGATGACGCCGGTCGAGAACGGCAGCACCTCGCCGGGCCGGCAGCCGAGCGCCGCGGCCACCGCCTTGCACACCTGCCGCGCGCGCTTCAGGCCGTCGGCGCCGGTTCCCGCGTTCGCGTTGCCGGTGTTGACGACCAGGGCGCGCACCTTGCCGGCGATGTTGCGCTTCGCCAGCACGACCGGGGCGGCGCAGAAGCGGTTGCGCGTGAAGACGCCCGCGACGGTTGCACGCGCGGCCAGCCGCATGACGAGAAGGTCCTTGCGCCCGGCCTTGCGCACGCCGGCCATCGCGACGCCGAGCTCGACGCCCGGCACTTCGGACAAGGATCCCTCTGCTGGCGCAGGCAAGTTGACTGCCACCGGCCCTCCCTCTTCCTGGACAACCGTTAGGTCAGCTTCCCGTGGCAGTGCTTGTATTTCTTGCCGGAGCCGCAGGGGCAGGGGTCGTTGCGCCCCACTTTCGTGGCATGGCGCACGACGGGCTGCTGCTTGACCGCGACCTCGTCGCCCTCTTCCACCGGCTCGACGCCTTCCAGGCCGCCGGCCCCCGGATGCACTTGCCTGACGTTCTCGACGTGCGACTGGTCGTCCGGGCGGATGTCGTCCTGGCTGCGGATCTCGACCGCGGTCAGCGTCTTGATGACTTCCAGCTTGACCGCCTCGACCATGGCGCCGAACAGCTCGAAGGCCTCGCGCTTGTACTCCTGCTTGGGGTTCTTCTGCGCATAGCCGCGCAGGTGGATGCCCTGGCGCAGGTGGTCGAGCGCCGCGAGGTGCTCGCGCCAGTGGCCGTCGAGGATCTGCAGCATCACGTAGCGCTCGTACTGCCGGAACGACGCCTCGGCCCCGGCGGGCGCCTTGGCGGCATACGCCTCGTTGGCGAGCGCGGTGAGCCGCTCGAGCATCGCCTCGTCGCCGAGCTCGGGCTCCTTCTCCAGCCAGCTGCGCACCGGCACGGCGAGGTTGAGCTCCGCCTTCAGGGCCGTCTCCAGCCCGGCGATGTCCCACTGCTCCTCCATGCTCTCGGGCGGCACATGGGTGCGGAAGAGATCGGCGACCACGCCGGCGCGCAGCTCGATCAGGCGCGGCGACACGTCCTGCGACTCGAGGAGCTCGTTCCTCAGCGCATAGATCGTCTTGCGCTGGTCGTTCGCCACGTCGTCGAACTCGAGCAGCTGCTTGCGGATGTCGAAGTTGCGCGCCTCGACCTTGCGCTGCGCGCTCTCGATCGAGCGCGTCACCATGGCGTGCTCGATCGCCTCGCCCTCGGGCATCTTGAGCATCACCATGATCTTGTTGATCCGCTCGCCGGCGAAGATGCGTAGCAGCGCGTCCTCGAGCGAGAGGTAGAAGCGCGAGCTGCCCGGATCCCCCTGCCGGCCGGAGCGGCCGCGCAGCTGGTTGTCGACCCGACGCGATTCGTGCCGCTCGGTGCCGATGATGTGCAGCCCGCCGCTCTTCACCACGGCATCGTGCAGCGCCTGCCATTCGCCGCGCAGCGTCTCGATGCGCCTGCGCTTCTCCTCGGCCGGCAGGTTCTCCGCGGCCTCGACGAGGTCGCACTGCCTTTCCACGCTGCCGCCGAGCACGATGTCGGTGCCGCGCCCGGCCATGTTGGTGGCGATGGTGATCATGTCCGGCCGGCCGGCCTGCGCGACGATCTCGGCCTCGCGCGCGTGCTGCTTCGCGTTCAGCACCTGGTGCGCGAGCTTCTGCTGGGTCAGGAGCGAGGAGATCAGCTCGGAATTCTCGATCGAGGTCGTGCCGACGAGCACCGGCTGGCCGCGCTTCTGGCAGTCCTCGATGTCGCGGATCACCGCCTCGTACTTCTCCTTGGCGGTCCGGTACACCAGGTCGAGCTTGTCGGCGCGCACCATCGGCCGGTGGGTCGGGATGACCACCACCTCGAGCCCGTAGATCTCCTGGAACTCGTAGGCCTCCGTGTCGGCCGTGCCGGTCATGCCGGAGAGCTTGCCGTACATGCGGAAGTAGTTCTGGAACGTGATCGAGGCGAGCGTCTGGTTCTCGTTCTGGATCTGGACGTTTTCCTTCGCCTCCACCGCCTGGTGCAGGCCGTCCGACCAGCGCCGGCCCTGCATCAGGCGCCCGGTGAACTCGTCGACGATGATCACCTCGCCGTCCTGCACCACGTAGTGCTGGTCGCGATGGAAGAGGTTGTGCGCGCGCAGCGCGGCGTACAGCAGGTGCACGAGGTTGATGTAGGCAGGCTCGTACAGGCTCGCGCCCTGCGGCAGCAGGCCGATGCGCCCGAGGATCTCCTCCGCCTTCTGGTGGCCGCTCTCGGAGAGGAGGACCTGGTGGCCCTTCTCGTCGACCCAGAAGTCGCCGGGGGGATCCGGCTGATCCTGCTTCTTCTCCTCCTTCTGCCGGGTGAGCAGCGGCGCCACCTCGTTCATGCGGTAGTAGAGCTCGGTGCGGTCCTCCGCCTGCCCCGAGATGATCAGCGGCGTGCGGGCTTCATCGATCAGGATCGAATCGACCTCGTCGACGATCGCGTACGGCAGGCCGCGCTGGTAGCGCTCCTCCACGTGCATCGCCATGTTGTCGCGCAGGTAGTCGAAGCCGAACTCGTTGTTGGTGCCGTAGGTAATGTCCGCAGCGTAGGCGGCGCGCTTCTTCTCCGGCTCCATGTGCGGCAGGTTCACGCCGACGGTCATGCCGAGGAACTGGAAGATCTTCCCCCTCCACTCGGCGTCGCGATTGGCAAGGTAGTCGTTGACCGTGACGATATGCACGCCCTTGCCGGCGAGGGCGTTCAGGTACGCGGGTAGCGTGGCGACCAGCGTCTTGCCCTCGCCGGTCTTCATCTCGGCGATCTTCCCGTAGTGCAGGACCATGCCGCCGATCAGCTGCACGTCGAAGTGGCGCATGCGCAGCGTGCGCTTGGCGGCTTCGCGCACCACGGCGAAGGCTTCCGGCAGCAGCTCGTCGAGCGTGGCGCCGCCGGCATGGCGGCTCTTCAGCTCACCGGTTTTCCCGCGCAGCTCGGCATCGGAGAGCGCCGCGATCCGCGCCTCCAGGGCATTGACCTGGGCGACGGTGCGCGAGTACTGCTTGAGCATCCGGTCGTTCCGGCTGCCGAAGATCTTGGTGAGGACGTTGAGCATTGAAAAGGTGGCGGGAGGCGCGCGACAGCGGCATGCCCCGGCGCGCGCGAGGGCGCCGGAACCGCGAAACGCGTGATTTTACTTGGAAAAGAGGACTACTTGGCCCGCGCCGCAGAGGCGACGGCGGCCGTGTTCGCCACCAGGAACTTTTTCGGATCCTGGGCGGCGCCGCGGAACCGCACCTCGAAGTGCAGGTGCGGGCCGGTAGAGCGCCCGGTGTTGCCCGACAGGGCGAGCTTCCTGCCGCGCAGGACGACGTCGCCTTCCTTGACGAAGAGCTTCGACAGGTGCGCGTACCGGGTCACCAGGTCGTTGCCATGGTCGATGTCGATCATGAAGCCGTACTGCGGGTGGAAGCCGGCGAACTGGACCACGCCGCCCGCCGCAGCGACGACCGGGGTCCCCAGGTCGGCAAGGAAATCGATGCCTTCATGCATCGCCCATTGCCCGGTGAAGGGATCGATCCGCCGCCCGAAGCCCGAGGCGTTGTACGGCGCTTCCACCGGCATCATGTTGGGGATGAGCTTTTTCTTCACCGCGTTCTCGAAGAGCTGCGCTTCCAGCACGCCGAGCATGTCGTTGCGGTTCTCGACGCTGCGCGAAAGGGTGGCGAGCTTCTCGCCGAAGTCGTGCAGGGACAGATTCTGCGGCGGCATCAGCGTCGGATGCGCGCCCCCCAGGCCGGGCGCCTCCGTGAAGCGGAATTCCTGCGGGCGGATCCCGGCGCTCGACGAGAGGCGCTCTCCCAGCGCGTCGAGGCGCGTGAGCTGCGCCTGCATCTCGCCCAGCTTCACCGCCATCGCGTTCAGGTTCTGCTGGACGAAGGCGCGCGCGCGCTCCGCCTCGGCTTCCTGCGCCGCGAGCACGAGCCTCTGCAGGACGGGGATGCGGACCTCGTTGGCATAGCGCAGGCTGAGCCAGTACAGCCCGGCCGTCGACGCGCACAGCAGCGCCACGCCGGCCGCCGCGAGCACCCCGAGGTGCAGGAGCGAAAGCCTGACGGTCCGCGCCTTTGCGAGCCGATCCGAGATCAGGATAATCTGCACGATCCTCCCTTTACCCCTGTACTGTTCTTCCGTGCGACTACCGAAAATCGACCGGATCCTCTCGGCCGAAGGCGAGCTGCAGCCTGTTCTCGCGAAGACGCGCGACCTGCGCGCGCTCGGCGGGCTTGTTGACGGGTTCTTCCCGCCGGACCTGGCCCGTCAGGTCCGTGTCGCGAACATCCGGGAGGGGGAGCTGGTGATTGCTGCCGCGAACCCTGCGGCGGCCGCCAAAATCAGGCTACTGGCCCCTTCCCTGAGCCGCTACTTGGCAACGCAGCGATGGCAGGTTAATTCAGTTTCCGTGCGGGTGCAACCAACCCCCCTGCGACGGCAAGTGCCTCAGGGAAAAAGGGAAAAGACTGTGCAATTGTCCACATCCAGCATCGCTTCGCTGCGTGCTTTGCACGGCCGCATGGCCGAGTCTCCGGCCCGGCGGGCCCTGGGCGAGCTGATCGGTCACCACGGCCTGCGCCACGAGCAGGCGCTCCGCGAACAGGAGAAGAAGGAAGCCGACGAGTAGCACGAGGGCGACCCGGAACAGGTTCCAGGCGTGGCGCAGCCACTTCCGGTCGCCCGTCGCCAGCCAGAGGACTACGCAGGCGCCGAGCGCGATGGCGACCAGCACCCCGACGATCCGGACGACCAGCACTACGTGAAGGCGGGCTGGCTGGTGAGCCGCGCGACGGCCGCCGGAGCGTCCTCGGCGCGCTCGAACACTGCGGTCTCGTACGCCGTCGCATCCGCGAGGAGCGCGCGCAGCAGCCGGTTGTTCAGCGCATGGCCGGACTTGTGGGCGCTGAAGGCGCCCAGCAGCGGGCGACCGAGCAGATAGAGATCGCCCACGGCGTCGAGCAGCTTGTGCCGGATGAACTCGTCGGCGAAGCGCAGGCCCTCGGCATTGAGGACGCGGTACTCGTCCAGCACCACCGCGTTGTCCAGCCCGCCGCCCAGGGCAAGGCCGTTCTCGCGCAGGTTCTCGACGTCCTGCATGAAGCCGAAGGTGCGCGCGCGCGAGATCTCCTTGAGATAGGAGGTCTGGCCGAAGTCGATCGCCACCGACTGCGTCGAGCGGTCGATCACCGGATGGTTGAAATCGATCGAGAAGGCCAGGCGGTAGCCTTCATAGGGCTCGAAGCGCGCCCACTTGTCGCCGTCCTTTACCTCGACGCGGCGCAGCACGCGGATGAACTTCTTCGGCGCGGCCTGCTCGGCAAGCCCGGCCTGCTGCACCAGGAGCACGAACGGCGCGGCGCTGCCGTCCATGATGGGGACTTCCTCGGCGTCGATGTCGATGCAAGCGTTGTCGACGCCAAGCCCGCCGAGGGCCGACATGAGGTGCTCGACGGTGTAGACCTTCACTTCCCCCTTTACCAGGCAGGAGGAAAGGCGCGTCTCGCCCACCATCTCCGCCAGCGCAGGCAGGTCCGGGGAATTCGCGAGGTCGACCCGCCGGAACACGATCCCGGCATCCACGGGCGCCGGGCGCAGCGTGATGCGCACCTTTTTCCCGGTGTGCAGGCCGACGCCGGAGGCCGAGACGGGAGACTTCAGTGTGCGTTGCCGGAGCATGAGCTAAGTACTTGGAGGGACGAGGATTCTACAGCAATCGCGAGCGCGAAAGAGGGCAGGCCGCTCCCCGGCAAGGTAGGAGCGGCCTGCCTGGTGCGAAGCCGGCTAGTCGGCCTGTTTCCGCAGGAACGCAGGGATGTCGTACTTGTCCACCCCCGACTGCTGAAGCGCCTCGACCTGCGAGGCGCGGTTGCGCCGGATGACGGCAGGCGCGTCGAGCTGGTTGTAGTCGACGCCGCCCTGCGCGTTGCCGCTGTAGGCGGGCATGTTGTCGGTGCCGGTCTTCTGCCCCGCAACGTTATTGAGGACCAGCTGCGGTTTCTGCTGCCGCCCGGCGTTCGCCATGCCCAGCCCCGTCGCCACCACCGTGACGCGCAGGTTGTCCTCGAGGCTGTCGTCGTACACGCCGCCGTAGATGATGGTGGCGTCGTCCGCGGCGAAAGTACGGATTATGTTCATCACCTCTTTCGTCTCGCGCAGCTTGAGGCTCGGCCGCGAGGCGGTGATGTTGACCAGCACGCCGCGCGCGCCCGCGAGGTTCACCCCCTCGAGGAGCGGGCAGGCGATCGCCTGCTCCGCCGCGATGCGCGCCCGGTCGATGCCGCTCGCCTGGGCGGAGCCCATCATCGCCATGCCCTGCTCCGACATGACGGTGCGCACGTCCTGGAAGTCGACGTTGACCAGGCCGGGCAGGTTGATGATCTCCGCGATGCCGGCGACGGCGTTGTTCAGCACGTCGTCCGCGGCGCGAAAGGCATCCTCCTGGGTCACGTCCTCGCCCAGCACTTCCTCGAGCTTGTCGTTCAGGATCACGATCAGCGAGTCGGTGTGCGGCGCGAGCTCCTCGATGCCCTGCTCCGCGATCTTCATGCGCTTGGAGCCTTCGAACGTGAACGGCTTGGTCACGACGGCGACGGTCAGGATGCCCAGCGAGCGCGCCACCTCGGCGATCACCGGGCCGGCGCCGGTGCCGGTGCCCCCGCCCATGCCCGCGGTGATGAACACCATGTGCGCGCCTGCCACCGCCTCCTCGATGCGCTCGCGGTCGGCGATCGCCATGTTGCGTGCCTCCTCGGGCTTGGCCCCCGCGCCCAGCCCGCTCGAGCCGAGCTGGATCTGGTTGGCGGCCTTGGTGCGGGCGAGGACCTGCGCGTCGGTGTTGACCGCGATGAACTCCACGCCCTGCACGCCCTGCTCGATCATGTGGTCGACGGCGTTGCCTCCCGCGCCGCCTACCCCGATCACCTTGATGACCGGGCCTGCTACCTGACTGTCGACGATCTCAAACATGGTTGTTTTCTCCTTGCCGTTGGTGGTACTAGAAGTTTCTTTGGAACCACTCCCTCATCCTCGCCAGCACGGCCGTGACCGAGCCGCTCTGGCGTGAAAGCTGTCCGTGCTGCACCTGGGAAGCGCCCTCGAGGAGCAGCCCCATGCCGGTCGCATAGCGCGGGTTGCGCAGCACCTCGGCGAGCCCGCCCTGGTACTTCGGCAGGCCGAGGCGCACCGGCATGTGGAAGATCTCCTCGCCGAGCTCCACCATGCCGTGCATCGTCGAGGAGCCGCCGGTGAGCACCACGCCGCTCGAGAGCAGCTCCTCGAAGCCCGACTCGCGCAGCACCTGCTGCACGAGCGAGTAGAGCTCCTCGACCCGCGGCTCGATCACCTCGGCGAGCGTCTGGCGCGACATGGAGCGCGAGCCGCGCTCGCCGATGCCCGGCACGTCGATCATGTCGCCCGGGTCGGCGAGCTGGCGCAGCGCCACGCCGTGGCGCGTCTTGATCGCCTCGGCGTCGGGCGTGGGGGTGCGCAGCGCCATGGCGATGTCGTTGGTGATCTGGTCGCCGGCGATCGGGATCACCGCGGTGTGGCGGATCGCGCCGTGCGTGAAGATGGCGATGTCGGTCGTGCCGCCGCCGATGTCGAGCAGGCAGACGCCGAGGTCCTTCTCGTCCTCCGAGAGCACCGCGCGCGACGAGGCGAGCGGCTGCAGGATCAGGTCGTTCACCTCCAGGCCGCAGCGGCGCACGCACTTCACGATGTTCTGCGCGGCCGAGACCGCGCCGGTCACGATGTGCACCTTGACCTCGAGGCGCACCCCCGACATGCCGATCGGCTCGCGCACGTCCTCCTGGCCGTCGATGATGAACTCCTGCCTGAGCACGTGCAGGATCTGCTGGTCGGTCGGGATGCTGACGGCGCGCGCGGTGTCGATCGCGCGGTCGACGTCCATGGCGCTCACCTCGCGGTCCTTGATCGCCACCATGCCGGTGGAGTTGAAGCTCTTGATGTGGCTGCCGGCGATGCCGACGAACGCCGAGGTGATCTTGCGGTCGGCCATCAGCTCGGCTTCCTCGAGCGCGCGCTGGATCGCCGTGACCGTGGCCTCGATGTTCACCACCACGCCCTTCTTCAGTCCCTTCGACTCGTGGCCGCCCATGCCGAGCATCTCGAGCGCGCCGTCGGGGCGCAGCTCGGCGACCAGGCACGCCACCTTGGACGTGCCGATGTCGAGCGCCACGATGAGGTCCTTGTCGTCCTTGGCCATCAGCCGCCTTTCGCCCCCTGCAATCCGGGGATGCGCAGCGCGAAGCCGTTCGGGTAGCGCAGGTCCACGTACTCGTGCTTCCGGTCGATCGTCGCCAGCGTCGCTGCATGCGCGCCGACGAATCGCTTCAGCCGCGCCTCGGCCAGGTCGCCGTCGCGGCCGAGCATCACGTCGAGGCCGCCGGAGAGGCGCAGCTGCCAGGCGAGGCGCGGGGTCAGCACGATGCGCTCGACCCGGGCCTGCAGCGGCGCCACGGCCTCGCTGAAGCCCGCGTAGCGCAGCGCGACCTCGTGCTCGGTCCCCGCCGGGCCGACGAAGAGCGGCAGCGCGTCGTCGCTGACGCCGAAGAAGCGCTCGCCGTGGGTGTTGACCAGCGCATCGTCCCCCCAGCGGGCGAGCGCCACGTGCTCCTCGAGGGTCACTTCCAGCCGGTCGGGCCAGATCCGGCGCACCGCGGCGCGCCGCACCCAGGGCAGCTTCTCGAGCGCGGCGCGCACCTCGTCGCCCGACAGGGCGAAGAAGTTGCCGCGGATCCGGCCATGCAGCGCGCTCTCGATGTCCTCCTTCGCGGTCTTCTGGAGGGGATGGGCGAGCGCGACTTCCCGCACGGGGAACAGCTCCGAGCGCAGCAGCATCCATGCTCCCGCGGCGGCGAAAAGGAATCCGGCCACGCCGACCAGCGCGCCGGCGACGATGTTGAGCAGGCGCGGGTTATCCCACATGCGCCGACGCCAGGATCTTCACGCACAGGTCCTCGTAGCTCACGCCGGTCGCCTTCGCCGCCATCGGCACGAGCGAGTGGCCGGTCATGCCGGGCGCCGTGTTGACCTCGAGCAGGGAGGGCTGGCCGGCCTTGTCGAGCATCAGGTCGACGCGCCCCCAGCCCGCGCACCCGATCAGCTGGAAGGCGCGCAGCGCGAGCGCCTGCAGCGCCTTCTCCCGGTCCGCGGGCAGGCCGGCCGGGCAGTGGTACTTCGTGTCGTCGGTGAAGTACTTGTTCCGGTAGTCGTAGTTGCCTTGCGGCGCCTCGATGCGGATGAGCGGCAGCGGCTGGTCGTCGACGATGCTGGCGGTGTATTCCGGCCCGTCGACGAACTGCCCGGCGAGCGCGATGTCGCGGTATTTCGCCGCCGCCAGCTCGTAGGCGGCCTGCATCTGCTCCGCCTCCAGCACCTTGGTCAGGCCGAGCGTGGAGCCCTCGTTGGCCGGCTTGACGATCAGGGGCAGGCCGAGATCCTGCACCACCGCGCCCCAGTCGTCGCCCGCCTGGAGGATGCGGTACTTCGGCGTGGGCAGCCCGGCCGAGAGCCAGACCATCTTCGTGCGCCACTTGTCCATCGCGATCGCCGAGCCCATCACGCCGCTGCCGGTGTACGGGATGCCGAGCGTCTCGAGCGCGCCCTGGATCGTGCCGTCCTCGCCGCCGCGCCCGTGCAGGGCGATGAAGCAGCGCGCGAAGCCTTCCTCCTTCAGGTCGAACAGGTCGCGCAGCGACGGGTCGAACGCATGCGCGTCGACGCCCTTCGCGCGCAGCGCCGCGAGCACGCCGTTGCCGCTCAGGAGGGAGATCTCGCGCTCGGCCGAGCGCCCGCCCATCAGCACGGCAACCTTGCCGAAGCTCATGCCGCCTCCCCGACGATGCGCACTTCGGGCACGAGGTGGACGCCCTTCATGTCCTGGACCTTGCGTTGCACCTCGAGGATCAGCTGCTCGATGTCCGCCGCGGCGGCGGCGCCGTCGGGATTCACGATGAAGTTGGCATGCTTCTCCGAGACGCGGGCGCCGCCGCGGGCGTGGCCCTTCAGGCCGCACGACTCGATCAGCCGTGCCGCGTGGTCGCCCGGCGGGTTGCGGAACACGCTGCCGGCGTTGGGCAGCTGCAGCGGCTGCGAGGCGATGCGCTTGCCGAGGAACTCCTTGATGCGCGCCTGCGAGGCCCGCCCGTCGCCGGGCGGGAAGCGGAACCAGGCGGCGACGAACCACTCTTCGCGGTCGCTGCGCGCGCGGCAGTGGCGATAGCCGATCTCGTACTCGTCCGGGTTGCGCACGTGCAGCGCGCCCTTGCGGTCGATCGTCTGCACCTGGTCGACGATCCGCCAGGTCTCGCCGTCGTAGCAGCCGGCGTTCATCGCCAGCGCGCCGCCGACCGTGCCGGGAATGCCGGCCAGGAACTCGGCGCCGGCGAGGTCGTGGCGCGCGGCGAAGCGCGCCACCTTGGGCGCCGCCACGCCGGCGGCGGCGTGCACCCGCCCGTCGACGAGGTCCGGATGCAGCTTCGCCGCGTGCAGCGAAAGCACCGTGCCGCGGAACCCGCCGTCGCGCACGAGCAGGTTCGAGCCCAGGCCGACGAACAGCAGCGGCTCGCGCTCGGGCAGCGTGCGCAGGAAGCGCTGCAGGTCGTCGAGGTCGGCCGGCGCGAAGTACCGGTCGGCCTTGCCGCCCGCGCGCCAGCTCACGTGCCGCGCCATCGGCTCGTCGCGCCGCAGCTCGCCGCGCAGGTTGACGAATTGGAGAAGGTCGGCCATGTTCATGCGCGCATTTCTGCGCGCAGCTCCGCGAGCTGCGCGGGGACGTTGCCGATGGAGCCTGCGCCCATCGTCACCACGACGTCGCCGTCCTGGGCGCTGCGCCGGATCGCGTCGGGCATGGCGGCGATGTCCTCGACGTAGAGGGGCTCGACCTTCCCGAACACGCGCAGGGCGCGCGCGAGGGTCTTGGAATCCGCCGCCACGATCGGCGGCTCGCCGGCCGCGTATACCTCGGCCAGCAGCAGCGCGTCCGCGGTCGAGAGGACCTTGACGAAGTCCTCGAAGAGGTCGCGCGTGCGCGTGTAGCGGTGCGGCTGGAAGGCGAGCACGATGCGCCGGCCGGGGAAGGCCCCGCGCGCCGCCTCGAGCGTCGCCGCCATCTCCGCCGGGTGGTGGCCGTAGTCGTCGATGAGCGTGAAGCGCCCGCCGGCCTGGAGGGCGACCTCGCCGTACGTCTGGAAGCGCCTGCCCACGCCGCTGAAGTCGGCGAGCCCCTTCAGGATGCCCTTCTCCGACACGCCCAGCTCGCTGGCCACGGCGATCGCCGCGAGCGCATTGAGGACGTTGTGGCGCCCCGGCAGGTTGAGCGTCACGTCAAGCGCAGACGCCTGCGGCCGGGTTGCGCGGAAACGCATGCGGCCCGCGTCGGCGCGGATGTCCTCGGCGCGGAACATGGCGTCCGCGACGGTCCCATACGTGAGGACCGGCTTGGACACCTCCGGGACGATCGCGCGCACGTGCTCGTCGTCGGCGCACAGGATCGCCGCGCCGTAGAACGGCAGGTTCTGCAGGAACTGCACGAAGGCCTGCTTCAGCTTGCCGAAATCGTGCCCGTACGTATCCATGTGGTCCTCGTCGATGTTGGTCACGACCGCGAGGACCGGCTGGAGGTGGAGGAACGAGGCGTCGGACTCGTCGGCCTCCGCGACGATGAAATCCCCGGCGCCCAGGCGCGCGTTCGAGCCGGCGGCGATCAGGCGCCCGCCGATGACGAAGGTGGGATCGAGGCCGCCCTCGGCGAGCACGCTCGCCACGAGGCTCGTCGTCGTGGTCTTGCCGTGCGTGCCGGCGATGGCGATGCCCTGCTTCAGGCGCATCAGCTCGGCGAGCATCAGCGCGCGCGGGACCACGGGAATGCGCTTCTCCCGCGCCGCGACCACTTCCGGGTTGTCGGGCTGGACGGCGGTCGACACGACCACGGCATCCGCGCCCTCGATGTTCGCGGCCGCGGGCTGGTAGGCGATCCGGACCTTCAGGCCTTCGAGGCGCTTGGTCGCCGCGTTGGCGGCGAGGTCGGAGCCGCTGATCTGGTAGCCGAGGGTGACCAGCACCTCGGCGATGCCGCTCATGCCCGAGCCGCCGATGCCGATGAAGTGGATGCGGCGCACCTTGTGCTTCATGCCGCCCTCCTTTCGGCGAGCTGCATGCAGCGCTGCGCGACGACCTTGGCCGCTTCCGGCTTGCCGAGCTCGCGCGCTTTGCGCGCCATGTCGAGCAGCTTCGGCCGGTCCAGGGACCGGATGATGCCCGCCATCTTCTCCGGGCTCATGTCGCGCTCCTGGAGCAGGACCGCGGCGCCCCGGTCGGCGAGGAACCGCGCGTTCGCGGTCTGGTGATCGTCCACCGCGTGCGGGAACGGCACGAGGATGCTGGCGAGCCCGCCGGCGGCGAGCTCCGAGACGGTCGTCGCGCCCGCGCGGCAGATCACGAGATCGGCCTCGGCGTAGCGCCGCGCCATGTCCTGGATGAACGCCACCAGCTCGCCCTGCACGCCGGCCTTCGCGTAGTTGGCTTTCAGGGCGTCGAGGTGCTTCTCGCCGGCCTGGTGCACGACCTGGAACGGCCCGCCGAGCAGCGCGAGGGCCTCGGGCAGGGCCTTGTTGAGCGCCTGCGCGCCGAGGCTGCCGCCGACGACCAGGATGCGCAGCGGTCCGCTGCGGTCCTTGAGCCTTTCTTCAGGAAGGTCCAAGGAAGCGATCTCGGCGCGCACCGGATTGCCCGTCCATTCGGCGTTCCTGAGCGCGCCGGGAAACGCCTGCATCACCTTGTCGCAGACGGTGGACAGCACCCTGTTCGTCACGCCCGCGATCGCATTCTGCTCGTGCAGCGCGAGCGGCTTGTTGAGCAGCGAGGCCATCATCCCGCCCGGGAAGGCGACATAGCCGCCCAGGCCGAGCACGACGTCGGGCTTGATGCGCAGGATGTGGCGCGCGCTCTCCCAGAACGAAACCAGGAGGTTTGCCGGCAGGAGCACTTTCTGGACGAGGCCCTTGCCCCGCGCCGCGCGCGCGCGGATCCATGCGGTGCGATGGCCGTGGGGCGGGACCAGGCGCTCCTCCATCCCGCCCTTGCCGCCCATCCAGACGACCTGCCAGCCCGCGCTTCGCATCTCTTCGGCGACCGCGAGCCCGGGGAAGATGTGCCCGCCGGTCCCCCCCGCCATGATCAGGATCGTCTTCAAGCGTGCAGACCCCGGGCGAGCTGGCGGTTCTCCCAGTCGATCCGCAGCAGGATCGCCAGGGCCACGAAGTTCACCACCAGGCCGGACCCGCCGTAGCTCATGAGCGGCAGCGTGAGCCCCTTGGTCGGCAGCAGGCCCATGTTCACGCCCATGTTGATGAGCGCCTGGAAGCCGATCCAGATGCCGATGCCCTGCGCGGCGAGCGCGGCGAAGTAGCGCTCGTTCAGCGTCGCGGCGCGGCCGATCGCGAAGGCGCGCAGCACCACCCAGACGAACAGGCCGATCACCAGCGCGACGCCGGCGAAGCCGAGCTCCTCGGCGATCACCGCGAGGAGGAAGTCGGTATGCGCTTCCGGGAGGTAGTGCAGCTTCTCGACGCTCGCGCCCAGCCCGACGCCGAGGAACTCGCCGCGGCCGAAGGCGATGAGCGCGTGCGAGAGCTGGTAGCCCTTGCCGAACGCGTCCGACCAGGGGTCCATGAAGCCGAAGATCCGCTGCATCCGGTAGGGCGACGACACCACGAGCAGCGCGAAGCCCGCGCCCAGCATGCCGACCAGCGCGGCGAAGTGGCGCCCGTTCATGCCGCCGAGGAACAGGATGCCGAACGTCGTGACGGCGATCACCACGAGCGCCCCGAAGTCCGGCTCGCGCAGCAGCAGCCACGAGACGAGCAGCATCACCCCGAGCATCGGCAGCAGGCCCTTGCGGAAGGTCTTCATGTGCGCGTGCTTGCGCACCGTGTAGTCGGCGGCGTAGAGGACCGCCGCGAGCTTCACCAGCTCGGAGGGCTGCAGGCTCGCGCCGGGCAGCGCCAGCCAGCGCCGCGCGCCGTTCACCTCGCGGCCGATGCCCGGGATCAGCACCAGCACGAGGAGCGCGACCCCGGCAAGGAACATCCACGGGGACAGCTTCTGCCAGGCCTTCACCGGGACCAGGAACACGCCCAGCGCGGCGGCGAACGCGAGGGCCAGGAAGGTCGCCTGGCGCGCCAGGTACCACGAGGCGTTGTAGCCGGTGAAGCGGCTCGACTCGGCGGTGGAGATCGAAGACGAGTACACCATCACGAGGCCCAGTGCGGCGAGGAGCATCGCCGCCCACGCGAGCGAGCGGTCGTACTCGGCATCCGGCGCGTTGCGCGCGAAGACGTAGGTCTTGCTCACGGCAAGGCCCGGACCGCGCCGGCGAACATCTCGCCGCGCTGCTTGTAGTCGCGGAACATGTCGAAGCTCGCGCACGCCGGCGACAGCAGCACCGCCTCGCCGGGCTGCGCGAGCTCGGCCGCGCGCAGAACCGCCTTCTCCAGCGACTCGGCTTTCTCCACCCGGGGAAAGCCGAGCGCCTTCTCGATCAGCGGCGCGTCGCGGCCGATCAGCAGCACATGGCTCGCATGCTGCGAGACGACCGGCCGCAGCGGCGAGAAGTCCTGGCCCTTGCCCTCCCCGCCGAGGATGACCACCGCCTTGCGGCCGAGCCCGCGCAGCGCGGCGATCGTCGCGCCGACGTTCGTGCCCTTCGAGTCGTCGTACCAGTCCACGCCCTGGCGGGTGGCGATCAGCGCGACGCGATGCGGCAGGCCGCGGTAGGCGCGCAGGCCCTTGCCCAGCGCGTCGAACGGCATGCCCATCGCGACCGCGAGTGCGGAAGCGGCGAGCGCGTTCGCGGCGTTGTGCGCCCCGTGGATGCGCAGCGCGTCGGCGGGCAGGATGTCGCGCTCGCCCTGGACAAGCTGGCCGTCGGTCACGCCGAAATCCCACGCGACCGGCGGGGGGCCGAGGCCGAAGGTCATGCGCGCGCCCTCGCCCGCCATGCCGAGGGAGCGGGCGTCGTCGCGGTTGACCACCCGCACCCCCGCGCCCATGAAGGTGCGCGCCTTCGCCGCGCCGTAGTCGGCCAGGCCGGCATAGCGGTCGAGGTGGTCCTCGGTCAGGTTCAGCATCGCCGCCGCATCCGGCGCGAGCGACCAGGCCGTCTCGAGCTGGTAGCTCGACAGCTCCAGGACCCAGACGGCGGGCGGTTTTTCTTTCCGGGCGAGCAGGGCGGCGAGCGCAGCCGGGGCGATGTTCCCCGCCACTTCGACGTCCACGCCGGCCGTGCGCAGCAGATGCCCGGTGAGCGAAGTCACCGTCGTCTTGCCGTTCGTTCCCGTGATCGCGACGATCTTGGACGCGGTCGCCGCGCGCACGTGCCAGGCGAAAAGCTCGATGTCGCCGAGCACGGGAATCTTCCGCGTCCTCGCCTCGGCGACGATCGGCTCGGCGAGCGACAGGCCCGGACTGATGCACAGGAGATCGACGCCCTGCAGCAGCGACGGCTGGAAGGGCCCGGTGCGCCGCGTGTCCGCCCCGCGGACCTCGCCGCCTTCGCTTTCGACCCAGCGCGACACGGACTGGCCCGTGTCGCCCAGCCCGAGCACGAGCACCTTCTTCCCCTTCAGGGAAAAGGGCCGCGGACGCGAAAGGAGCGAGAAGGCGGGCTCGCGCATCATCGGAGCTTCAGCGTCGACAGGCCGAAGAGCACGAGCATCATGGTGATGATCCAGAAGCGCACCACGACCTGGCTTTCCTTCCAGCCCTCGAGCTCGTAGTGGTGGTGCAGCGGCGCCATGCGGAAGATGCGCTTGCCGCCCGAATACTTGAAGTACAGCACCTGGATCATCACCGAGAGCGTCTCGGCGACGAACACGCCGCCCATGATGAAGAGCACGATCTCCTGGCGCGTGATCACGGCGATCGTGCCGAGGGCGGCGCCGAGGGCGAGCGCGCCCACGTCGCCCATGAACACCTCGGCCGGATAGGCGTTGAACCACAGGAAGCCGAGCCCGGCGCCCGCGAGGGCGCCGCAGATCACCGCCATCTCGCCCGCCCCCGGGATGAACGGCACGCCGAGGTACTTGGAGAACACCGAGTGGCCGGCGACGTAGGCGAAGATGCCGAGCGCGCTGCCGACCATCACGGTGGGCATGATCGCGAGCCCGTCCAGGCCGTCGGTGAGGTTCACCGCGTTCGAGGTGCCGACGATGACGAAGAAGGTCAGGACGATGAAGCCGAGCGTGCCCAGCGGATACGCGATGTGCTTGAAGAACGGCACGATCAGCTCGTGCAGCGCCGGCGTGGACTGCGAGACCAGGGCGAGATAGCAGGCCGCGGCCATGCCGATCAGCGACTGCCAGAAGAACTTCGCCCGGGGCGAGAGGCCCTTCGGGTTGCGGTGCACGACCTTGCGGTAGTCGTCGACCCAGCCGACCGCGCCGAAGCCGATGGTGACCAGCAGGACCGTCCAGACGAACTTGTTGGACAGGTCGCCCCACAGCAGCGTGGTGAGGACGATGGCGACGAGGATCAGTGCCCCGCCCATGGTCGGCGTGCCGGCCTTGGTGAGGTGCGAGCGCGGCCCGTCCTCGCGCACCGCCTGGCCGATCTTGTAGGCGGTGAGCTTGCGGATCACGAAGGGGCCCAGGATCAGCGAGATCGCGAGCGCCGTGAGGCAGGCGAGCACCGCGCGCAGCGTGATGTAGTTGAAGACGTTGAACGCCCGGAGGTCCCTGGCGAGCCATTGCGCGATCTCGAGCAGCATCAGTGACCTCCCGGGGCCGCCTGGCCCGTGAGCGCGGCGACCACCCGCTCCATCCGCATGAAGCGCGAGCCCTTCACGAGGATGGTCTTCCCCCGGACCTGCTTCACGAGCTCCTCGACGCTCGCGAAATGGCGCGCGCCCTCGCCGAAGGCCTGCACGGTGTCGCGCGTGGCGTCGCCGAGCGCGTAGACCGAGGTGATTTTTCTCGCCAGCGCGTAGGAACCCACTTCGCGATGGAACTGCGCCCCCTGCGAGCCGACCTCGCCCATGTCGCCCAGCACGAGCGCCGTGGGGGCCTCGCAGCCCGCCAGGACGTCGATCGCGGCGCGCACCGAATCGGGGTTCGCGTTGTAGCTGTCGTCGATCACCGTCGCGCCGCTCGCGGCGCGCTTCACCTGCAGGCGGCCGGCGTAGGGACGGAAGGCGCTCAGTCCCGCGCCGATGCTCTTCAGGTCGACCCCCGCCGCGTAGGCGCAGGCGGCGGCGGCGAGCGCGTTGCGCACGTTGTGCAGCCCCGGGATCGCGAGGGTCGCGCGCGCCCGCCCGGTAGCCGTGCGGATCTCGAGTTCGCTCTCCAGCGTCTTCAGCGCATACGTGCCGGTGACGCTCGCCGCGGGATCGAGCCCGAACTCGACGATGCGCCGGCCGGCCGCCGCCTTGCGGAAGAACGCCGCCTGCGGGTCGTCGGCGTTCACCACCGCGACGCCGTCGCGCGGCAGCGCCGCGTAGACGCTCGCGTTCTCCGCCGCGACCTCTTCCACCGAGTTCATGAACTCGAGGTGCTCGCGCTGCGCGTTGTTGACCACCGCGACCGTGGGCCGGGCGAGCCCCGCGAGGTAGGCGATCTCGCCCTTGTGGTTCATGCCGAGCTCGATCGCGCACCAGCGATGGCCGGCGCGCAGGCGCAGCAGGGTGAGCGGCAGGCCGATCTCGTTGTTCAGGTTTCCCGCGGTCTGCAGCACCTGCTCGTCCCCGGCGTGCGCGCGCAGGATGGCGGCCAGCATTTCCTTGACCGTGGTCTTGCCGTTCGAGCCGGTCACCGCGACGAGCGCCGGCGAGAAGCGCGCGCGCCAATGCCCGCCGAGCGCGCCGAGGCCCGCCTTCGTGTCCTCGACGACCGCCACCGGCATGGGGAACTCGGCGTCGTAGGCGCGATCGACCATCGCCGCGACCGCGCCCTTCTCCTTCGCCGCGCCGAGGAAGGCGTGGCCGTCGAAGCGCTCGCCGCGCAGCGCGACGAAGAGATCGCCGTCTTTCAGCGTGCGCGTATCGGTCGACACGCCGGTGAACAGCGGGTCGCCTCCGGCGCTGCGCGCCGAGAGCGCCTGCGCGGCTTCGCTCAGCCGCATCATGCCGCGCCCCGCCCGCGCAGCGCTTCGCGCGCGAGCGCGCCGTCGGAGAACGGCAGGCGCCGGCCCTGGATCTCCTGGTAGTTCTCGTGCCCCTTGCCGGCGATCAGCACGACGTCCTGCGCCGAGGCTTCCGCGACGGCCTGGGCGATCGCGCGCGCGCGGTCGGCCTCGACCGCGTGCGCCTTCGAAAGGTCGCGCCGCACCGCCGCGATGTTCGCGAGCGGATCCTCGCCGCGCGGGTTGTCCGAGGTGTCGATGACCCGGTCGGCAAGGCGACCGGCGATCGCGCCCATGAGCGGCCGCTTGGTCGGGTCGCGGTCGCCGCCGGCGCCGAACACCACGACCAGCCTTCCGCCGCGGCTCTCCGCGACCGGGCGCAAAGCCTGCAGCACCTTTTCCAGCGCGTCGGGCGTGTGCGCGTAGTCCACCACGACGAGCGGCGCATCGCCGATCCGCTCCATCCGGCCCGGAACGGCGGGCAGCCGCGCGAGCTTGCGCGCCGCCTCCGCGAACGGGATGCCGTAGGCGACCAGGCAGCCGAGCACGCCCAGGGCATTGGCATGGTTGAACCGGCCGATCGCATCGATCGCCGCGCCGGCGCGGCCCCAGGTCGAGTCGATGGCGCCGTTGTCCATGCACACGTATTCGGTCACGCTTCCCGGCGCGATGGCACCGCGCGACAGGCTGTAGCCGATGGTCCGCATGCCGCGCGCGGTCAGCCGGCGCGCGAGCTGCACGCCCACCACGTCGTCGAGGTTGAGCACCGCGGTCTCCAGGCCGGCCGTCTCGAACAGGCGCCCCTTCGCCTCGGCGTAGGCTTCCATCGAGCCGTGGTAGTCGAGGTGGTCGTGCGAGAGGTTGGTGAACAGCGCGCAGTCGAACGCCACGGCATTCACCCTTCCCTGCACCAGCGCGTGCGACGACACCTCCATTGCTACGGCTTCGGCGCGCTCTTCCAGGAAGTGCTTCAGCAGTGCATGCACTTCCACCGCATCCGGCGTGGTGTTGCCTTGGGGTTGGAGGGAACCGGGGGTACCGGAGCCGAGCGTACCGATCACCCGGGCACGGGGAAGCAGGGAAGCAAGCCAATATGTACACGACGTCTTTCCATTCGTGCCGGTGACGCCGCACATCCACAGCTTCTCCGACGGGCGGCCGTAGAGCTCGTGCGCGAGCGCGCCGGACTTCTGCTTGAGCTCCGCGACCGCGACATGGGGCGTGCGCAACGCCGCCGGCCAGGCGAAGCCGTCGCGCGGGTCGTACAGGACCGCCGCGGCGCCGCGCGCGACCGCGTCCGCGATGTGCGCCCGCCCGTCGGCGCGCTCGCCGGGATAGGCGAGGAAGGCCGCGCCCGGGCCGGCGTGCCGGCTGTCGCTGCACAGGCGTCCGATCATCGCGCCCTGCGCGGCGAGCTGCGCCAGGATGTGCTTCTCGTCATTCAGTCAGGTGCTTTCCCTTAGCTCTGCCTCGCTGGGCAGCTCGAGCGGCTCGAGCGGCCCGTCGTGCGGCACGCCCATCATGCGCAGCGCGCCCTGGATCACCTGCGCGAAGACCGGCGCCGCCACGGCGCCGCCGTAGTACTGGCCCGCGGAAGGCTCGTCGAGCATCACCGCCACCACGAGCCGCGGCGCGCTCACGGGCGCAAAGCCGACGAAGGACGAGAGGTACTTGTCCGCGGCATAGCCGCCGTTCTCCTGCTTGTGCGCGGTGCCGGTCTTGCCGGCGACGCGCCATCCGACCACGCGCGCGCGCGGGCCGGTACCGCCGCTTTGCACCGCCAGCTCGAGCATCGCGCGCACGGCGCGGGCCGTTTCCGCGGAGAGCACCTTCTCCCCGGTGGCGAGCGACGTGCTTTTGACCAGCGTGACCGGCACCAATTCCCCGTCGGTCGCGAAGACCGTGTAGGCGCGCGCGAGCTGCAGCAGGCTCACCGAGATGCCGTGCCCGTAGGCCATGGTCGCCTGCTCGATCGGCCGCCAGCCCCGGTGGTGGCGCAGCTTGCCCGACGCAGCGCCGGGGAAGCCGAGCTCGGGCGCGGCGCCGAAGCCGACGCGCCGGAAGAGGTCCCACATCGTCTCGCGCGGCAGCCCGAGGGCGAGCTTGGCCGCGCCGACGTTGGAGGATTTCTGGATGACCTGCGCGACCGTCAGCGCCGGCGCCGGGTGCGAATCCTTGATGGTGTAGTTCGCCATCGTCATGCGCCCTTGGGGCGTAGCGAGCGAAGTGCCCGGGCGCACCTTGCCGCTTTCCAGGGCGAGCGCCACGGTAAAGGGCTTGAGCGTCGAGCCCGGCTCGAACGCATCCGTGATCACCCGGTTACGCACCTGCGCCCCGCTCAGGCGGGCGCGGCTGTTCGGGTTGTAGGACGGCGCGTTGGCCAGCGCGAGCACCTCGCCGGTGCGCACGTCCAGCACCACGATCGCGCCGGCCTTCGCGCGGTGCACCTCGACCGCGGACTTGAGCGCGCTGTAGGCGAGGTTCTGCAGCTTGCTGTCGAGCGACAGGCGCAGTTCCGCGCCGTCGTGCGCCGGACGGATGGACTGCACGTCTTCGACTACGCGGCCCAGGCGGTCCTTGATCACGCGGCGGCTGCCGGGCTTGCCGCCCAGCACGTCCTGGAAAGCGAGCTCCACTCCTTCCTGTCCTGCGTCGTCCACGCCCGCGAAGCCGACAACGTGAGCGGTTACTTCGCCGCCAGGGTAGTATCGGCGGAACTCCCGTTGCTGGTGGATGCCGTCGAGCTGCAGGGCGGCGATGGCCTCGGCGGTCTGCGGAGAAATCTGCCGCTTGAGGTACACGAAGTCGCGCGACGTGTCGGAGAGCTTGCGGTTCAGCTCCGCACGCTCCACGCCGAGGAGCGCGGCGAGCTTGCGGCGCTGCAGCTCGGAGAGCTGCGCGTCGGCCGGGATCGCCCAGATCGACTTTACCGGCGTCGAGACCGCGAGCGCCTCGCCGTTGCGGTCGAAGATCGTGCCGCGCGTGGCGGGAATCTCGAGCACGCGCGCGTAGCGGGCCTCGCCCTTCTCCTGGAGGAAGTCGGTCTTCATCGCCTGCAGGTACACCGAGCGCGCGGCGAGCAGGGCGAACGCCGCCATCAGCCCGGCCATCACGAAGCGCGCCCGCCAGACCGGGAGGCGAACGATCCCCTGGGTCGCCGCGCTCATCGGGCTTTCGGCTCCACCACGCGGACGCGGCGCGGCTCGGGCACGCGCATGCCCAGCGACCCGGTGGCGATCTTCTCGACGCGCGGGTGCAGGCCCCAGGTGCTCGCCTCGAGCTGCAGGCGGCCATGCTCGATGTCGAGCTCGCGCGCGCGGTCGGCCTCCCGCTCGAGATCGGAGAAGAGCTTGCGCGCGCGGTGTTGCGAAGTAACGAGCCCGATCGCGCAAGCGACGAGGACTGCGAGGAGGAGGAGGTTCAGCTTCGCCACCGCGCGTCGGGCTCGATTCGAATGTTCTGGTTGGTAAAGGCGGCCGGGTCGAACGGCGCTTGCGTGCGCTCGGCCACGCGGAGGGTCGCGCTGCGCGCACGGGGATTGGCGATGACCTCGGCGTCGGAGGCGCGAATCGCCCGCCCGACGAGCCGCAGCGTGCCCTGCGGCATCTCGTGCGCGCGCAACGGCACCTCGCGCGGCACCGGCGGCTTCGCCGCGGCGTGCATGAAGCGCTTCGCGATGCGGTCCTCGAGGGAGTGGAAGCTGATCACCGCCAGCCGCCCGCCGGGCCGCAGGCGCGTCGTGGCGAGCGGCAGGCTCAGCGACACTTCCTCAAGCTCCCGATTGAGGTAAATCCGTAGAGCCTGAAAGGTGCGCGTCGCCGGGTCCTGGCCCGGCTCGCGTGTGCGGACCGCCTGACCCACGAGATGGGCAAGCTGCCGTGTGCGCCCGAGAGGCTCGGCTGCCCGAGCAGCAACAATCGCCGCTGCAATCTGTTTAGCAAACCGTTCTTCGCCATAGTCCCTGAGCACCTCCGTTATTGTTTTTTCTTCTGCGCTCGCGAGCCATTCAGCCGCGCTCGGGCCGGCGTCCGGGTCCATGCGCAT
>CBDDRX010000028.1:0-16705 GCA_965233165.1 uncultured bacterium | reverse complement strand
GATCAGAGAATCCTGACCAGGAACGCCGCAATGTCGGCGATTTCCTGCGGGCAGACGGAATGCGGCATCGGGTACGCGTGCCATTCCACCGGGTAGCCCAGCTTCTCCAGCGCGCGGCGCGAGTCGTCCGCGCGATGCAGGGGGATCACGTCGTCGTAGCTCCCGTGCGCCATGAAGATCGGCAGGTCCTGGTTCTTCCCCGCGCGTTCCTTCTCCAGGTGGGAAGCGAGCGGCAGATAGGTCGATAGCGCAAGGACGCCGGCGAGGCGTTCCGGATAGCGCAGGGCGGCCTGCAGCGCGATCGCCCCGCCCTGCGAGAACCCGGCGATGACGATGTGGGACGGGTCGATTCCGCGGCTTTTCTCTTTCCGGACGAGCTCGTTCAGAGAACCCTCGGACGCGCGGATTCCGGCTTCGTCCCCCGGGCCGCCGCCGAGGCGGTAGATGTCGTACCAGGCGCGCATGCGCATGCCCTGGTTCAGGGTCACGGGGCGCACCGGCGCGTGCGGAAAGACGAAGCGCACCGGCAGCGAGGCCGGCAGGCCGAGCTCCGGCACGATCGGCTCGAAGTCGTGCCCGTCCGCCCCCAGGCCGTGCAGCCAGATCACCGCGGCGCGCGGGTTCGGCCCGGTCTCGATCTCGATGGTGTCCATGGCGTCCTCCGTTGCAGTTGTAGTTTAGCGCGCCTTGACCTGCTGACCGGCGGTCACTTACAGTCCGCGTCAAATGACCGCCAGTCAGCTACGCCGGCGCCGCGCCATGGCCCCCGAGGCGAAGTCGGAGCGGCGCGCCGCGATCGTCAACGCGGTGCACGAGCTCGCGCGCCGCGACCTCTCGGCCTCGTACTCGGTCGAGCAGCTCGCCCGCAAGGCGGGCCTGGCCAAGGGTACGGTCTACCTCTACTTCAAGACCCGCGAGGAGATGCTCCTCGCGGTCCACGAGAAGCAGGCGCATGAATTGTTCGACGTCGTCGAGCGCGCGCTCGCCGCGGCGGACGCGAGCGCCGGGAAGGTGGTGCGCGCCGGGCTGCGCTACCTGAAGGCGCACCCGGAGTTCTATCCGCTCGCCGCCAACTGCCGCAGCATGCTCGACAAGAACGTCGGCACGGAGGCGGCGTTCGCGTTCAAGGTCGGCGTCGGCCGGCGCCTCGATCCGCTCGGCGCGCGCATCGAGCAGCTCTACCCGGGCCTGAAGCCCGGCGAGGGCGCGGTGCTGCTCATGAACAACTACGCGATGATCGTCGGCCTCTGGCAGCTCGCCGACCCGCCGCTTTCGCTGCGCCCGGTGATGCACCGCCCGGAGATGCAGCTCTTCAAGCTCGATTTCGAGCGCCAGCTCAGCGCGGCCCTGCTCGACCTGTGGGATGCCGCAGCGCGGAGAACGTCATGAACGCCCGCCTTTCCGCCCTGTCCGTCCTGTCCGTTGTCGCGCTCGCCGCCTGCACCGAAGCGGCTGAAAAGAAGGCGGAGGACGTGCGCACCGTGCGCGTGCTCAAGGTGGGCGCCGCCGAAGGCGCGCGGCGCATCGAGTACGCCGGCGAGGTCCGCCCGCGCCACGAGACGCGGCTCGCGTTCCGGGTGCCCGGCAAGATCACCGAGCGGGCCGTGGAGGTCGGCAGCACGGTGAAGGCCGGCCAGGTCGTGGCGCGCCTCGATGCCGCCGACCTTGCGCTCGCCGCGGCGAGCGCCGCCGCGCAGCTTGCCAGCATCGAGGCCGAGCGCAACCTCGCCGAGGCCGACTTCAAGCGCTACGCGGAACTGCGCGCGAAGAACTTCATCAGCCAGGCGGAGTACGACCGGCGCGCCAACGCGTTCACGACCGCGGATGCCCGGCTCGCGGCCGCGCGCGCGCAGCACCGCCAGGCGGCCAACCAGGCCGGCTACGCGGTGCTGGTCGCCGACACCGCGGGCGTCGTCACCGCGATCGAGGCCGAGGCGGGCCAGGTGGTCGCCGCCGGCCAGACCGTGGCGCGCCTCGCGCGTCCCGGCGAGAAGGAAGTCGCGTTCGCCGTCCCGGAGTCGCAGCGCGCGCTGTTCGAGAAGCCCGCCGAGCTCGTCGTGTCGCTCAATGCGCGCCCGGGCAAGACGTGGAAGGCGAGGCTGCGCGAGCTCTCGCCGGTCGCCGACCCGGCGACGCGCACCTACGCCGCGCGCGCCACGATCCTCGGCGCGGACGGCGAGGTGGAGCTCGGCATGAGCGCGCGCGCCGCGGTGTCGGTCGAGGCCGGGGCGAAGCGCATCGAGGTGCCGCTGTCGGCGCTGTACTCGCGCGGCGACTCGGCGCAGGTCTACGTCGTCGGCGCCGATGCCACGGTGCAGCCGCGCAACATCCGCACCGGCGGCATCACCGGAGAGCGGATCGTCGTCGAATCCGGGCTGAACCCGGGCGACGTCGTGGTGGCCGCCGGCGCCCAGCTGCTCCGCCCCGGGCAAAAAGTCCGCGTCCTGGATGAGAAATAACTTCAACCTTTCCGCCGCGGCGCTCAAGCACCGGCAGCTGACGCTCTTCTTCCTCATCGTCATCGCGATCGGGGGCATCGGCGCCTTTTTCAACCTCGGCCAGCGCGAAGACCCGGACTTCACCTTCCGCGCGATGGTGATCCGCACGCTGTGGCCCGGCGCGACCGCCGAGCAGGTCGACCGGCAGGTCACCGACCGGATCGAGAAGAAGCTGCAGGAGACGCCCTACTACAAGTGGACGCGCACCCACTCCAAGCCGGGCGAGTCGCTGATCGTGCTGGAGCTCCTCGACACGGCACCCGCGAAGGACGTGCCGGAGATCTGGTACCAGGTGCGCAAGAAGCTCGGCGACATCCGCCACACGCTGCCGCCCGAGGCGCTCGGCCCGTTCTACAACGACGAGTTCGGCGACGTGTTCGGCTCGATCTATGCCTTCACCGCCGACGGCTTCACGCACTCGGAGCTGCGCGACTACGTCGAGCGCGTGCGCCAGGAGATCCTGCGCCTGCCCAACGTGTCGAAGGCCGACCTGATCGGCGTGCAGGACGACCGGATCTTCGTCGAGCTCTCGCCGAAGAAGCTCGCCGCGCTCGGCCTCGAGCCGCAAGCGATCGGCCAGGCGCTGCAGGCGCAGAACGCGCTCGCCGCGCCGGGCAGCGTCGAGACGCGCAGCCATTCGGTCGCGCTGCGGGTGACCGGGCAGCTCGACTCCGTGGCCGAAGTCTCCGGGCTGCTCCTGCGCGCGAACGGCCAGACCTTCCGGCTGGGCGACATCGCCCAGGTGACGCGCGGCTACCTCGACCCGCCGGTGGCGAAGATGCGCTTCCAGGGCAGGGAATCGATCGGCCTGGCGGTGTCGATGCTGCGCAACGGCGACGTGATCAAGCTCGGCGAGGATCTCAAGCGGACGATGACGCGGTTGCGCGGCGAGCTGCCGGTCGGGGTCGAGTTCGCCCAGGTGTCCGACCAGCCCGCGGTCGTGAAGGATGCGGTCGGCGAGTTCCTGCGCGCGCTCGGCGAGGCGGTGATCATCGTGCTCGCGGTGTCGTTCCTGTCGCTCGGCCTGCGCACCGGCCTGGTGGTCGGGCTCACCATCCCCCTCGTGCTCGCGGCGACCTTCCTCGCCATGTACGGGTTCGGCATCGACCTGCACCGCATCTCGACCGGCGCGCTGATCATCGCCCTCGGCCTGCTGGTGGACGACGCGATGATCTCGGTCGAGATGATGGCGCGCAAGCTCGAGGAAGGCCACGACAAGCTCACCGCCGCCACCTACGCGTACTCGACCACCGCCTTCCCGATGCTGTCGGGAACGCTCATCACCGCCGCCGGGTTCCTGCCGATCGCCACCGCGAAATCCACCACCGGCGAGTACACGTTCGGCATCTTCGCCGTGACCACCATCGCGCTGGTCATCTCCTGGTTCGCGGCGGTCATCGCCACGCCGTTCATCGGCGCCTGGCTGCTCAAGGAGCACCCCGTGGGCGAGGGCGGCCAGCCGCGCGACGTCTACGGCACCCCCTTCTACACGCGGCTGCGCAGCCTCATCGAATGGTGCGTCGCGCATCGAAAGACCGTACTGGCGGGTACCGCGGCGACGTTCATCCTCGGCGTGCTCGGCATGCAGCTCACCGAGAAGCAGTTCTTCCCCTCCTCGAACCGCGTCGAGCTGATGGTCGAGCTCTGGCTGCCCGAAGGCAGCCCGGTCAAGGCTTCCGAGCGGGAAGCGGCGCGCGTGGAGGCGCTGCTCGCGAACGACCCGGACGTGAGCACCTACGTGAGCTACGTGGGCAACGGCTCGCCGCGCTTCTTCCTTTCGCTCGAGCAGCACCTCTTCCGGACCAACTTCGCCCAGGTCGTCGTCCTGACGAAGAGCATTCCTTCGCGGGAGAAGCTGGTCGAGAAGCTGCGCGTGGCGCTGGAGAGCGACTTCCCGGGCGTGCGCGGCCGCGTGATCCGCGTGCCGCTCGGCCCGCCGGTCAACTACCCGATCCAGTTCCGCGTCGTCGGCGAGGACCCGGCCGTGCTGAAGGCGTTCGCCGAGCGGGTCGCCGAGCGCGTGCGCGCCAACCCCGCGACGCTCGACGTGAACGTGGACTGGGGCGACAAGGTGCTCGCGATGCAGGTCGAGGTCGACCAGGAGCGCGCGCGCGCCCTCGGCGTCACCTCGAGCGGCGTGTCGCGCTCGCTCGCCGGCGCGATCAGCGGCGTCTCGCTCGGGCAGTTCCGCGAGAACGACCGGCTGGTCGACGTCGTGCTGCGCGCCCCGGCCGCGGAGCGTTCCTCGCTCGAGGCCCTGGGCGAGCTGCCGGTGGGCACCGCCGCGGGCAAGAACGTGCCGCTTTCCCAGGTGGCGCGGCTGCACGAGACCATGGAGGAGCCGATCCTGTGGCGCAAGAGCCGCGAGCTCGCGCTCACGGTCCGCGCCGACATCGCCGACGGCGTACAGGCGCCGGACGTGACCACGGCAATCGAGCCGACCCTCGCCGACATCCGCCGCGCGCTGCCGCCGGGCTATCGGGTCGAGCCGGGCGGGGCGTTCGAGGAGAACACGAAGGCGCAGGCCTCCATCGCCGCGGGCATGCCGCTCATGCTGGCGGTGGTGCTCGGCATGCTGATGCTGCAGCTCAAGAGCTTCTCGCGCACCTTCATGGTCGTGCTGACGGCGCCGCTCGGCACGGTCGGCGTGGCCGCGGCGCTGCTCGTGTTCGACAAGCCCTTCGGCTTCGTCGCCATGCTCGGCACGATCGCCCTCGGCGGGATGATCATGCGCAACACCGTGATCCTGGTCGACCAGATCGACCAGGACATCGCGGCGGGCGCGGACCACTGGACGGCGATCCGCGAAGCCACGGTGCGACGCTTCCGCCCGATCGTGCTCACCGCGGCGGCGGCCGTCCTGGCGATGATCCCGCTCACGCGCAGCGTGCTCTGGGGCCCGATGGCCTACGCGATCATGGGCGGCCTGATCGTCGCCACCGTGCTGACCATCGTCTTCGTCCCCGCGCTCTACGCCGCGTGGTTCCGCGTGAAGAAGGAAGCTACTTCTTCCGGATTGCCGACTTCGGCCGGAACGCCTTGACGATTTCCTCGCGGGTCTCGATGTACGGGCCGCCGATCAGGTCGATGCAGTAGGGCACCGCGGCGAACACACCGTCGAGCGTTTCGCGGATCGCCTTGGGCTGCCCCGGCAGGTTGATGATCAGCGCCTGCTTGCGCACCACCGCGACCTGCCGCGACAGGATCGCCGTCGGCACGTACTTCAGGCTCACCGCGCGCATCTGCTCGCCGAAGCCCGGCATCACCTTGTCGGCGACCGCGAGCGTCGCCTCCGGGGTCACGTCGCGCGGCGCCGGGCCGGTGCCGCCGGTGGTGAGCACGAGGTGGCAGCCCTTTCCGTCGACCAGATCCACGAGCGTGGACTCGATCACCGCCTGCTCGTCGGCGATCAGCCGCGTCTCGTCGCGCCAGGCCGGCGAGGCGATCGCCGAGGCGAGCCATTCCTTCAACGCCGGGATCCCTTCGTCCTTGTACACGCCCGCCGAGGCGCGGTCTCTGATGGAAACCAGCCCGACGATCAGCTCTTGGCTCATAGCACCTCGAAGACGTCGAGCTCGACGGCGGAAGCGCGGCGAGCGCCGGTAGCGACGCAGACGATCCGGTTCAGCCAGAGGTAGCGCTCGTCGCCGGTCTCGTACCAGGGGGTCGTGCGCATGTAGTAGAGGGCCGGGTCGACCGCCTCGCCGGCGCGCAGGCGCTCCATCACCTCCGCCGGGCCGTGGCGGTAGCCGACGTTCTGCACGTAGATGAGCGCCCCGTCGCCGGTTTGCAGCGTGTAGCGCGTGTCGAGGTACGCCACGCCGTCGGCGCGGATGATCTGCCAGTCCGCCCCGCCCGGCAGGACCTTGCCGGAGAGGCGCTCGCCGGAGAACCGCCCGCCGGTGATCTCGATGATCCGCCGCCGCCCCATGGGCGTCTCGCCCACTTCCAGCGCCGGGGCGAGCGTGATCTCAGCCTTCAGGAGGGGTCTGAGATTCGGCATCTTTGAGGAACCTGAAGAGCTCGCGATACGCGCGGGGCGGCTTGCCGTCCTTCTGCTCCTTGCGGGCGTTTCGCAGCAGGGCCCGCAAGGCCTGGAGGTCCGCCTGCGGGTGGGAGGCGGCGAACTGCGTCAGGGCGGCGTCGTCCGCCATCAGCCGGGTGCGCTGCGCCTCGAGCCTGCGGTGCGCCGCGGTCGCCTGCGCCGATTCGCCCCGCAGGCCGGCGAGGCGCGCGCGGATCGGCGCCGCGTCGATATCGCGCATGAGGCGGCCGATGTACTGCATCTGGCGCCGCCGCGCCTCGTGGCTGCGGATGCGCTTGGCCTCCAGGATCGCGCCCCGCAGCGGCGTATCGAGGGCCATGTCGTCGAGCAATGACTCGGAGAGCGCGACCAGCTCTACACCGAGGCGCTGCAGCTCGTGCATCTCGGCTTTTCGTTTCGTCTTGCTGACGCTCTCTTCGTCCATCGCTTGTATGATAGCGCGCCATGCCGAAAGTCCTGGCGCGGCCCGCCGAATCCCGTACCGCCTTCACCTGCTCGAGCGAGGAGCTGCGCGAGCTCGCCCGCATCGTGCTCGACGCCGCGCAGCGCGCCGGCGCGAGCGGCTGCGACTGCGACGTCTCCGAGGGGCACGGCCTCACGGTCACCGTGCGCAAGGGCAAGGCGGACGTGATCGAGCACAATCGCGACCGCAGCGCCGGCGTGTCCATCTACATGGGCGAGCGGCCGCGGGTGCGGCGCGGCCACGCCAGCACCTCGGATTTCTCGCGCGCGGCGCTGGAGCAGACGGTCGCCGCCGCCGCGGCGATCGCGCGCTATACGGCCGAGGACGATGCGGCCGGCCTGCCCGACCCCCAGCTCGTCGCGAAGGACCTGCCGGACCTCGACCTCTTCCACCCGTGGCCGCTCGGCACCGAGGAGGCGATCGAGCTCGCGCGCCGCTGCGAGGCGGCGGCGTTCGGCGCCTCCCGGAAGATCCGCAATTCGGAAGGCGCGACGGTCTCCGCGCAGCACTCGCAGTTCGTGTTCGCGAACAGCCTGGGCTTCATGGGCGGCTATCCCGGCTCGCGGCACTACCTTTCCTGCTCGGTGATCGCCGAGGAGAAGGACCTGATGCAGCGCGACGACTGGTTCAGCGCGTCGCGCGTGCCCGGCGAGCTCGCCGACCCCGAGGCGCTCGGCCGCTACGCGGGACAGCGCGCCGCCGCGCGCCTGGGCGCGCGCAAGATCGCCACCTGCCGCGCGCCGGTCCTGTTCGAGGCGCCGGTCGCGATCGGCCTGATCGGCCACTTCCTCTCCGCGATCAACGGCGGCAACCTGTACCGCAAGACGACGTTCCTCGCCGACAGCCTCGGCACGCAGGTGTTTCCGTCCTGGATGCGCATCGACGAGAAGCCGCTCGTGCCGCGCGCTTCCTCGAGCACGCCGTTCGACGAGGAGGGCGTCGCGACGCGCGAGCGAGCCATCGTCGAGGCGGGCGCCGTGCAGGGCTATTTCCTCGGCAGCTACGCCGCGCGCAAGCTGGGCATGCAGAGCACCGGCAACGCCGGCGGCCATCACAACCTCTACGTCGCCTCGCAGGGGCCGGACTTCCGCGGCATGCTGAGAAAGATGGGCCGGGGCCTGCTGGTGACCGAGCTGCTCGGCCAGGGCATCAACCTCGTGACCGGCGACTACTCGCGCGGCGCGGCGGGCTACTGGGTGGAGGGCGGGGAGATCCGCTACCCGGTCGAGGAGATCACCGTCGCGGGCAACCTGCGCGACATCTTCAAGGGGATCGTGGCGGTCGGCAGCGACGTCCTGGTGCGCAGCGGCCGCTCGTGCGGCTCGATCCTCGTCGACAACATGACCATCGCAGGAGACTGAAGGCATGACGATGCAAAGACTATCGGCGGCGATCCTCGCCCTGCTGCTCGCGCTGCCGGTCCTGGCGCAGAAGGAAGCGTCCTCCCGCACCCCGGACGTGATCTACGTGCCGACCCCGCAGGAGGTGGTCGACCGCATGCTCGAGGTCGCCAAGGTGAAGAAGGGCGACGTGCTCTACGACCTCGGCTCCGGCGACGGGCGCATCCCGGTTACCGCGGCGAAGAAGTTCGGCGTCCGCGCGGTGGGCATCGACATCGACCCGGACCGGATCCGCGAGGCGAGGGAAAACGCCAAGAAGAACGGCGTCGAGAAGCTGGTGACGTTCCGTAACGAGGACCTGTTCCGCGCGAACTTCAGGGAGGCGACCGTCGTGACGCTCTACCTGCTCCCGGACCTCAACGTGAAGCTGCGCCCCAAGCTGTGGCGCGAGCTCAAGCCCGGCACGCGCATCGTCTCGCACCAGTTCGACATGGGCGACTGGAAGCCCGAGCAGACGATCGACCTCAACGGCCGGACCATCTACTTCTGGACCGTTCCCGCGCCGAAGCAGGCGAAGAAATGAACGTCGAGATCGTCTCCGACGTGATCTGCCCCTGGTGCTACATCGGCAAGCGCCGCTTCGAGAAGGCGCTGGCGCTGATCGGCGACGGGCTCGACGTGCAGGTCACCTGGCGGCCGTTCCAGCTCAACCCGGGGATGCCGCGCGAAGGCATGGCGCGCGCCGACTACCGCAAGGCGAAGTTCGGCTCCGCGGAACGCGCGCGCGAGCTCGACGCGCGGGTCGCCGCGGAAGGGGCCGGCGAGGGCATCGCCTTCGCGTTCGACCGCATGGCGAGAACGCCGAACACCCTTGCCGCGCACCGGCTCATCGACGTGGCGCAGAAGGAGGGGCGGGCCGGCCCGGTCGTCGATGCGCTCTTCCAGGCGTACTTCGAGGAAGCGAAGGACATCGGCGACGAGGGCGTGCTGGGCGAGATCGCCGCGCGCCACGGCGTGCGGGGCTGGCCGGACGCGGCGAACGAGGCGGAGGTCGCCGCGCTCGAGGAAAGCTTCCGCGCACTCGGCATTTCCGGCGTGCCGACGTTCGTGCTCGAGCGCCGCTTCGGCGTGTCGGGCGCGCAGCCGCCCGAGGCGATCGCCGCGGCGCTGCGCGAGGCGGCCGCCTCGGTCCCGGCTACGTAAAGTCCAGCCGGGTCTCGAGCAGCACGCCGAACAGGGCAATCGGCGGGCGCTTGCCCAGCTCGAGCGGCGGCAGGACCTGCGCGCCGAGCTTCGCGGCCGCAGCGGCGCCCAGGAGCTTCGCGTACTCCGACGAGAACACGATCTCCCCGGCGCGCGCGCGGTGCACGAGGCGCTCGGTAATGCTCACCGTGTCCCCGAAGGCGACGTACTGCTCGCCGCCGTGCGGCCCGGCCATGCCGAATACCGTATCGCCCACGTGCAGGCCGACGGCGAGGGTGGCCGGCAGGCCGAAGTCGGTCTTCCAGCGCTCGCCGAGCGGCTCGAAGTCGCGCAGCATGGCCTGGGACGCGCCGACCGCCTGGGCGGCGCACTGCGCCGCGGTGCCGCTGCGGAACGCGGCGACCAGGGCGTCGTTCTGCACGGAGAACACCTCGCCCCCCGCCTGCTTCACCGCGTCGCCCGCGAGGGAGAAGAACGCGCTGACCAGCTGCAGCACGCGCTCGGGATCGAGCATCTCGGACATGCGCGTGAAGTTGCGCACTTCCACCTGCAGCAGGACCGCCTGGGCCCGCTCGGCCCGCAGCCGTCCGGTTCCCGGGGTACGGTTCAGCGCCACGCCGACTCCGCTCATGCTCGACCTTTGGGTTGAAGAGGCGGACCCATCTTAGGGACTGTCAGGTTTCGTCGGAGAGGAACAATTTCCTCCGCGCCGGGGACCTGAGCGGCTGCCGACGGACGGCGCCGCGCGGGGGACGGTCGGCGCCGCTAGTGCAGGACGAGCATCGCCACGGCGTAGACGACCAGCGCGCCGGCGGCGAAGAAGACCAGCGTGGTGTTGCCGACCTTCGGCAGGTCCGGGTCGGCGGGCACCGGCTCCGGGTGGTGCTCGTCCTTCCCGTCGTCGTGCGCCGGCGCTTCGGCGTGCGCGGCGAAGCGCTCGTTGAAGTTGCGGAAGAAGTCGTCGGCGACCTTCTTCGCGGCCGCATCGACGAGGCGCGAGCCGATCTGCGCGAGCTTGCCGCCCACATTCGCCTTCACGTCGTAGGCGAGCTTCGTCCCGGCGCCCTCCGGGGAAAGCCGGACCTGCGCGCCGCCCTTCGCGAACCCGGCCGGGCCGCCCTGTCCCTCGAAGGCGATGGCGTACGAATCGGGCGGACGGATGTCGGAGATCGCGAGCTTGCCCTTGAACTTCGCGCTGACCGGCCCGACGCGGGCGACCATCAGGACCTGGTATTCGTCCGGCCCGGTCGCGTCGATCGACTCGCAGCCCGGCACGCAGGCCTTCAGCACCTGCGGGTCGTTGAGCGCTTCCCAGGTCGCCTGCTGCGAGGCGGGGACGAGCTGCTCGCCTTTCATTTCCATGCGAGGTTCTCCTTGTGCCGTCCGGCGACGCTTCTTCCCAGGGTGCCCGAGTTCAGCGTGCGCCCGAGGTCGATCAGGGTCTTGAGGTTGTGCACCGGCAGGAAAAGATCCACGTGCGGCAGCATGGCCCGCACGCCCGCCGGGCGGGCCTCGAACTTCTCGTAGCGTAGCAGGGGATTGAGCCAGATCAGCGCGCGGCAGGACTTCGCCAGCCGCTCCATTTCCTCGCCGAGGCCCTCGCCCGCCTCCCGGTCCAGGCCGTCGGAGACGAGCAGCACGCAGGCGTTCTGCCCCAGCACGCGCCGGCCCCAGCGGAAATTGAACTCGCGCAGCGACGCGCCGATCCGCGTCCCGCCGGACCAGTCCTGGATCGCATCGGCGACCCGGCCCATCGCCACGTCGACGTCGCGGTGGCGCAGCTGGCGCGTGATGTTGGTCAGGCGCGTGCCGAAGACGAACACGGACACCCGGTCGCGGTCGTTGGTGATCGCGTGCAGGAAGTGCAGGAACATGCGCGAGTACGGGTTCATCGAGCCCGAGATGTCGCACAGCACGACGAGCGGGGGATGCAGCTCGCGCGGCGCCGTGCGCACGAGCGGGATCACGTCGCCGCCCTCGCGCAGGCTCCGCCGCAGCGTGGCCCGCACGTCGATGGCCTTGCCGTGCGGGGCGACCTTTCTTCTCCTCGTGCGCACCATGGGCAGGGGCAGCCGCAGCTGGCTGATCATGTGCTTGGCTTCGGCGAGCTCGGCGGCCGACATGGTGTCGAAGTCCATGCGCTGCAGGACCTCGCTCGCCGAGAAGGTGAGCCGCGCGTCCAGCTCGACGCGCTCCTCCGCGGCTTCGCGGATGTCGCGCTGCTGCTGCAGGAGCGCGTCGGTGAGGCGCTGGCTCTGCTCGCGCTCCTCGGGCGACGTGCGGCCGTAGACCTGGGGCAGGAGCGACTGCATCATCCGCTCCGCGAGCTTGGGGTCGCGCCAGAAGATCTGGAACGCCTGGTCGAAGATCGGCCGCTGCTCCTGGCGCGAGAGCAGCACCGCCGACATCGTCCAGTACCAGTCCTCGCGCCGCGGCGGAAACTGCGCGCCCCCGGTGATCTCCAGGGCGCGCACGCAGTCGACGACCCGGTCGGGGCCGATGCGCAGGCCCGCCGCGCGCAGCAGGCGCGCGAAGTGCATGACGTTCTGCGCCAGCTTGCCTTCCGCGCTCAGCCGGGATCCCTTGCCAGCTTCTCGACCGCGGACGAGGCGACCACGTGGTGCTCGCGGAAGTAGCGCTCGTGGTTCTCCTCGACCTCGTCGAGCCGGTAGAGGTAGTTCGCCATCATCCCGGCGGAGCGGCCGATGCCCTGCTCGGAGGTGTCGCCCATCCAGTTGAGCCGCTCGAGCGAGGCGCCGTTGCCGAGATGGAACCGGGCCACGGGGTCGAGGGGCTCCTTTCCCTGCTTCGCGTGCAGGAGGTACTGCGCGCACAGGCGCGTCAGGGTCTTCTGCGTCGCCTCCGCGATTTCGCCGAGGTGCCAGGCCGGATCCTCGAGCAGCGGCATCGGCTGCTTTCCGTTCAGCCAGGCGCGGAACCCGGGAATCGGCGACAGGGTGGCGAAGCGGCGCAGCTGCGGAAACTCGCGCTTCAGGTCCTCGGCGACCTGCTTGATGAGCAGGTTGCCGAAGGAGATGCCGCGCAGGCCTTCCTGGCAGTTGGTGATCGAGTAGAACATCGCGCAGTCGGCCCCGGCCGTGGCGGCGATCGGCGCGCGCACGTCGAGGAGCGGCTGCACGTGCGCGCTCATGCCCCGCGTGAGCGCCACCTCGATGAAGATGATTGGCTCGTCGGGGAGCTGCGGGTGGAAGAAAGCGAAGCAGCGCCGGTCGGATTCCAGGCGCCGGCGCAGGTCGCGCCAGCCCTCGATCGCGTGGACCGCCTCGTACTGGATGATCTTCTCCAGCACCATCGCCGAGGTGCGCCAATCGATGCGCTCCAGGCGCAGGAACCCGCGGTTGAACCACGAGCGCAGCAGGTGCAGCAGGTCGGCCTCGACCGCGCGCCAGTGCGGGCGGTCCCTCATGCCGGCGAGCAGGAGCCGGCGCATCTCGACCAGCGCGGCGGTGCCGCCGGGGGCCATGTTGAGGCGCCGGAACAGCTCCTGGCGCGCCGGCTCGACCGCGCGCTGCAGGGCGATCAGGTGGTCCGGCGACGGGTCGGCGCGGTAGGCGTCGGCGGCGTGGCCGATCGCCTCGGGCGCCGGCGAGAAGGCGCGCGCGACGATGTCGAAGAAGTCTTCGCGGCCGCGCTCGTCGAGCGCGTGGTAGGCGAGCAGGGCGTCGCGGGCGAGCGCCGCGCCGGCGTGGTCGGCCGGCTCCGCGAGGAGCGCCTCGCACAGCGCGACGAGCTCCTCGGTGCGGCGGTCGATCGCGCCGGGACGCCCGGCGAGCAGCCTTCTCAGGAACGAAAAGGGGGTCAGGCGGCGGCCTTGGCTTCCGCGGTCAGGCGCGCGGCCTCCTCCCCGGAGATCTTCTCCAGGTCGTCGCGGTACTTGAGGAGCACGCCGAGGGTGTTGTTCACGGTCTCCGGGTCGAGCGTGACGCGGTCGAGGGCGACGAGGCAGTTGGTCCAGTCGATGGTCTCGGCCACGCCGGGGAGCTTGAAGAGGTCCGACTTGCGCAGGCGCTGCACGAAGGCGACGACCTCGCGCGAGAGCCCTTTCGCGGCCTTCGGCGCCTTGCGGTGCAGGATCTCGAGCTCGCGCTGCGCATCCGGGAAGTCGACCCAATGGTAGAAGCAGCGCCGTTTCACCGCGTCGTGGATCTCGCGCGTCCGGTTGGAGGTGATCACCACCACCGGCGGCTCCTTCGCCTTCAGCGTGCCGATCTCCGGGATCGTGATCTGCCAGTCCGACAGGACCTCGAGGAGGTAGGCTTCGAACGGCTCGTCGGTACGGTCGAGCTCGTCGATCAGGAGCACCGGGGCGTCGCCCTCGAGGGCGCGGGCGAGCGGGCGCTTGACCAGGAAGCGCTCGTCGTAGATCCCGGCGGACAGCTTTTCCTTGTCCTTCTCGCCCGCGGCCTCGGCGAGGCGGATCTCGATCATCTGCCGGGAGTAGTTCCACTCGTAGGCCGCCTGCGAGATATCCAGGCCCTCGTAGCACTGCAGGCGGATGAGCTCCTTGCCCAGCCCCTGCGCGATCACCTTCGCGATCTCCGTCTTGCCCACCCCCGCCTCGCCCTCGAGGAAGAGGGGGCGCTTCATGGTGAGCGAGAGGAAAAGGGTGGTCGCGAGGCTGCGCTCGGCTACGTAGTCGCCGCTGCCGAGAAGCTTCAGGGTGTCGTCGATGCTGGTGGGGATCGCCATGCCCGGATTCTCGCGAATTTACCGCGGCGGGGCTAGCCCGGCACGCCGTTTGCTGGCCCCGTGGCAACCGAACGGAGGCGTCCAATGGAACAGAAGATGGTCAAGGAGCTGCTGCTGCAGGCGCTCGAGCACGAGCGCGGCGGCGTGAAGATCTACGAGACGGCGCTGAAGTGCGTCGTGAACGACGACCTGAAGGAAGAGTGGGAGAAGTACCACCAGGAGACCGAGCACCACGTGGAGGTGCTGCAGAACGTCTTCGCCCGGATGCAGCTCGATCCGGACGAGGAGTCGCCGGGGCGCAAGATCACCCGCGACAAGGGCGCGGCCCTGGTCGCCGCCATGGAATCGGCGCTGGGCACGGGGGACAAGGAGATGGCCCAGTGCGTCGCCGCCGAGAGCGTCACGATGGCCGAGCTGGTCGACCACACGAACTGGGAGCTGATCGGCGAGGTGGCGAAGAAGATGACCGGCGCGGAGGGCAAGGCGCTGAAGGAGGCCTATGCCGAGGTCGAGGACCAGGAGGACGAGCACTACTACCACTCCAAGGGCTGGCTGCGCGAGCTGTCGCTCGAGTCGCTCGGCCTGAAGGCGGTCCTGCCGCCGCCCGAGGAGAGAAAACACGTGAAGACCGCGATCGGCGCCGCCCGCGCCGAGCAGGAACGCAACAACATGCGCTGAAAAAAAGCCCGCCGGTTTTCGCCGGCGGGCTTCGCTCCTCCTCCTCGAATACGCTTACTTCAGGGCTGCCTCGACGGCCCTTTTCGCCATCACGGTGACCAGGTGGGCACGGTATTCCGCGCTCGCATGCAGGTCGTTGTTCAGCCCGTCCGCCTTGACCTTGATGCCGGCGACCGACTCAGGGGCGAACTTGGCGGCGAGCGCCTTCTCCATGTCCGCCTGGCGGAACGCGCGCGCCCCCGCGCCGGTCACCCCGACGCGCACCGCGTTGCCGAAGTCGGCGACGAACACGCCGACGATGGCGAAGCGCGAGGCCGGGTTCTTGAACTTCACGTACGCCGCGCGCTTAGGCACCGGGAAGCTGACCGAGGTGATGAGCTCGCCGGGCTCGAGCGCCGTCTCGTAGAGGCCGGTGAAGAACTTGTCGCCCTCGATCTTGCGCTTGTTGGTAGTGATCGTCGCGCCCAGGCCGAGGACCGCGGCCGGATAGTCGGCCGCCGGGTCGCCGTTGGCGAGGGAGCCGCCGATCGTGCCCATGTGCCGGACCTGCCGGTCGCCGATCATGCCCGCCAGGCTGGCAAGCGCCGGGATGGCCTTCGCGACCGAGCTGGAGGCGGCGACTTCCGCGTGGCGCACCATCGCGCCGATGGTGACGCTGCCCGCGTCCGCCTTCAGGCCCTTCAGGTCGGCGAGCGCGTTGAGGTCGACCAGGTCGCTCGGCGCGCTGAGACGCAGCTTCATCGCCTGGACCAGGCTCTGGCCGCCCGCGAGGTATTTCGCCTCGCCCTTGGCGCCCGCGGAGACCGCGTCCTTCAGGTTGCCCGGCCGGTGGTACTGGAATGCGTGCATGTCGTTCGCTCCCTCAGTGTCTTTGCTGCAGTGACTTCCACACCGTGTGCGCGGTGGCGGGCATCGGGATGTCCTTCACCCCCAGCGCGTCGGTGATCGCATTGATGACCGCCGCCGGCGCGCCGATCGCGCCCGCCTCGCCGCAGCCCTTCACGCCGAGCGGGTTGTGGGTGCACGGCGTCTCCCGGGTGTCCACCTTGTACGACGGCACGTCGCTCGCACGCGGGATGGCGTAGTCCATGAACGCGCCGCTCAGGAGCTGCCCTTCGGCGTCGTAGCGCGTGCCCTCGGTGAGCGCCTGGCCGATGCCCTGGGTCAGGCCGCCGTGCACCTGGCCCTCCACGATCATCGGGTTGATCACCTTGCCGAAGTCGTCGACCGCAACAAAGCTCACGATCTGGGTCGTCCCGGTCTCCTTGTCCACCTCGACCTCGCACACGTAGCTGCCGGCCGGGAAGGTGAAGTTGGTCGGGTCGTAGAACGCGTTCTCGTTCAGGCCGGGCTCGAGCTTGTCGAGCGGGTAGTTGTGCGGCACATAGGCGGCGAACGCCACCTCGCCGAACGCCTTCTGCCGGTCGGTGCCCGCCACCTTGAAGACGCCCTTGTCGTACTCGATGTCCGCCTCGGACGCCTCGAGCAGGTGCGCGGCGATCTTCTTGCCCTTGGCGATGATCTTGTCGAGCGCCTTGACGATCGCCGTGCCGCCGACCGCGATGGAGCGCGAGCCGTAGGTGCCCATGCCGAACAGGATCTTCGACGTGTCGCCGTGCACGATGTCGACCTTGTCCATCGTCAGGCCCAGGCGCTCGGCCACCACCTGCGCGAAGGTGGTCTCGTGGCCCTGGCCGTGCGAGTGCGAGCCGGTGAATACCGTGACGCTGCCGGTCGGATGCACGCGGATCTCGCCCGCCTCGAACAG
>CBDDRX010000027.1:0-25378 GCA_965233165.1 uncultured bacterium | reverse complement strand
TTCGGCCACCGTGTCGAGCAGCACCTTGGGCTCGAAAGGCTTGGTCAGAAACGAGAATACCCCCCGGCGCGTCGCCATCACCGCCTCCGGAATCGTCCCGTGCGCAGTCAAAATCACCACCGGAAGCGACGGCGCCTCCCGCTGGATCGCATCAAAGAGCGCCAGGCCATCCATCCCCTGCATCCTCAAGTCCGTCACCACCACCTGCGGGCGCGCCACCGCCAGCGCTGCCAGCGCCGCCTCCCCGGACTCCACCGCCGTCACCGCATGCCCTGCCGCCGTCAGCCGCATCGCGATCAGCTGCAGCAGGTCCTTGTCGTCGTCGACCAGGATGACGCGGGCTGCCATGGCTAGCGCCCCTTCTTCCGCAAGCGCTCCTCGCGCTCGAGGATGTTGCGCTCGATCGAGCGCAGCGCCTCCAGCTGCTGGCGCAGGCCCTCCTCCCGCTTGTCCCGCTCCTTGTCCGCGCTCGCACGCTCGCGATCAATGCGTTCCCGCTCGCGCGCCTGCCGCTCGGCTTCCCGGGTCGTGCGCTCGAGCTCGCGCGCCAGGCGCTGGCGCTCGCCGGCTTGCATGGCGAGCAGGGCGGCGAAGCGACCGGTCCCGGGGGAAGCGGCGTCCGCGATGGGCTCCAGGAGCTCGATCGCACGCCCGTCATCCCGGAGCGGCGCGGGCAGCGCGGCAAGGAGCGTGGCGAGCCCGAGACGGCTGCCGGGCGAGGGATCGGTCTTGTAGCGCTGCTCTGCGCGCGCCAGGGCCGCCTTCTGTTCGGCGAGGGGCCCGCGCGCGGCCGACAGCGCTTCCGCGACGGCCGCGTCCACGCTCCCCGTGCCCTCCAGGAGCGGAAAATCGGCGCAGCCCGCGATCGCAGCCGTCAGCAGCAGGGCGACCAGCCTCAAGCCGGCACCCCTTCCGCGCTCGGCGCATTTTTTTGCGGCAACGCGACCCGGAAATGCCCGCCCGACCCCGAAGTTACGACGCTGATGCGGCCGCCGTGGGCTTCAGTGAACTCCCGGGCGATCGCCAGGCCGAGGCCGGTGCCCTCGATGCGCCCGCTCGCCTTCGCCCGACCGCGGAAGAACGAATCGAAGATGGAATCGCATTCCTCGCGCGGCACGCCGGGGCCCGAATCGACCACGTCGATGACCGTTTCCTGCCCGACGGTCCGGGCCGAGACGGTGATGGTGCCCTGCAGCGGGGTGAATTTCACGGCATTGCCGAGCAGGTTGTCGAGTATGGAGCGCAGCTTCTCCGGATCGGCCTCGATCTTCGCCGCGTCGATGTCGAGCACCAGCCGCTGCCCCTTGGCCTGCATCGCGAGCTCGTGCGCCCCGGCCGCCTCCGCCACCAGCCGGGCCAGGTCGACGGTGCTCGGGTAGAGCGACGACGCGGCGTGGAGAGCGCGCTGGTAGTCGAGCAGATCCTCGATCAGCCGCTGCAGCTTGAGGCTGTTGTCCCGCATGATCGACACCACCTGGTGTTGCGGCGGGGCCAGCTTGCCCGCCACCTCGTCCTTGAGGAGTTCGGCGCCCTCGCGCAGGGCCGTGAGCGGCGTCTTCAGCTCGTGCGACATGTGGCGCATGAACCGGTTCTTCTCCGCCTCGACCTCGGCCAGCCTGCGCCGCAGCCAGTCGAGGCGCTCGCCGAGGATCTGCAGGTCCTCGGGACCGCGCACGCGGATCGGGCGCAGGAAGTCCGCCGAGCCGAGCTGGCGAATCGACGCGTCGAGCTCGGCGATCGGGCGCGCGATATAGCGCGTCAGCGCGAGGGCGATCGCCAGCGCCGCGGCGGTGCTGAAGAGCACCAGCATTACGAGGCGGAGCTGCACCCCTTCGGCGGCCGCGCGCAGGCGCACGACCTCGCGGTCGGCGACCAGATAGCTGATGGACAGCACCTCGTAGGCGTTGTCGGCGAGCTCGGCGGTTCGCCGACCGATTTCGCGCGGGCTGATCCGGCCGCGTCCCGGCTCGGTCAGCACCTCGTACAGCAGCTTCTCCTGCCGGACGGTGCGTTGCAGCGCCGCGAGCTGCTCGGCGTCCAGGGGCAAGGCGAACAGCTCGTCCGAAACTTGCCGGAAGTTCCGGTGTACCCGCTCGAAATCGGCGTGCATCGCGGTGTCGTCAGCCAGGGCGATCTGGTGGGCGAGGCGCTCGACGGAGCCGATCCGGTTGACGAGCGAGCGGCTTGCGCGCGCCGCCTGCGACGCGTTGAAGACCGCGTTGCGGCTCTGCTCGGCGAGGCGCTCGGTCTCCCAGGCGGAATAGGCGAGCGCCGCCACCAGCGGCAGGAGCACGAACGTGAAGCCCGCGAGCAGCAACCCGAGGAACGAGCGCGGATACGGCAGGAAGGACCTCATGTCCTTATACTTTCACGCGAAATTCCTGGCTACGAGGCGGAATGTCACAATCGGTGTCACAGGCGGGCGGGAGCATAGACGGTGACGGGCCGCGCATCTATCTCGTTGCGGCGGTCGCCTCCAACGGCGTCATCGGGATCGACGGCAGGCTTCCCTGGCACCTGCCCGAGGACCTGAAGCACTTCAAGAAGCTTACGCTCGGGCACCCCATCATCATGGGGCGCAAGACCTGGGAGTCCCTGGGCAAGGCCCTCCCCGGGCGGGAGAACATCGTGGTCTCGAGCCAGCCCGGGTACGAGGCGGCCGGCGCGGCAGTCGCCAGCTCCCTCGGCGCGGCGCTCGCCCTGTGCGCAGGCGAGCCGGTCGCTTTCGTGATCGGCGGCCACCAGCTTTTCGTCGATTCCCTGCCGGTGGCGTCCGGGATCGTGCTGACCGAGATCCAGCGCCCGTTCGACGGCGACACCTGGTTCCCGGACTTCGACCGCCGGGCGTGGCGGGAGAGCCAGCGCGAAGCGCATACCGCCGCCGACGGCACGCGCTTCGACTTCGTGCTCTACGAGCGGAAAGCCTAGGCCGGGCGCTTCGATTCGAAAACGCGCACTTCGGGCAGCGGGAACCCGTTGAAGTTGCTCGCGTAGGCCGTCGTGTACGCCCCCGCATTGCGGATGTACACGAAGTCGCCTTCCTGCAGGTCCGAGGGCAGCGGCTCGTCGCGCAGGACGATGTCCACGGAGTCGCAGGTCGGCCCGCCGACCGTCCAGGGGATGTCCGGGCCCGAGCGGTCCGTGCGGATCTTGTACTTCAGCCCCTCGGTGGTTTCGATCACACCGCCGAACATGCCGGCGTCCCAATGCATCCAGCGCTTGCCGGCGCGCGAGGCGGTGCCCAGCACGCGGCAGACAAAGTAGCCCGCGTCCGAGACGAGGTAGCGGCCCGGCTCGGCGACCACCTGCACCTCCGGCGGGAAGGCCCGGAGGGCCTCGTTGACCACCGCGCCGATCACCTCGATCGAGGGGATCGGCTTGACGTGGCGCACCGGGAAGCCGCCGCCGATGTTGAGCAGGCGCGGCTTGAGCCCGGCCTTGAGCATCTGGTCGAACAGGCCGCGCGCCTTTTCCATGCCGACGCGCCAGTTCTCCGGATTGCGGCACTGTGAGCCGACGTGGAAAGTGATGCCGGCGAGGTCCACGCCCAGCCGGGCGGCGAGCCCGACCAGCTCGCGCGAGTCCGCAGCGCCGGCGCCGAACTTGCCGGACAGCGGCCAGTCGCTGCCGATGTTGGGGGCGGCGATCCGCAGGTACTGCCGGGCGTCAGGCTTGACCTCGAATACCTTGCGCACCTCGTCCGCGCTGTCGACGACGAACCACTCGACGCCCTTGGAGGCGGCGTAGGCGATCGCGTCGCGCGACTTGACGGGGTTGGAATAGAAGATCTCCGCGGCGGGGACGCCCAGGCCGAGCAGCAGGTCGAGCTCGGCCGTGGAGGCGATCTCGAAGCCGGCGCCTTCCTGGACCAGGACCTTGAGCACCCGGCGGTCCGGGTTCGCCTTGACGGCGTAGTGCGGCCGCACGCGCGGCATGGCCGCGCGGAAGCGTCTCGCCTTCTCCCGCACGATGGCGGTGTCGACGATCAGGAACGGTCGGCCGTATTTCTGCTGGGCAGCCTGGCGCACGATCTCGAAGTCGAGGCTGACTTCGGGGTGCGTATCGAAGAGTTGGTCCTGCGGCTGCTGCTTTGCGAGTGCTGCCTGCCTGCTGCGGGTGAAGCTACTAGGGCGGTCCCCCATCAAAGTCTCCCAATCAAGGAAACTAACCTTCAGGAATGTCGCGTACGGAAACGTCGTACACCCGGAAAGAAACAATCCTCGTGCTTGTCATGATGACCTCCTTCTCCTCGCTCGCGCGCTGAAAAGACTCGGGAAAATATGCGGCCGATTATAGGGATGACCCCCTGCGAGTCAAGGGCTTTGCGGGGATTTCTTCAACATTTTCCGCCTGGCCGCGCGCTCGCCGGTCACCACAAGATCTAGTGTTGAGAAACGGCTTTAAGTACTAGATGCGGGGGAGCGTGACGCCCTTCTGTCCCTGGTACTTCCCGCCGCGGTCGCGATAGGGGGTCTCGCACACCTCGTCGGACTCGAGAAACAGCACCTGCGCGACGCCTTCGTTGGCGTAGATGCGCGCCGGCAGCGGCGTGGTATTCGAGAACTCCAGGGTGACGTGACCTTCCCACTCGGGCTCGAGCGGGGTCACGTTGACGATGATGCCGCAGCGGGCGTAGACCTCGCCGTTGAAGTCGACGAAGTTCTTGGCGTCGAACGCCTTGGGATCGACGATGGTCGAATTGATGTTGGTGAAGATCTTGAATTCCCGGGAGCAGCGGATGTCGTAGCCGTAGCTCGAGGTGCCGTAGGAGACCACCCGCTTCCCGTCGAGCTCCTTCACCTGCCCGGCCTCGAACGGCTCGATCATGCCCTTCGCCGCCATGCGGCGGATCCACTTGTCCGCTTTGATGGTCATCAGGTGTTCTGGACGACGATGTTGGGAAACTTGGAGGTCATGTCGCGCTGCGACTCCGCGATCTTGACCGCCGCGCGGCGGGCGATCTTCCGGTAGATCGCCGCGATCTCGCCGTCCGGGTCCGAGACCACGGTCGGCTTGCCCGAATCCGCCTGCTGCTGGATCGACTCGTCGAGCGGCAGCTGGCCGAGGAGCTCGGTGCCGTAGTCCTTGCACATCTTCGCCGCGCCCCCGGAGCCGAAGATGTGGCTCTCGTGGCCGCACTTGTCGCAGCGGTGCCAGGACATGTTCTCGACCACGCCGAGGATCGGGATCCCGACCTTCTCGAACATCTTGAGCCCCTTGCGGGCGTCGATGAGGGCGATGTCCTGCGGCGTAGTGACGATCACCGCCCCGGTCACCGGCACCTTCTGCGCGAGCGTGAGCTGGATGTCGCCGGTGCCCGGCGGCAGGTCGATGACCAGGTAGTCGAGCTCGCGCCAGTTGGTGTCCTTCAGCAGCTGCTCGAGCGCCTGCGTCACCATCGGCCCGCGCCAGACCATCGGCGTGTCGATGTCGATCAGGAAACCGATCGAGATCGCCTGCAGGCCGTGCCCCTCCATCGGCTCGAGGCGCTTGCCGTCCTTCGACTCCGGCCGGCCGTTGATGCCGTGCATCATCGGCTGCGAGGGCCCGTAGATGTCGGCGTCGAGCATGCCAACCGAGGCGCCTTCCGCCGCGAGCGCGAGCGCGAGGTTGACCGCGGTGGTGGATTTTCCGACACCGCCCTTGCCGGAGGCGACGGCGATGATGTTCTTGATGCCGGGGATGAGCTTCACGCCGCGCTGCACGGCGTGGGAGACCACCTTCGAGGTGGTATTCACCGTCACCCCGGCCGCGCCCGCCTGCTTTAGCGCCTGGATCACCTGGCGGCGGATCGGCTCGTGCTGGCTCTTGCCCGGATAGCCGAGCTCGACGTCGAGCGAGACGTCGTCGCCGGAGAGCTTGATGTTGCGCGCGGAGCGCGTCGAGAGAAGGTCTTTGCCGGTGTTCGGGTCGACGATCGCGCGCAGCGCGTCGTGGACCTGCTTTTCATTCAGGGACATAGGTGAAGTGTAAGCTAAAATCGCCGTCCTTCATGATCGCCCGCGCGCCTTTCAGAAAGCTCTTCGTCACGACCGCTTTGCCCTACGCGAACGGTCCGTTCCACATCGGGCACATCATGGAGTACATCCAGGCCGATATCTGGGTGCGCTTCCAGCGGATGCAAGGCGAGGAGGTGCATTTCGTCGGCGCGGACGACGCGCACGGCGCGCCGATCATGCTGGCGGCGGAGAAGGCGGGAACGACGCCCGAGGCATTCGTCGCCGGCATCGCGCAGGGAAGGAAAGCCTACCTGGACGGCTTCCACATCTCCTTCGACAACTGGCACTCCACGCATTCCCCGGAGAACGTCGCGCTTTCGCAGGACATCTATCGCAAGCTGAAGGCCGCGGGCCTCGTGTATACCAAGCCGGTCGAGCAGTTCTTCGATCCGGTGAAGCGCATGTTCCTTGCAGACCGCTACATCAAGGGCGAGTGCCCGAGCTGCGGCGCGAAGGACCAGTACGGCGACGCCTGCGAGAACTGCAGCAGCGTCTACTCCGCCACCGAGCTGAAGAATCCGTATTCGACGCTTTCGGGCGCCGCGCCGGTGCTGAAGAGCTCCGAGCACCACTTCTTCCGGCTCTCGGATCCGAAGTGCCGGGCGTTTCTCAGGGACTGGCTCGAAACGCCGGGGCGCCTGCAACCGCAGGTGGTCAACAAGGCCAAGGAATGGCTGGAGGGCGAAGGCGAGAAGGCGCTCTCGGATTGGGACATCTCGCGCGATCCGCCTTACTTCGGCATCCGCGTGCCCGATATCGCCGAGGAGAAATACCTGTACGTCTGGCTCGACGCGCCGATCGGCTACCTGGCCTCGTTCAAGAACTATTGCGCGAAGAGGAGCCTCGACTTCGAGAAGTTCCTCGCCGACCCGGCCGCCGAGCAGGTGCACTTCATCGGCAAGGACATCATCTACTTCCACACCCTGTTCTGGCCGGCGATGCTGAAGTTCGCCGGCGCCCCGTACAAGGTGCCCGACCACGTCTACGTGCACGGCTTCATCACCGTCTCGGGCGACAAGATGTCCAAGTCGCGCGGCACCGGCATCAGCCCTTTGCGCTACCTCGAGCTCGGCATGAACCCGGAGTGGCTGCGCTACTACATCGCGGCCAAGCTGAACGGGCACGTCGAGGACATCGACTTCAACCCGGACGATTTTCTCGCTCGCATCAACAGCGACCTGGTCGGCAAGTACGTCAACATCGCCAGCCGGGCCGCAAGCTTCATCTCCAAGCAGTTCGACGGAAAGCTTTACGACTTCGGTGCGACGCCCTCCTTCAGCCGCGACGCGGCGGTGGCGATCGGCGAGGAGATCGCGTCCGCGTACGAGCAGCGAGAGTTCGGCAAGGTGGTGCGCGAGGTGATGACGCTCGCCGATCGCATCAACCAGCGCTACGACCAGAGCAAGCCGTGGGAGCTCGCCAAGGATCCGGCACGGCGAGAGGCGCTGCATCGCGTCTGCACGGACGCGATCCATGCATTCTTCGTCCTCTCGGTCTACCTGGCGCCGATGCTTCCCGCGACCGCCTCGCGCATCGCCCGCGAGCTCTTCGGGCTCGGGCGAGAGCTCACCTTCTCGGACCGCGAGTTGCGCCCTTCGCGCATCAATCCCTTCAAGCACCTGGTCACCCGGGTCGACGAAAAGCAGCTCGGCGGGCTGTTCGATGTTGCGTCCGTACCACAGGCCACCGCCCCGCAGCGCCATGTAGAGAAACAGCTACACGCCACCAAGGAGCCTTCCGTGAGCAGCGAGATCACCATCGAGGACTTCGGCAAGCTCGACCTGCGCGTCGCGAAAATCGCCCGTGCGGAGCACGTCGAGGGCGCGGACAAACTGCTCAAGCTGACGCTCGATCTAGCAGGAGAAACGCGCACTGTCTTCGCCGGGATCAAGTCCGCGTACGCGCCGGAAAACCTGGAGGGCCGAATGGTGGTGGTGGTGGCCAATCTTGCACCGCGCAAGATGAAATTCGGCGTCTCGGAGGGGATGATCCTGGCCGCTTCCGGCGAAGGACCGGGAATATTCCTCATCTCCCCGGATAGCGGGGCGCAGCCGGGCATGCGCGTAAAATAGCCTTGTCGCGGCTTACGGGCCGCAAGATAGGCGGGTCGCGGCCTTACCGCCGCTCCGTCGCCCTCAAAGAAGATGGAGAGCTCCAGCCGAACGCTGGTGTGCAGCGTCCTCTTCCTCGATATCGTCGAGTACTCGAAGAAGGCCGTCGCAGACCAGCTCCACCTCAAGCAGGCCTTCAACCAGCTCCTTTCCAAGGCGCTGGAAGAAGTGCCCTCCCGCGATCGCATCATCCTCGACACCGGCGACGGCGCCGCGGTCACCTTCATGGGCGATCCGGAAGACGCGATGTTCGCTGCGATGTCGGTGCGGGACATGGCCGCCGCGACGCCGAACGGCGCCCTGCCGGTGCGCCTGGGGGTCAACCTCGGCCCGGTGCGCCTGGTCAAGGACCTGAACGGGCAGATGAACATCATCGGCGACGGCATCAACGTCGCCCAGCGGGTCATGAGCTTCTCGCGTCCCGGGCAGCTGCTCGTCTCGCGATCCTTCTACGAGGTCGTATCCTGCCTGTCGCGCGACTACCTCAACCTTTTCCGCCACGAAGGCTCGCGCACCGACAAGCACGTGCGCGAGCACGAGGTGTACTCGGTCGCCGGCGCGCCGGCGGCCCGCAGGGTCGCCGATGCGGAATCCGCAATCAATGGCGGCAGCCTCGGCGCATGGCTCAGCGGGAACGGCCCGCTCGGCATTCGCCGTTCCGCCATGGTGGCCGCCCCCGCGGTCTTCGTCGCCTTGCTCGCCGGCGGCCTCGCGATCAGCATCCTGTCCGGCGGCGAGGAAAGCGCGGTCGCAGCCGTTCCCGCGCCGGCGGCGCCCAAGCTGGTCAACGCCTCGGAGCTCCTCCGCGCGCCGGCCGACAAGCCCGCCGCCAAGACGGCGGTCCTCGAGCGCAAGGCGGCCCTCGACAGGAAGGCCACCGAGAAGAAGCCCGCGGAGAAGAAGGTCGTCGCGGAGCAGCGCACGGAAAAGATCGCGGCCGCACGACCCGCGCGGGTCGAAGCGCCGGCCGCGGCGGACGCAGAGGGCAAGGTGGTGATGGCGATCACACCATGGGGCGACGTGTTCGTGGACGGACAGCGCCGGGGGGCGAGCCCGCCGATCCAGAGCCTGGACCTTCCCGCAGGACCGCACCGGATCGAGATCCGCAACGGGGATTTCCCGGCGTATGTCCGGCAGATCGTGGTAAAACCCGGAGAGCCGGTGCGTATCAGGCATCGCTTCCAGTAACGTCACGGCAAAAGGGGGAAGGGCATGGTTCGGGTACGGTCTGCGATCGGCGCCACGCTGTGCGTCGCACTCCTGCAGGGCTGCGCCACCGAACCGGGCCGGGCCATCCAGAACCTCTTCGCCCCGAGCAAGGGCACCACCGCCTATGAGGCCGGTCTCCAGCAGTATGAGAACGGCGACTACGTCGATTCGCTGAAAAGCCTGCAGTCCGCGCTCGAGCAGGGCCTGAAGGACCGGGAGCGCGTCGTCGCGCATAAGCACCTCGCATTCATCCATTGCGCTTCAGCACGCGAGCGCCAGTGCCGGGACGAATTCCGCCGCGGGCTGGCCATCGATTCCGGCATGGAGCTCACCGCCGCCGAAGCCGGGCACCCGGTGTGGGGGCCCATCTTCCGCTCGTTGAAAGCGGGCCGCTAGGCGCATCGGCGGGATGGAGCAGCCGAAACTCGGTCGCTACCTGGTGCAATCGGAGCTTGGACGCGGCGCCATGGGCGTCGTGTACAAAGCGACCGACTCGGTCCTCGAGCGCACCGTCGCCGTCAAGACGGTCAACATGGCGCTCGAGCGCGACGGCGCCGATCGCTATGAGGCCCGCTTCTACCAGGAGGCGCGCGCCGCCGGCGGACTGAATCATCCGAACATCGTCACCGTCTACGACGTGGGCAAGTCCGGCGAAGTGGTTTTCATGGCGATGGAGTACATCGAGGGGCCGGAGCTGCGCACGCTGATGGTCGAGGGCCGTCCGATGCCGGTTTCGCAGGCGGTCTCGATCGCCGCCCAGGTTGCCGACGGCCTGGCCTATGCGCACGAGCATGGCGTGGTGCATCGCGACATCAAGCCGGCCAACATCATGGTGCCGGCCGCCAGCCCGGTGAAGATCACCGACTTCGGAATCGCCCGCATGCGCAGCGCGGCGAGCGACCTGACGCAGACCGGCATGATGCTCGGCTCGCCGAAGTACATGTCGCCGGAGCAGGTTATCGGCAAGCGTGCCGACCACCGCTCGGACCTCTTCTCGCTGGGCGTGATCCTGTACGAGATGCTCTCCGGCGCCTCGCCGTTCAACGGCGAGAACGTCACCGCGCTCATGTACCAGATCGTCAACTTCGCACCTCCGGCGCCGAGCGCGCTGAACGGTGCGGTGCCGGAGCTCGCGGACTACATCGTCGCGAAAATGCTCGCGAAGGCGCTCGACGAACGCTACCAGAGCGCGGCCGAGGTAGCGCGCGACCTGCGCGAGTGTGAGCGCCAGCTCGGCAGCGCAGCCGCTGGCGCGACCTCGCCCGGCCCGGCCGTGGGGCTGGCGAGCGGGGCGCAGCCGGAACTGCTCGACACGAACGTGCAGACAGTGGTCCTGGAGCAGACGCTTAATCGCACCCGCGAAGCGGATCAGGCTCCCACCCCGGCGACCGTGCCTCCGGCGAGGGGGCTCGCGCACTCCTTCGACTCCATGGAAGCCACCCAGCGCCTCGCCGCCCTCACCGGCGCCACCACCACCCAGCGCCCGGGCCCTGAGGAAGCCGCGCGCCAGACGGCCACGCAGGCCATCGAGTCGATGCGCCAGCCGCGCCGGCCCGGCTGGCGACGCCGGGATTGGCTGGTGGTGGCTGCGGCAGCGCTTGTAGGCGTGGTTGCCGCACGCGCGGTCGCGCGGCGCAACCGCAGCTGACGTGGGAGAGCCCTCCAGCCGGGCACCGCTGACAACCGGCGGGGTCTCGCTGCACCGCTTCCGGCCCAGGGTGCTGGACGACCTGCGCGGCTATGGGACGGCCGCGTTCCGCTCCGACCTGCTCGCCGGCATCACGGTCGGAGTCGTCGCCCTGCCGCTCGCGATGGCATTCGCCATCGCCTCGGGCCTGAAGCCGGAAGCCGGGCTGGTGACGGCGGTGATCGCGGGCTTCCTGATTTCATTCCTCGGCGGGTCGCGGGTGCAGATCGGCGGGCCGGCCGGCGCCTTCATCGTCGTCGTCTACGGAATCGTCCAGCAGCACGGGCTGCTCAACCTGGCGATCTCGACCATCATGGCCGGGGCGCTTCTCTTCCTGATGGGCCTGACGCGCATCGGCTCGCTCGTGCGCTACGTGCCGGTGGCGATCGTGATCGGGTTCACCAACGGCATCGCTGTGCTGATCGCCCTGTCGCAGCTGCGCGACCTGCTCGGGCTGCAGATCGCCTCGCTGCCCGCGGACTTTTTCGGCCAGATCGCAGCACTCTGGGCGCAGCGGGGGACTTTCAACCCGGCCGCCTTCGCCCTCGCCATGGCGTGCTTCGGCGTGCTGCTCCTGTGGCCTCGCCTGCGCATTCCGCTTCCCGGCGCCATCTTCGTACTGGTATTCGCCACGGCGGCGACCGCGCTTGCCGGCCTGCCGGTGGAAACCATCGGCTCGCGCTTCGGCGGAATTCCGACCGGCCTGCCCGCCTTCGCGCCGCCGGAATGGTCCTGGGCCTATGCGCGCACCCTGGTCGGCCCCGCGCTCACCATCGCGCTCCTGGGGGCGATCGAGTCCCTGCTGTGCGCCCGCGTCGCCGACGCCGTGATCCGCGACCGCCACGATCCCAACCAGGAGCTGATGGCCCAGGGCGTCGCCAACATGGTGGCGCCCATGTTCGGCGGCATGCCGGCCACCGGCACGATCGCTCGTACGATGACCAACATCCGTGCCGGGGCGCGCACGCCGGTCGCCGGGATGGTGCATGCCGCCACGGTGCTCGCCGTCATGCTGGCCGCGGCGCCCCTTGCCTTCCACGTGCCGCTCGGCGCCCTCGCCGCCATCCTGCTGAATGTGGCCCTGAACATGGGCGAGTGGCGGGCATTCGCGCAACTCAAGCGCTATTCGCCGCACTACCGGACCATCCTGCTCGCCACCTTCGCGCTGACCGTCGTCGTCGACCTGACGGTGGCGGTCGAGATGGGCCTGATCCTCGCGGGCCTATTCTTCATCCTACGCGTTTCCGCGCTGACCACGATCGAGCGCCTGGCGAGCGCCCCGGACGGCACGCCAATCCCGCCGGGAGTCGCGGCCTACAAGCTGCAGGGCTCCCTGTTCTTCGCCTCGGTGGGAAAGCTCGACGAGCTGGGCGAAGCGCGCACGGCGGCGCTGGTGCTGGACCTGCACTACGTGATCAACATGGACACCACTGCGATCGACGCGCTCCAGACCCTGCGCCGGACCGCATCGGGCCAAGGCACGACGCTGGTGTTGTGCGGGGCGCAGGCGCAACCGCGCTCTCTCATGAAACGTAGCGGGTTCGACGCCGAGCTCGGAGAGCAGAACATCCAGCCTGATCTCGCCGCGGGGCTGCGGCGCGCGGCGCAGCTCGCGCAGCGGTAGGGCGACGCTATCGGCCGCCGCAGCTCGGGGGCATCGCGCTCACCGGGTAGCCGCGGCACGTCCAGGACACCTTGCCACCCTGGAGAGACGGAGCGAAGGTGACCTCGAGCGCGTTTTTCTCATTCCAGCCGCGGATTGCGCCAGCCTCGGATACCAGCCACTTGAAGTCGCCATGCTTCGGATCGGCCTTCGGGGCGACCTTGACGTCCTTGCCGGAGCCGCCGAGGTTGCCGCTCTTCTCGGCGGCGGCGCTCACCTGCTTTTGCGCCGGCTCGGCGCCTGCAATGAGCGCTTGCGCGGCCTCTTTCGCATCGTTGCCGGCCTTCTGCGGCAGGATCACGGCGACGATGAGAAAACCGACCAGAGCCAGGCCGGCGACAATGATCAGGCCGATACGCATTGCGATTTCCCCCTGAATTGCACAACCGAATCCCCTTCGGTTTCTGCGCGGCAGCTTAACATGAGCGCCCGCATGCGCCGGGGCGTGCGCCCGCCGGCCGCTGACCGATCTTGACAATGACCGTTCGCCGCCTCCATATCAGCGGCCGCGTGCAGGGCGTGGGCTACCGCGACGCGCTCTGTGCGCAAGCCGAGAGCCTCCGCGTGCGCGGCTGGGTTCGCAATCGCGCCGATGGAAGCGTCGAGGCCCTTGTGGCGGGCACCACGGAGGCGCTCGAGAGCTTGATTGCCTGGGCACGGCGCGGACCACCGCTCGCGCGCGTGACGGCAGTGCAGGTCGAGCACGCGCCGGAAGGCGAGATACCGGCGGGATTTCGCAGGCTCCCTACGGCGTAGTACCGGCGGCTGCGACGCCCGGTATCGCCACGCGCTACTTTCCGGGCCGGCGTTGCGGTCAAGCCCGGCCTGCCCGAACAATCCGCGCAGCCACCACTCCACGGGAGTTCCACATGAGCCTTGCGCGCGCCGTTCCGCTTTCCGCACACGAGTTGAGAGATGCCGTCCGCCAGTCCCGGCCGTTCGACCCCGCCCGCCTGGACCGTGTCCTGCGCACCGAGCTGGAGCGCGGGATCGTGGAAGTCCAGGCCGGCACGCCGTGGGCACAGGTCGCGACGCACCTGCGGCCCGGCGATGCGGACGCAGCGCGCATCGGAGCCGGGCTCCCGACCGTGGGGGCTAGCATCGCCTGGAATGCCGCCGGACCCGATGGCCGCCCCGCCATCGGGCACGTGGAGTCGCTGACCATGGTGACGCCGGACGGCGAGCTGCGCCGTGCGAGCCGCGCCGCCAATGCGGACCTCTTCGCCCTTGCCCTTGGCGGCCAGAACCTCTTCGGCTCACTCTATAGCGTAACCCTCCGTATCGATTCGCTGTTCCGGTCGCTTGGCGAAGCGAAGCCGGAGGAAGCGCCTGCGGCGCAGGTAACGCGCGGCGCGACCCGGGGACTTCGGCTGCTGGTTCCGCCGGAGGCGCTCGACCCGTTGATGGCGCGGCTACACGAGACCTGCGAGGCCTGGCGGGTCGGCATCGCGAGGCTCAGGCTGCGGCGCACGAAACAGGACGAGGAAACGTTCCTCCATTGGGCCCGCCGCCCTTACGTGCAGGTGTCGCTCCGGCTCGCGGTCCCAGGCACGCTCGGCGGGGCAGTGCGCAGCGAACAGCTTTGCCGGGAGCTGATTGGCGCGAGCATCGCGGCCGGGGGCAGTTTTTCGATCGCCCACACGACCGAAGCGAGCCGAGAGCAGGCGGAAGCCTGTTATCCCGAGCTGCGACGCTTTCTGGCCGAGAAGCGCCGATTCGACCCTGCCGAGAAGCTATCCACGCCGTGGTACCGCCACTATCGGACCCTTCTCGGACGCGCGAGCTGCGAAAGCCGCTGGAATCGCTAGGCGGCGATCCCATACACGACCTGCACGTTCTCCGGCGCCAGCCACGCCCCGAGCTCCGAAAGCAACTGCCCGTCGGGCCGTACCCGCCATGCATCGCCCAGCGCGACCTCGCAGGCAGCCTGCGCGTTCGCGTACGAGACCACGACCAGGCATGCGCCGCTGCCGCTGGCCCGGTATGGCGCAAGGAGCTGCTGCAGGCGCTTCGCATCGCGCGTTCGGTCGGTATTGCCGTTCATCGCGATGCGCAGGCGGGCCGCGTAGCGCGCGCGCAGGGCGTCGAGGTCGAGCAACTCCTCCGCGGTCACGCGCAGGCCGCCCGAAAAATCGTCGTTCTGAACTTTCCCGGCGACCACCAGGAGCGCGTCTTCCTTCAGCTTCTCGCGATGCCGCTCGAACAGCTCGTTGAAGACGGTGATTTCGACCTGCGCCGTGCCATCGTCCAGAATCACCACCATCATCCGGCCGCGCCGGGTCATCTGCGTGCGCGCGGCGACGACGATGCCGGCCATCCATACGCGCTCTCCCGCCGCCAGCCTGGACAGGTGCGAGCGCGGAAAGCCGGCGAGCTCGCGCTGGTACACGGAGAAAAGGTGCGCCGAAAGGGAATAGCCGAGCGCGGTTTTCTCCTCGAGCAGCTTCTGCCTCAGATCCCATGGCGCCGCATCGACGTAGGCGTGGTCGCCGCCGCGCGGCGCCTCGGCCTCGCCGAACAGGCTGTTCTGCGAGGCGGCGCGCTCGGCCTGCTCCGCCGCCTCGAGCGCACGGCCGACGGTGGCGAACAGCCGCCAGCGCTGTGCGTCGCATCCGTCGAAGGCGCCGGCGCGCACCAAGGCCTCGACGACCCTGCGGTTCACGATCCGCTTGTCGACGCGGCTGCAGAAATCGAAAAGGTCCTTGAATGGGCCGGCCTTGCGCGCCTCGATGATGGCTGCGATCGCCGATTCGCCGGTGCCGCGCACCCCGCCCAGCCCATAGCGGATGGTCTTGCGGTCGATCGGGAGGAAACGGTACTCCGAGGCGTTGATGTCGGGCGGCAGGACGGTGAGCCCGTTCGCCACGCCGTCGTCGTGGAACAGGCGCACCTTGTCCGTGTCGTCCATGACCGCGGAAAGGTTCGCGGCGACGAACGCGGCGCCGTGGTGCGCCTTCATGTAGGCGGTGTGGTACGCGAGGAGCGCGTACGCCGCGGCATGAGACTTGTTGAAGCCGTAGCCGGCGAACTTCTCCATCAGGTCGAAGAGCTGCGTCGCCTTGCCGCGCGAAAGGCCGTTCTTCTCGGCGCCGGCCACGAACACGCTGCGCTGCGCGTCCATCTCCTCCTGCTTCTTCTTGCCCATCGCGCGACGCAGCAGGTCGGCGCCGCCCAGCGTGTAGCCGCCGATGACCTGGGCGATCTGCATCACCTGCTCCTGGTACACCATGATCCCGTAGGTCGGCGAGAGAATCGGCACGAGGCGCGGGTCGAGGTACTCGACGCTCTGCCGTCCGTGCTTGCGCTCGATGAAGTCGGGAATCAGGTCCATCGGCCCGGGACGATAGAGGGCGACCAGGGCGATGATGTCCTCGAAGCGGTCCGGCTTCGCCCGGCGGATCATGTCGCGCATGCCGCGCGATTCCAGCTGGAACACCGCGGTCGTGTTGCCGGCTGACAGCAGCCGGTACGTCTCAGCGTCGTCGAGCGGCACTTTCTCCAGCGTGAAATCCTGCGCGCCCAGCCGGCGCACGTAGCGCTCGGCCCAATCGAGGATTGTCAGCGTCGTGAGGCCGAGAAAGTCGAACTTGACCAGGCCGATCGCCTCGACGTCGTCCTTGTCGAGCTGCGAGATGACGTTGCTGGTGCCTTCGGCAGCGTAGAGCGGGCAGAAGTCCGTGAGCCGCCCGGGGGCAATGAGGACGCCGCCGGCGTGCATGCCGACGTTGCGCACCAGTCCCTCGAGCCGGTCGCCGAGCTCGAGCAGCTCGCGCACTTCGTCCTCCTTCTTCTCCCGCTCGGCGAGCAGCGGCTCCATCTGCCGGGCGTCCTTCAGCGTGATGAGCTTGCCGGGCTGGAACGGGATCAGCTTCGCGATCTGGTCGCAGAAGTTGTAGCCGAGGTCGAGCACCCGGCCGCAGTCGCGCACCACCGCGCGGGCGGCCATGGTGCCGAAGGTGGCGATCTGCGAGACGCTGTCCTCGCCGTACTTGCGCCGCACGTAGTCGATGACCTTGTCGCGGCCGTCCTGGCAGAAGTCGATGTCGAAGTCCGGCATCGACACCCGCTCGGGGTTGAGAAAGCGCTCGAACAGCAGGTCGTAGCGCAGCGGATCGAGGTCGGTGATGCCGAGCGAGTACGCGACCAGCGAGCCCGCGCCCGAGCCGCGTCCCGGCCCGACCGGCACGCCGTTCGACTTGGCCCAATTGATGAAGTCGGCGACGATCAGAAAGTAGCCGGCGAAGCCCATCTGCACGATGGTGTTGATCTCGAAGGCGAGCCGCTCCCGGTAGCGCGGCTGCTCCTCCGGCTTCAGGCCGAGCTTGTCGAACCTGCGCGCGAGCCCCGCTTCCGCTTCACGCTGCAGATGCTGCTCGATGCTGACGCCGCCCGGCGTCGGGAACGCGGGCAGCCGGCTCTTCCCCAGGTCGATCTGCAGGTTGCAGCGGCGCGCAATCTCCACCGCGTTCTCGAGCGCCTGGGGAATGTCGCCGAACAGGCGCACCATTTCGTCCTGCGACTTGAAGTACTGGTCGGGCGTGAAGTGCTTCGGCCGGCGCTGGTCGCCGAGCACATAGCCCTGCGCGATGCAGACGCGCGCCTCGTGCGCCTTGAACTCCGCAGGATCCAGGAACTGCACCGGATGCGTGGCGACGACTGGCAGCTTGCACCGGTTGGCGAGCGCAACGGAGCGCGAGACCAGGGCCTCGGCGCCGGGCGCGCCGGCGCGCTGCAGCTCGATGTAGTAGCGCCCGGGAAAGAGCTTCGCCCAGTGCTGCGCCAGGCGCTCGGCGGCGTCGGCATGGTCGGCGAGCAGCGCCTGGCCTACGTCGCCTCCCGCGCCGCCGGACAGGGCGATCAGCCCTTCGGCGCCCTCCTCCAGCCAGGCGCGCGCAATCTCCGCGCGCGAGCGATGCTGGTTACGCAGCCACGCCCGCGACAGCAGCTCGGACAGGCGCAGGTAGCCGGCGCGCGAAGTGCAGAGCAGCAGGAGGCGCGCCGGCTTGTCGCGCTCGGCGTCGTTCTGGATCCAGCAGTCCGCGCCGATGATCGGCTTGACGCCGCCCGCCCGCGCGGCGCGGTAGAACTTCACCATGCCGAAGAGATTCGCCGCATCGGTGAGCGCCAGCGCCGGCATGCCGTCGGCGGCGGCGCGCTCCACCGCGCCGTCGATGCGCACAATGCCGTCGGTCACCGAGAACTCGCTGTGCATTCTCAGGTGAACGAAGCGCGGCGCGGACATGATAAAAATTCTAGCACCCGTAGAATGCCGCGATGAACCCGGCGCTTGCCGCGCTGCTCGTCGGCGCCACGTGCATCGCGCTCTCGCCGATCTTCGTGCGCCTCTCCGAGACGGGCCCGACGGCGAGCGCGTTCTGGCGCGTCGCGATCGCCGTCCCCGTGCTGTGGGCGTTCTGCTTCTTCCGCGACAAGCCCGATGCGCGGCGCTACCGGGGACGCTGGGCGCTGCTCTTCGCAGCGGGCGCGGCTTTCGCGGGCGACCTCGGCTTCTGGCACCTGTCCATCCAGTACACCTCGGTCGCCAATTCCACGCTGCTCGCGAACCTCGCGTCGATCTTCGTCACGCTCGCGGCGTGGCTCTTCCTCCGCCAGAAGCCGTCGGGGCTCTTCGTCGCGGGGCTCGCGTGCGCGCTCGCCGGCGTGGCCCTGCTCGTAAGCGCGAGCGCCGGCTTCTCGCGCACGGGGCTGGTTGGCGATGCGCTCGGCGTGCTCACCGCGATGTTCTATGCGGCCTACATCTTCGCCGTGAAGGGCCTGCGCGACCGGGGCGAGCGCACGCTCTACCTGATGGCCGTCGCCAGCACGATCACCGCGCTCCTCCTGCTTCCCGCCGCGCTCGCCTCGGGCGAGCAGTTCGCTCCCGCCACGGCGCAGGGCTGGACCGTGCTGGTCGGGCTGGCGCTCGTTTCCCATGCCGCAGGGCAGGGGTTGATCGCCTACGCGCTGGCCCACCTGCCCGCGGCGTTTTCCTCGGTGAGCCTGCTGCTGCAACCGGTCATGGCCGCGCTGTTCGCATGGGCGATCCTGAGCGAATCGCTGGCGCCGCTGCAGATCGCCGGCGGCCTGATCGTGCTGGCTGGAATCTACCTGGCGCGCAAAGGCTCCGGCTAGGCGACGATGGCGGTTGCCTCGCCCGACCCGGCCGCGATGCGGCCGATCTCGTAGACCGTCTCGCCGGCCGCGCGCAGCAGCTCCGCGGCCCGCCTGGCATCCTCCGCGGCCACGACGACCACCATGCCGATCCCGCAGTTGAAGACGCGGTGCATCTCCGCCTCGGCGACGCCGCCCTCCGCCTGCAGCCACTGGAACAGTGCCGGCCGCGGCCAGGCCGCCCGGTCGATCCGCGCGACCAGATCGTCCTGCAGGATGCGCGGGACGTTGCCGGTGAGCCCGCCGCCCGTGATGTGGGCAAGTCCCTTGATGGGCACCTGCTCGAGCAGCGCCAGGACAGGCTTCACGTAGATGCGCGTCGGCTGCATCAGCGCGTCGATGCAGGCCGCGTCGGGCGTGGCGCGCTCCAGGATCTTGCGCACGAGCGAATAGCCGTTCGAATGCGCGCCGCTCGAGGCGAGGCCGAGGATCGCGTCGCCGGGCACGATCGAGCGCCCGTCGAGGATGCGCGACTTCTCCACCACGCCGACGCAGAACCCGGCGAGGTCGTACTCGCCTTCAGGGTACATTCCCGGCATCTCGGCGGTCTCGCCGCCGATCAGCGCGCAGCCCGCGAGCTCGCAGCCGCGCGCGATGCCCTGAACGACTTGCGCCGCCACGCGGCGCTCCAGCTTGCCGCAGGCGAAGTAGTCGAGGAAGAAGAGCGGCTCGGCGCCCTGTACGAGCACATCGTTGACGCTCATCGCGACCAGGTCGATGCCGACCGTGTCGTGACGCCCGAAGCGGAACGCGAGCTTCAGCTTGGTCCCCACCCCGTCGGTACCGGAGACCAGCACCGGCTCGCGGTACTTCTTGGGCAGTTCGCATAGCGCGCCGAAGCCGCCGATGCCGGCGAGCACCTCCGGACGCATGGTGCGCTTCGCGAAGGGCTTGATGGCCTCGACGAGCGCATCGCCTTCGTCGATGTCGACGCCCGCGTCGCGATACGAGAGGGGAGGATTCGCGGTGGGCTTCGGGCTGGAATTCGCCATGCTAGAGTCGCAAATTCTACTCGACATGGTCGCCGCCTCGTCCGCATCCTCGCTCTTCTCGCGCCCCCGGTTCTGGGCCTGGCTCGCCATCGCGCTGGCCGTGACGCTGCTGCTTTGGCTGCTCGCGCCCATCCTCGCGCCGTTCCTGTTCGCGGCCATCCTCGCCTACATCCTCGATCCGCTGGTGGAGAAGCTGACGCGGCGCGGCATGCCGCGGACGCTGTCGGTGGTCCTGGTGATGCTCCTGGTGCTGCTCCTGCTCGCCGCGTTCATGCTGGTGGTGTTCCCGCTCCTATACAAGGAGACCCGGCTGCTCGTCGACAAGCTGCCCGGCTTCATCGACTGGCTGAACGGCCGTGCGGTACCCTGGCTGCGCGAAAAAGCCGGCGTCGACCTGCGGCTCGACGCCGAGTCGCTGAAGCAGATGGCGCGCGACGCGTTCGCGCAGAACGAGGACCTGGCGAAATCGCTCCTGCGCTCGCTCGGCCTGGGCGGGCTCGCCGTCGTGGCGTTCTTCGCCAACCTGCTGCTGCTCCCGGTGGTGCTGTTCTACCTGCTGCGGGACTGGAACACGCTCCTCGCGAGCTTCGACACGCTCATCCCCAGGCGGGCCCACGCCCGGGCGCTCGCCATGGCGCAGGAGACCGACAAGGTGCTTGCCGAGTGGCTGCGCGGCCAGCTGACGGTCGTCCTGCTGATGAGCGTGTACTACGTGACCGCGCTGTGGATCGCCGGCCTGGACTTCGCCCTGCCGGTGGGCCTGATTACCGGCCTTGCCGTGATCGTGCCGTATGTCGGGATCGCGGTGGGATTCGTGCTTGCGACCATCGCGGCGCTCCTGCAATTCGACAGCCTGACCGGCGTGCTGTGGGTGTGGCTTGCCATCGTCATCGGCCAGGTGCTGGAAGGAACGGTGGTCACGCCGCTCATCGTCGGAGAACGCATCGGTCTGCATCCGGTCGCGGTGATCCTGGCGCTGCTCGCGTTCGGACAAGTCTTCGGCTTTTTCGGCGTGCTGCTCGCCCTGCCCGCGAGCGCGGTGCTCCTGGTCGCGCTGCGCCATCTGCGCGCCGCCTACCTCGCGAGCCCGCTGTACGGCCGCTAGCCGCATGATGCAGCAGCTCCCACTCGAGATCTCGCCGCGCCCGGAAGCGAGCTTCGCCAACTTCGTCCCGGGGGCGAACGGCGAGGCCGTCTCGGCAGTCCGGGCGCTCGCTGCGGGCCGGCTCAAGGAGGCGATCGTCTACCTGTGGGGCGACCCGGGCAGCGGTCGCACGCATCTTCTTCACGCTGCGGCGCGCGAGAACCCCGGCCTGACCGTCGCCGACGACGTCGAGACGCTCGACGCGCCGGCGCTGCAGGCGCTGTTCGTCGCGATCAACGACGCGCGCGACGGCCATGCGGCCGTGCTCGCCTCCGGCCGCGCGCCGCCCGCGCAGCTCGCGCTGCGCGACGACCTGCGCACCCGCCTCGCCTGGGGCCTCGTCTACCAGCTCAAGGGCCTTTCCGACCCGGAAAAGCGGGAGCACCTTCGCACCGCCGCGCATGCGCGCGGCCTCCAGCTCGGCGACGAAGTCGCCGACTACCTCCTCGCACGCCTGCCGCGCGACCTTTCCACCTTGAACGGCATCCTCGACCGGCTCGACCGCGTTTCCCTAGCAAAACAACGGCCTTTGACGATCCCGCTGGTGCGGGAGGCGCTCGCGGAAGATGCGGCCCGGGCACTTGTGCCTCGACAAAGCGATTCGGCGTAAGTACATTGGTTCCACCAACCAATACACGCCATGAAACTCCGGACGCTCACCCTTCTGGCCTCGGTTACCTTGGGTATCGCGCTACCGGCGTTCAGCCAGGACGGGTTGCGTTTGCCCGCGCGCGCCGCGGGAGGCGGACTCGATCCTTCCTTCGCGCAGGGCTGGACCGGCTTCGAGCGGGACCATCCCGGGTTCGCACCGAACAACTGGCGCGACGCCGCCGGCTTCACGCCGGCGGGACGGCTGCAGTGGTCGTATCCCCTCGGACAGCACAGGCTGGGCATGTCGATGGCGAGCGGACGCGAGTACGAGTCGGCGCCCATTTTCGGCACCGAGGTGCGACAGTACGGGTTCTTCGGCCGCTACTGGCTGACGCACGACTGGTCGGTAAACGCCGAAGCGGTCTCGCGCGAGGCAGGAACGGTTTTCCGCCTCCAGGACTTCCGCATCGGCCTGCGCCGGCAGTTCTAGCCTCGCAGTCGGTTTTTCCGGGCGGTCGGTAGAATGCGGGGCCCGCATGCGCCTCGCCCTGTTCGACCTCGACAACACGCTGCTTTCCTGCGACAGCGACTACGAATGGGGCCAGTTCCTCGTCGATCGCGGCGTGCTCGACCGGCAAGACTACGAGGCGCAGAACCTCGCGTACTACGAGCAGTACGTCGCGGGGACCCTCGACATCCATGAATACCTTGGCTTCGCGTTGCGCCCCCTGGCCGAGCACACGCCCGAAGACCTCACCCGGTGGCACGGCGACTTCATGCGTAGCCGGATCCTGCCCTCGATCACCCTCCCGGCGCGGACGCTGGTGAAGGAGCACCTCGGGCGCGGTGACCTGTGCGCCATCGTCACGGCGACCAACAGCTTCGTGACCGCGCCGATCGCGCGGGAGTTCGGCGTCGAGCACCTCATCGCCACCGAGCCCGAGAAGCGCGACGGGCGCTTCACCGGCCGGGTCGCCGGCACGCCGTGCTTCCGCGCCGGCAAGATCGAGCGCCTGGAGCAATGGCTCGGCGCGTCGGGACGGCGCAGCGGTGATTTCCAGGAGCGCTGGTGCTACAGCGACTCGCACAACGACCTGCCCCTGCTCGAGCTCGCCACGCGCCCGGTCGCCGTCGATCCGGACGAGCGGCTCGCAGCCGAGGCGCGCCGGCGCGGCTGGCCCGTGATCTCCCTGAAATCCGGCGGCGCATGATCAAGCGATTCATCCGCAGGGTGCTGGGATTGCCGTCCGGAGAGATGAAGCGCGTGCCGCGGCAGAAGCACGGCCTCGGCCGCGAGGCGCTCAACCCGGCTGCCGCAAAGGTATGCGCGGTCCTGCGCGAGGCGGGGTTCTCGGCGTACGTGGTCGGCGGCGCGGTCCGCGACCTCTTGCTCGGCATCCGGCCGAAGGATTTCGACGTGGCGACCGACGCGCGCCCGGAGCAGATCAAGCCCCTCTTCCGCCGCGCCCTGATCATCGGCCGGCGGTTCCGCCTGGTGCACGTGATGATGGGCCCGGAGACCATCGAGGTGTCGACGTTCCGCGGCGCCGATCCGCAGGCGGCGGAAAACCACGAGCATTCGCGCGACGAGCATGGCCGGGTCCTGCGGGACAACGTGTTCGGCTCGCAGGAGGATGACGCGCGGCGGCGCGACTTCACAGTGAATGCGCGGTACTACGACCCGCTGACCGAGGAGATCGTCGACTTCCACGGCGGCCTGGCCGACCTGAAGAAGCGCGTGCTGCGGGTCATCGGCGACCCGGAGACGCGCTACCGGGAGGACCCCGTCCGCATGCTGCGCGCGGTCAGGCTGGGGGCCAAGCTGGGCCTGACGCTCGATGCCGCGACGCGCGAGCCGATCGCCGACATGGCATCGCTGATGGAACGCGTGCCCCCGGCGCGCCTCTTCGACGAGATGCTCAAGCTGCTGCTCTCGGGACACGCCAGCGCCTGCCTGCGGCACCTGCGCGAAGTGGGACTGCACAAGGGCCTGCTGCCGCTGCTCGACGTGATCCTCGACCAGCCGCTCGGCGAGCGCTTCGTCACCCTGGCCCTCGCCCAGACCGACGAGCGCGTGCAATCCGAGCGCCCCGTCTCGCCGGCCTTCCTGTTCGCCGCCCTGCTCTGGCACGAAGTGCTGGCGGCATCGAAGGCGCGCCAGGCGCGCGGCGAGCGGCCGGTGCCGGCGCTCGAGGCGGCGATGGACGAGGTCCTCGACGTGCAGTGCGAGAAGCTCGCCATCACGCGCAAGCTCACCGCGACGATGCGCGAAGTGTGGTCGATGCAGCCGCGCTTCGAGAACCGCTCGGGGCAGCGCGCCCTGCGCCTGCTCGAGGCGCCGCGCTTCCGCATGGCGTACGACTTCCTCGCCCTGCGCGCCGCGAGCGGCGAGGTGCCGGCCGAGCTGGAAGCATGGTGGCGCGCATTCCAGAGCGCGGACGCCGAGTCCCGCGCGGCCATGCTCCACCCCGAAACCGGGCCGCGCAAGCGCCGCCGGCGCCGGCGCGGCAAGAAGCACGGGGAAGGCTCCGTCGAGGCCGAGCCCGACCCGCAATAGCGGCGGCGCCGTGACCATTGCCTATGTCGGCCTGGGATCGAACCTGCAGGACCCGGTCCGGCAGGTCGAGACCGCGTTCGACGAGCTGGACCGCCTGCCCCGCACGCGGGTCGTGAAGCGCTCGTCCCTCTACCGCACCGCACCGGTGGGCTACGCCGACCAGCCAGAGTTCGTCAATGCGGTCGCGCAGCTCGAGACCGCGCTGCCGGCCGAGGCGCTGCTGGACCAGCTGCAGGGCCTGGAGGCGCGCCATGGCCGCAAGCGCAGCTTTCCCAACGCGCCGCGCACCTTGGACCTCGACCTCCTCCTGTTCGGCGACCTCGTGCTGCAGACCGAACGCCTGACCGTGCCGCACCCGCGCATGCGCGAGCGCGCCTTCGTGCTCGAGCCGCTGCGCGAGATCGCACCCCACCTGGAGCTGCCATGACCCCCGCCTTTTCCTTGAGCTCGCCGATCGCCGTCTCCGCGCTGCTGCTGGTGGCCTCGAACGTCTTCATGACGTTCGCCTGGTATGCGCACCTCAAGGAGCTGTCGTCGAAGCCCTGGTGGATCGCGGCGCTGGTGAGCTGGGGCGTGGCGCTGTTCGAGTACCTGCTGCAGGTCCCGGCCAACCGCATCGGCTATACCCAGCTCTCGCTCGGGCAGCTTAAGATCATGCAGGAAGCCATCACCTTGATCGTGTTCGTGCCCTTCGCGCTCCTCTACATGAAGCAGCCGCTCAAGCTCGACTACCTCTGGGCGGGGATGTGCATCGTCGGCGCGGTCTACTTCATCTTCCGTGGATAACCGCTCCGAAAAATTCCGCCACGTCGTGGTGGAAGGCCCGATCGGCGCCGGCAAGACCACGCTGGCCCGCCGCCTCGCTGCACGGCTGTCCGCCGACCTCGTGCTGGAGCAGCCGGCCGAGAACCCGTTCCTGTCGCGCTTCTACCAGGACATGCCGCGCTACGCCCTGCCGACGCAGCTCTTCTTCCTTTTCCAGCGCGCGCGCATGCTCGAGCCGCTCGCCCAGCCGGACATGTTCGGCCGCGCGGTGGTGGCGGACTTCCTGCTCGACAAGGACCCCCTCTTCGCCCGCATCACGCTTTCCGCGGACGAGCTGGCCCTGTACCTGAAGATCTACGAGGCGCTGCGGCCGCAGGCGCCCGCGCCGGACCTCGTCATCTACCTGCAGGCGCAGTCCGCGACGCTCATCGAGCGGGTGAAGCGGCGCGCGGCCGGATTCGAGCGCGGCATCAGCGAGGAGTACCTGGC
>CBDDRX010000026.1:0-38937 GCA_965233165.1 uncultured bacterium | reverse complement strand
AGGAAGTAGCGATCGTGCGTCACGGCGACCACGGTGCCCGGGAAGCGCTGCAGGAACTGCTCGAGCCACTCCACGCTCTCCGCGTCGAGGTGGTTGGTGGGCTCGTCGAGCAGCAGGAGATCGGGCTTCGACAGGAGCAGCCGGCACAAAGCCACCCGGCGCTTCTCACCCCCCGAGAGGACGTCGACCTTCTGGTCCCACGGCGGCAGGCGCAGCGCATCGGCCGCCACCTCCAGCTCGTCCGCGCCGCCGGCGTTCAGCACCGCCTCGAGCTTCGCCTGCTCCTCGGCGAGCTTGTCGAAGTCGGCGTCCGGCTCGGCATAGGCGGCGTAGATCTCGTCGAGGCGCTTTTTCGCGGCGGCGTTGTCCCCCGCCACCTCCTCCACGACCTCGCGCACCGTCCTGCCCTTGGTGAGGGCCGGCTCCTGCTCGAGGTAGCCGACCTTGATGTTCGGCATGCGCACGACCTCGCCTTCGTAGTTCTCGTCGACGCCGGCCATGATCTTCAGGAGCGAGGACTTGCCGGAGCCGTTCAGCCCGAGCACGCCGATCTTGGCGCCGGGGAAGAAGTTGAGGGAAATGTTCTTGAGGATCGTCCTCTTGGGCGGCACGACCTTCGCCACCCTGCGCATCGTGTACACGTATTGGGCCATGCCCGGATTTTAACGGCCCCTTCGACCCTCCACCGCCTGCATGAACCGCGGCGCCTCGGCGCGCAGCCGGTCGTCCGTCATCCGCCCGCTGCGGGTCATATAGTCGTACGCCAGGCCCCACGGGTCGAGGGCGCGCATCTTCTCCGGGAACTGCTCGTACCAGTAGGAGCTGCGGTTCGCCGCGGCCACCAGCTTTTCCACGACCGGCCGCCTTTGCCTTTCGAACTCCTCGAGTGTCTCCGCCCGGGCAAGGGCGATCGCGTCGTCCATGGCGAGCCTCGTTCCGGACCCGATCGAGAAATGCCCGGTCCGGAGCGCATCGCCGATCAGGACCACGTTCCCGGCGATCCAGCTCTCGTTCGAGAGGAGCGGGAAGTTCCGCCAGAGCGACTTGTTCGACACCAGCGGCTTTCCGCCCAGGTCCGGGGCGAACACCTTCTCGCAGTAGGCCCGGCTCTCCGCATCGCCCATCCGGTCCAGCCCCGCGCGCCGCCAGGTCGCCTCGTCGCACTCGACGATGAACGTGCTCATCTGCGGGCTGTAGCGATAGTGGTGCGCCACGAACGCCCCGTCCGCGCTCTCGCGGAAGGTGAGCGTCAGGCACTCGAAGAGCTGCGGCGTGCCGTACCAGACGAACTTGTTCGTCAGCACCTCCACCCTGGGCATGAACTGCTTCTCGAGCATCTTCCTTACCGCCGAGTTCACTCCATCGGCGCCGACGACCCAATCCCCCGAAGGGAGAGCCGAGAGAGTCGTTTGGAACTGAATCTTTACCCCGGCCTTCTCGCATTCCTCCGCCAGGATCTGGATCAGCTCGAGCCGCCCGAGCGCGGAGAAGCCGTTGCCGTCGATGTCCACCGCCACGTCGCGGTGCACGATGCGCTGCATCGGCCAGGACTCCATCGCCGCGGCGAGGCGCGCGTGCATCTGCGGCTCGTCGCGCGCCAGGAACTCCAGCGCCCCGCGCGAGAACACCACGCCGAAGCCGAACGTCGCGTCGCGCGGGTTCTGCTCGTAGACGGTGATGTCCGCCTCCGGCCGCCTGCGCTTGAGCAGCAGCGAGAAGAACAGGCCCGCAGGGCCGGCGCCGATGACCTGGACTTTCATGCGCCGCATTGATACCACAGGGAAAGAGCGCGTCCAGGAGAGTTTCTTGCGGGACCCGGCCGCGCGGGCGACGCGTCCGCGCTTCCCAGGACTATGCCGGAGGCAGCATGCAACAGCAGCTCATCGAGCAGATTACCCAACGCGTAGGCATCCCCGCCGACAAGGCCCAGGCCGCGGTCGACACCGTGGTCGGCTACCTCAAGCAGCGCCTTCCAGAGCCGGTCGCCGCGCAGCTGGACAACGCCGTCGCGGGCGAGGCGTCGGGTGGCGGCGCCTCGGAGGCGGCGAAGAGGCTGGGCAGCGCGTTCAACAAGCAGTAAGCGGGCCTTACGCGGGCTCCAGGCGCAGCAAGGCGCCCGCGCTCTCGTCGAGCAGGTAGAGCAGGCCGTCGGGCCCCATCCGCACGTCGCGGATGCGCCCCACCGTACCTTTGAGAAGGCGCTCCTCCTTCACCTTCTTCTCGCCGTCGAAGCGCAGGCGCACCAGCATCTGGTCGCGCAGCGCGCCGACTAAGACGTCGCCCTGCCACTTCGGGAACTTGTCGCCGGTATAGAAGGCCATGCCGGAGGGCGCGATCGACGGCACCCAGTAGTGCAGCGGCTGCTCCATGCCCTCCTTCTTCGTCAAGCCCTCGCCGATCTTCGTGCCGAGGCCGTAGTTGACGCCGTAGGTGATGACCGGCCAGCCGTAGTTGCGCCCGGCGCGGATCACGTTCACCTCGTCGCCGCCCTGCGGGCCGTGCTCGTGCGCCCACAGCTCGCCCGTCTTCGGATGGATGGCCGCGCCCTGGATGTTGCGGTTGCCCAGCGTGAACTTCTCCGGCTTCCAGCCCGCCTTGCCGGCGAACGGGTTGTCCTTGGGCACCCGCCCGTCGTCGTGGAGGCGAATCACCGAGCCCGCGTGGTCGTCCGGACGCTGCGCTCGCCGCATCTCGCCGCGGTCGCCGAGCGTGAGGTAGACGAAGCCCGTGCGGTCGAAAACGATCCTCCCGCCGAAGTGGTTGCCCGACGAGCCCTTCGGCGACTGGCGGAAGAGCACCTGCACGTCCTCGAGCCGATCGCCCGCGAGGCGCCCGCGCGCCATCTCCGTCCCGACGCCATCCGACCCCCGCGCGGCATACGCGAGATAGACGAGCTGGTTCTTCTCGAACTGCGGATGCAGCACCACGTCGTGCAGCCCGCCCTGCCCGTGCACCGCCACCTCCGGCACGCCTGCCACGGGCTTCGGCTCGAGCTTGCCGCCGCGCACCGCGCGCAGCGTCCCCGCCTTCTCCGTCACCAGCATCCGCCCGTCCGGCAGGAACGCCACCGACCACGGCCGCTCCAGCCCGTCGACCACCTTCACCACCCGGAACGCATGCTCCTCGCTCCGGATCACCTGCGCCCCCGCCACCACCGGCACCATCGCCAGCCCCGCCACCACCGCTCGCCACCTCATCCGCTTTCCTTTCAATCCGCCCGCTCGCTCGAATAATCCAACAATTCAGCGCCTTGATCCCTTTCCCGCCGCCCAACACGTCCGGCCTCAATCTTCGCCTCTCCCATCAGATTGATTCCGCGGCAACTAATTCGCGCCCAATGCAACCGCTGGCTAAGATTGTCGGCAATGTCTCTGGCTACTGAACGTTGGCTCTCACCATGAACCGCGCACATTGGAACATGCTCGTCCCGCCGCCGGCCGCATTCTCGGAGCAGTTTGCCGCTTATGCGGTTGCGTACCTCGACTCTGCGCAGCGCTTGTGTGACTTGCTTGCCCGGTCTCATCGAAAGGCGACATACGAGCGCGGTGCCGTCGTACTGTTTCTAGCCGCGCACGCGGTAGAGCTTTTCTTGAAGGGCGCAATAGTTCACAAGGCGCCGAACGAGCGGTTTTCGCACGACCTTGAGCATCTCATTCGCAGATACCACGCACTCTTTCCGGGCAAGAAGTTCCGCCTGGAAGTTCCGTTCACCACCGGGCTTCCGTCTGGAATGACTGTAGAGGAAAAGCGTCGTGTGAAGAAACTGGTCGCGCCGCCGGGTGAGCTCTATCGTTACCCCATCGACAAGGCGTACAAACCTTGGTCGGGAGCCTATGGAATCGAGCCAAGCTCACTGTCGCGCGAATTGGCCAAGCTGCGGTCTAGACTTGAGGAACTGCTGAATGTCTCCAACTTTAGACCGCACGCCTAGTTCCTACGGCTCGAGTCGTGCCTCACGACACTAAGGAGTTCGAGAAGCTATATGCCGCCGTGACGGCAAGCCTACGCACGTTTGCGTTGGCGGGCCGAGCCAAGGTACAAGTAAGTAACCAAGAGCTGCAGTGGTTCGAGTATCTGATCCAAGGGTTCCTTGTCGAGTTTCAAAACTGGTCCAGTCCGACACATACCGAGATTGATGAGTACTTGTCGATGTTTGATCGCGGCAAAGCGTCTCTGCCGCTCAGGGTCGCCGCCCATGCATTTCTTCATGTGGGATTCGATCTTCCACGCGTCATTGCCGACTCGCTAGCCAAGTTCCCTGTGCCGCGGTGGCGTCTTCGGGCGCTCTTCCTGCGCCCAGCTCCTCTGTTCCGTGAGATATTCTTTACTCAGGCAAAGGCTGGAACTTTCGGTCTTCTCGGCCGCCCCTTGGGTTTCGTGAAACCTATGGAGGTCCTAGCCTATTGGCTCCTGTCATTGCGGTCTGTAGCCTGGATCCATGCGGAGATCCTCGCTGACGCGGCTTCACACGTGAGACGCGCAAAGGAGCACGCCTTGGCGCAAGCGGTTCTGGATACTGGCAGGATCGCCTTGGACTCCGCATGGATCTTCGGAATTCCAAAGCTGGACAGCAGCCAGATCTTTCAGGTAACGCCTGCGCCGCTGCTCCTGGTGGACGCACGCATGCTGGCAACGCTCGCCGCCCTTGCCATCGGTGGCATGGCTCTTCGCTTTCGCAATGAGTCTATCGCTGCCCGAATTGGGCTAATGGGTCAGCACTTCAGCGCTATCGCCCCCAAACGTTTGGCTGCAACAGAATCCGCGCTCGGAGAGAACACGTGACAACGGTGCGGCCTACCCCTCGTTGCACCCGACTCACAGCTGAACTCCAACGTTAGCTGTCATGGCCAACGTCGAGGCGTCCCTTCAAGCGATCTACGCAAACATGGTGCAAGAGGCAACAAGGCGCCTGGCTGCCTCTGAGAAGTATCGAACCGCGTACCTATCAAAGTGGGAGATCCCTGATCTTGAGTCGGCCGTCCTTCAAGTGAGAAAGGCTTTGGAGGCAATCGCCTTTGCATCCATAGCCCCGAACAAGGCTGAATACGCTGCATTCCGGGCCACCGCTACCAAAGCTCCGGATTTCACCAAGGACTTTCATGCCCTCAAGATCTTTTCTGCTCTCGAGCGCATCAACAAGAAGTTCTACCCTGTCGCCCTTCTACCGGCCATTCAGAGGCCCGACGGCAGTCACCACTTTGAAAGAAGGGAAGCAGGGTTTCTTTCAAAGAAGCGATTCGAGGCCGCATATGATCGCTTGGGGAAATACCTCCACGCACACAATCCGTGGAGCAGTGACAAGCACGTTGATAATCTCGCAAAGGACCTGCCCCTTATCGTTGAAGAGGCACACGGCCTGCTCGATCTACACGTAAGCTTCATTGACACGCCCCGTTACAAGGGTGCTTGGGTCGTCGAAACGCCACGCGACGGCTCATCACCGAGAATGCTGGTTGCGGAGGCCAAGGGTGAATACACGGTGCATGACAGCTAACAGCGCGTTGGTGAACGACGATTGCGCGGCGGCGCTTCGCGCCTTCTACCACGCGTCACAAGACGAACGTTAGGTGGTAACAAGAGCGGAGGTTCGATGCCCACTACCAGGACCGGCGATATCGAAACCTACTACGAGGTAGCAGGCTCTGGGATCCCGCTCGTTCTTATATGTGGTATCAGCGCTGAACTACAGGTCTGGCGCGCGCAAGCTGATGAGTTGGCGAAGCACTTCAGGGTCGTGCGCTATGACAATCGCGGCGCGGGCCGCAGCGGCGCACCGGATTCTCCTTACAGCATCTCGCAGATGGGAGACGATCTAGCGGCTCTTTTGGACGCACTTGAGATCGATGCGGCTCATATACTGGGTTGGAGCATGGGCGGCCTCATTGCCCAGACGTTCGCGCGAAGTTATCCCAGACGGGTCCGGAAGCTCATCCTGATCGGCAGCGCGCACAAGCCAGACGGGTACAGTGGATTGGCGCTTCGTAACTGGATGAACGTCCGGCGATCCAACATGCCGTACGAGCAGATCGTCCGCTTTGTCTTGCGTTGGCAGTTCACCCCGTCGCTCTTCGACAATCAAGCGCTTTTCGAGAAGTCCGTCCAGATGATGATATCGAATCCATATGCGCAAAAGGCGCATGGCTTTCTACGACAAGCAGAGGCCTTGCTTGCCTATGATCCCGGCGAGACAGCGACGAGCATAGGTGTTCCCACACTAGTACTCGTCGGTGCGGACGACGACTTGGTGCCGCCCTATCTGTCGCAGCGTTTGGCAGCATCCATTCCGGGGGCAACCATCAAGGTACTAAGAGGTGCGCACGCTGGTTTCCTCGAATTCCCCGACGAATACAACAGAGAGATCGTTGGCTTTCTCAATGCTGAGAACGTTGCCACCTGACAGCGGACGTTAGGCCCCACACCAGCCACCTCCGACCAGCGCCATGCAGCCCATCGACTTCTGGATCGAGTACGGCAGTACCTACACGTACCTCTCTGTCGCGCGCATCGGCAAGTTGGCAGCCGCGAGCAACGTCGAAGTTCGCTGGCAGCCGTTCTTCGTCATGCCCATCATGGCGGAACTCGGCATGACCCAAGGGCCGTTCTTGCCGTTCCCCAGCAAGACCGCCTACATGTGGCGGGATATTGAACGACGTGCCGCCAAGCACGGGGTTCCGTACGCGAGGCCCGCAACCTACCCGGTCAACTCGCTGCTAACTGCACGGGTAGCCTGCATCGCTGCCGACGAAGGCTGGTGTCAATCGTTCACGGAGGGCGTCTTCCGCGTCCACTGGACCCAGAACGTTCTCATCGGATCTGACGAGAACATCCGAAATGTGCTGACCGAACTTGGATTCCCAGCTTCTGCACTCATCGAACGAGCGCAAACTCAAGTGGTCAAGGACAGGTTGAGGGAGCAGACCGAGCATGCCAAGTCAATGGGAATCTTTGGTGCGCCGTCGTTCACGGTGGGTCAGGAGCTGTTCTGGGGAGACGACAGGCTTGAGGAGGCTATTGAGTGGGCTCGTACTCACTGAACCGCCGCAGACTGGGGCCTAACAGGTCGCTCAAGGGCGACCGCCACTGGCAAGTCAGTATGGGCCGAGAAACCGTGCAAGTCATCATCGGTCTCGCGGCCCATACTGCCTTCCCGGCGGTGGCGCCTTAGCTTCAGCGTTAGAACGCAGGGCAAGAACGGAGAGAAAAAATGGAAACCAAACGCCACGCGCCGCGGAAGTTCTTTGCGGAAACACGTCAGCACTGGCCGATCATGTCCGTTTACGAGCGCTTCGAGCAGATTGTTGCGATCGTTCTAAGTCTGGTGATCGCAGTGGTCATCGCCCTAGCGCTCGTGCAGCTGGTCGTCGGGGTCGTACCGCTGTTGCTTAGCGGCGCGATCGATCCGCTGGAATACGACGTCTTTCAGGCGCTCTTCGGCATGATCATGACGCTGCTCATCGCCATGGAGTTCAAGCATTCGATCATCAGCGTCGCCCTTCGGCGCTCGAGCATCATCCAGGTCAAGACCGTGGTGCTCATCGCGCTCATTGCGCTGAGCCGCAAGTTCGTCATTCTCGATTCCAGCGTTACCGCCGCAAGCACCATCGCGGCGCTGGCTGGGGCAACCCTGGTGCTCGGCGTGGTCTACTGGCTGCTGCGCGAGCGCGATGACCGTCTCGCCAAGGAGGCGCTTTGAGCCTTTTGCTGGCCTTCGCAATCGCCGCCGTCGTCCTTGCCGTCACCCCTGGTCCGGGGATGGCCTACGTCGTCGCGCGTACGGTCGCCGGCGGTCGCTCGGAGGGCCTGGCGTCGTGCTTGGGCACCGCGATCGGCGGAATGCTCCACGTTCTGGCGGCCGCACTCGGCCTGTCGCTGGTCGTCGCCCAGTCTGCCCTCGCCTTCAACATGGTCAAGTACCTCGGTGCTGCCTATCTGATCTATCTGGGCATTCGGCTGCTCCTGCGCAAGGATCACGCGACCCCGGTCGAGACGGTCGCCTCGGAAGGCGCGCGCCGCGCTCTTTTCGAGGGAATCGTCGTCGAGGCCCTGAACGTGAAGACCGCGCTGTTCTTCGTGGCGTTCCTGCCGCAGTTCGTCTCGGCAAGCGAACCCTTGCTTCCACAACTGGTGGTGCTCGGAAGCATTTGCGTCGCGCTCAACACGCTCGTCGACGTGATCGCGGTTTTCGCCGCCGATCGCCTGGTCATGTCAAGCACCGCCCGCGCCGCGCGCGCTCGACTGCTGACCCGGGTGTCGGGCGTCACGATGCTGGGGTTGGGCGCCTACCTGGCGCTGGCACGGCGCGAGGCCTGACAGCGCGCCGGAGCATGCTAGTCTGAGGTGATGATCCTCGAATCGGCAGTCCTCGACGTAAAGCCGGACCAGACGCGGGAGTTCGAAGCGGCGTTCGCGAAGGCGGAGCGGATCATCAGCTCTGCGCGCGGCTATGTGTCCCACGAGCTGCGCCGCTCCCTGGAGAAGCCCAGCCGCTACCTGCTGCTGGTGCGCTGGCGCACGCTGGAAGACCACACCGTGGGCTTCCGCCAGTCGGCGCCGTACCAGGAGTGGAAGAAGCTGCTGCACCACTTCTACGACCCGTTCCCCACGGTCGAGCACTACGAGGTGCTCAAGAAGTAGCCGCCGGTCGGCGACGCGGCCGGTCGAATCTGATAGCTTCGCCGCATGGCCTGGTGAGTTCCTGCGCGGAAGGCGGTGCTGCCCCACGGCGGGACGATCATCGACGCGGCGAAGCCGGTGTTCACGCGCAAGAGCCCGACGGCCCCCGTGGCACCGGGCGAGCAGGCGGAGCTCGCGCAGCAGCAGATCGCCGAGCTGCAGGCGGCGGTGTCGCAGAACGCGGCGAACGTGCGTGAGCTCGCAGCGCAGCTGCAGAGCACGGTCGCGGCGATCGAGCAGGCCGCCATCGCGGCGGACCGCAACCTGCGGCGCAGCCTGGTATTCGCCATCACCGCCCTGGTGTTCTCCACCGTCGCCCTGTGCGCGGCGGTCGTGGCGGTGCTGGTCCTGCTTTCCGTGCGATGAAGGCCCGGTTTTCGGTCGAGCCGCTGCGCGCGGACGACCGCGCGGCATGGGAGCCGCTCGCGCGCGGTTACAAGACGTTCTACGAGACGCCGACCACGGACGAGGAGTTCGACCTGGCCTGGGCTCGCCTCATGGCCGGCGAGGCGCACGGGCTCGCGGCGAAGGAAGGCGCGGCGATGCTCGGCATCGCGCACTACCTCTTCCATGCGAGCGCCTGGGCGCCGAAGGTCTGCTACCTGCAGGACCTCTTCACCGCGCCCGCCGCGCGCGGCCGCGGCGTGGCCCGCGCGCTGATCGAGACGGTCGCCGACGACGCCCGGCGCCGCGGCGCCACGCGCTACTATTGGCTCACGCAGGAAAGCAACAAGACCGCGCGCGCCCTGTACGACAAGGTGGCGCAGCACAAGGGCTTCATCCGCTATGACTTCCCTCTCTAGCTAGGCGGGCGCCCCTGGAGCTCTGGAACACCGCGATCCTGGTCGGGGCGCTGCTGCTCGTGGTCAGCATCGTCGCCAGCACGGTTTCCTCGCGCTTCGGCGCGCCCCTGGTGCTCGTGTTCATCTGCCTGGGCATGCTCGCCGGGGAGGACGGTCCGGGCGGCATCCAGTTCGACGACTTCGAGCTGTCGTACGTCATCGGCACCCTCGCGCTCGCGGTGATCATCTTCGACGGCGGCATGCGCACGCGCCGCGACACCTTCCGGGTGGCGCTGTGGCCCGCGGTCAGCCTGGCCACCGTGGGCGTGGTGGTCACTGCGGCGCTGACCGGCATGTTCGCCGCGTGGATCCTCGGCCTGGGGTGGCTGCAGGGCCTGCTGATCGGCGCGATCGTCGGCTCCACCGATGCCGCCGCGGTCTTCTCGCTCCTGCGCAACGCCGGCACGACGCTCAAGGAGCGCGTCGCCGCGACGCTCGAGATCGAGTCGGCGAGCAACGACCCGATGGCGATCTTCCTCACCATCGCGCTCCTCGAGCTGCTGCTCGCCGGCCAGACCGCGCTCGGCCCCGGCATCCTGCTCGCCCTGGTGAAGCAGTTCGGCATCGGCGGCCTGCTCGGCATCGGCGGCGGGCGCCTGCTCGTCTGGCTGGTGAACCGCCTGCGCCTGCACAGCGGCCTGTATCCGCTGCTCGCCGCGGCGGGCGGCCTGCTCGTCTTCGGCGCGACGCAGCAGCTCGGCGGCAGCGGCTTCCTCGCGATCTTCCTCGCCGGCCTGGTGCTCGGGAACTCCGAGCTGCAGGCGGGCCAGGACATCCTGCGGGTGCACGACGGGCTCGCCTGGATGAGCCAGATCGTGCTCTTCGTGCTCCTCGGGCTGCTCGTCACGCCCTCGCAGCTCGTGGAAATCGCGCTCCCTGCCCTCGCGGTCGCCGCGTTCCTCATCGTCGTCGCGCGCCCGGCGGCCGTGCTCGCGAGCCTGCTGCCGTTCCAATTCCCCTGGCGCGAGCAGGTGTTCATCGGCTGGGTCGGCCTGCGCGGCGCGGTCCCGGTGGTCCTCGCGCTCTTTCCGATCATGTACGGCGTCGACAACGCGCGCCTGTACTTCGACGTGGCCTTCTTCATCGTCCTGGTCTCGCTGCTCCTGCAGGGCTGGACCGTCGCGCCCGCCGCGCGGCTGCTCGGCCTCGAGGTGCCGCCTTCGACCGAGCCGGCGCACCGGGTCACGCTGGACATGCCGGGGCACTTCGAGCACGAGATCGTGAGCTACGAGGTGCCCGCCGGGAGCACCGCGGCGATGCGCGAGCTCGCCTCCCTCGAGCTCCCGGCGAATGCCCGCATCCTCGCCCTCATCCGCGACGGCGAGCCGCAGCCGCTCGACGCAGGGCAGCAGGCGCGGCCCGGGGATTACGTCCACCTGCTCGCCCGGCCGAAGAGCGTGCCGCAGCTCAACCGGCTCTTCGACCCGCACCGCGCGCCCGAGCGCCTGGACGAGCGCCACTACTTCGGCGACTTCGTCGTCAACGGGGAGGCCCTGCTCCCCGACCTCGCTGCGGTGTACGGCTTCGAGGTCCCGCCGGAGCACGCCGGCAGCACGCTCGCCGACTACCTGAACCGGCGCTCGCACGGGCGGGTCGTCGTGGGCGACCGCGCCCCGCTCGGCAACGTGCAGCTCGTGGTGCGCGAGATGGCCGACGGCCGCGTGACCCGCGTCGGCCTGAAGCTTCGCCGCGGATGACGAATCTGGTAGCTTCGCCGGCATGATTCCCGCCCGCGAAGCCCTCCAGCGCCTCCAGGAAGGCAACCGCCGCTTCGTCTCCGGGGTGCGCAGCCACGACACGGCGAGCGAGGCGCGCCGCGCGTTCGTCGCGGCGGCGCAGACCCCGTTCGCGATCGTGCTCGGCTGCTCCGACGCGCGCGTGCCCGCCGAGCTCGTGTTCGACCAGGGCCTGGGCGATCTCTTCGTGATCCGCGTCGCCGGCAACATCGTCGCGCCCTCGCAGGTCGGCAGCGTCGAGTTCGCCGCCGAGCGCTTCGAGACGCGGCTCGTGGTGGTGCTCGGCCACTCGCAGTGCGGCGCGATCAGCGCCACGCTGGAGGAGCTCGCCCGCCCGGTCGCCAACCAGTCGCCGAACCTGCGCTCCATCGTCGACCGCGTGCGCCCGTCGGTCGAGACGCTGCTCGGCGCCGGGCTGCGCGGCGAGGCGCTCGTCCACGCCGCCGTGCGGGCGAACATCCGCGCCTCCACCGGCCACCTGCGCCACGGCTCGGCGCTCCTCGAGCAGCGCATCCAGCGCGACGGCCTGCTCGTGGTCGGCGCCGAGTACTCGCTCGAGACCGGCGTGGTCGACTTCTTCGACGTGCCCTAGGTGGCCCGGGCCGTCCTCTCCGTCGCGCTCGCGGCGCTCGTCTTCGCCGCCGGCGCGCAGGCCCAGCCCGAGGAGGAGGAAGTCTCCGCCTACGCGAAGCAGGTGAGCTGCACGAGCGGCCCCTACCGGATCAAGCTGCCGAAGTCCTACCGCGCGCTGAAGCGCATGGCGCTCCTGAAGCGCGAGAGGGTCCTGACCGAGGAACCGCACGGGTCGACGCGCGAGCTGCGCTTCGTCGGCGCGGAGCTGGTCGTCTTCACCACCTCCGACCGGCCGGACCGCTACACGCTCGCGCGCGCCACCTTCACGACCACGAAATGGCGCATCATGGGGCCGCTGCGCGTCGGCGCGCCGGCCAGCCTTGCGCTCAAGGGCCTGCCGGTGAAGCCGGTGCCGCGCTACGGGGAGGTCACCATCGAAGGCGACGAGGACGCGATCCTGCTCACGCTGGCCGGGGGCCGCGTGCAGGAGATCGACTACGAATGCGGGACGGAATGAAGAAGAAGCTCGCGCACCTCCTCCGCGACCTCGCCCTGCTGCGCCGCTACCGTGCGAAGCGCGGCGAGCGCCTTCCCTTCTCCATCCGCCTGCCCTTCGAGCGCAACCGGATCCGCGTCGACGCGCACCGCGAATGGCCGGGCGGCTACGTGTTCAACGAGGCCGGCCAGCTCGTCTACGTGCCGCGCCCGGTCGACGTGATGGGCGGCTACCGCCTGCTCAAGCCCGCCGTGCCGCCGCCCCTGGTGGGCGCGCTGTGCAAGCCGGGCGACGTGTTCGTCGACGTCGGTGCCAGCATCGGCAGCTGGACGCTGGCGGCGGCGCGCGCGGTCGGCCCGCAGGGCACGGTGATCGCGGTGGAGCCGCTGCCGCACATGGCCGAGGCGCTGCGGCGAACCGCGCAGGCGAACCGCCTCGCCCAGGTCCGCGTCGCCGAAGTGGCGCTCGCCGAGGCCGGCGGGACGCGGCCCTTCTCGGTCGAGCGCGGCAACAGCGGCGGCTCGCGCCTCGGCCTCATGGACAGCGACGCCGAGCGCGAATTCAGCGCGATCACCGTGCGCACCGCGCCGCTCGACGAGCTGGCGCGCGAGCACCGCCTGGCGCGCATGGACGTCGTCAAGATCGACGTCGAGGGCTTCGAGTCGGATGTGCTGGCCGGCGCCGGCGGGTGCCTCGAGCGCTTCGGCCCGGCCATCGTCATGGAAGCCGGCCACGACGACGCGCGCCGGCGCGAGCGCAGCCATGAGATCCTCCGGGAGCACGGCTACGAGGTGACCGGCGTGCTCCTCGGCGAAGGCCTGGTCGACGCGACCCTGGAGGCGTACGGCGCGCGCAGCGGCGTGTTCGCCGACTACCCGGTGGTCGACGTGCTGCTCATGCGACAGGAGAAGCGATGAACGACGAGAAGATCAAGGTGAAGGCCGAGACCGGCCAGGTCCTCGAGGTGGTGGTGTTGAACAAGAGCGCCAACCGCATCGAGGTGGTGCTCGGCGAAGGGATCCACAGCATGCGCTGCGCGCTCATCCCGACCCGTAACGAGGCGGCCTACGTCGGCAAGATCATGGGCCGCGAGATCGTCTACGAGCGCAGCAAGGTCCAGGTGCAGGCCGACATCGACCGGCTCGACCCGCGCCTCAAGAAGTCGCGCTGACAAGAACAAAATCGTAGGCCACGCGCCAGAACGGGGCGCGCTCGAAACCGTGCTTCGCGGCTTCTTCCTTCGATTCGACCTTCTCGTAGTCGACGATCAGCGATTCCTTCACGCCGAAGACCACGTCGGAGTCGAGGTACGGGTCGCCGCTGGTGAAGAGGTGCGTGACGAGGTCGCGGTAGCCCGGGGCGCGCAGCATGAAGTGCAAATGCCCGGGGCGCATCGGGTGGCGGCTGGTGGCCTCGAGCATCCGCCCGATCGGCCCGTCGGTCGGGATCGGATAGTCCTTCGGCACCACGGTGCGGAACCAGAACTCGCCTTTGGCATCCGCGCGGAGCGTGCCGCGCAGGTTCACGCCCTCGGGCTTCTGCACGTCGTAGAAGCCGTCGTCGCCCGACTGCCAGACCCCGACCTGCGCGCCGGCGACCGGCTTGCCGGCGGTGTCCTTGACGCTGCCCTTCACCAGGGCCGGCCGGCCCGGCGTCCCCGCGCGCGCGATGGAGCCGCCGATGGGCACCTCCGGCGCGCCCGGGACGAAGAACGGCCCGAGCACCGTCGACTCGGTCGCGTGCGGGTGCTTCCCGTAGTTGAGGAAGTCGACGAGCATCGAGACGCCGAGCGTGTCGGAGCACAGGATGAACTCCTGGCGCTTGTCGTCGCACATATGTCCCGTCTCGGTGAGGAACTGGATGCCGGCGAGCCATTCTTCCGGGGTCGGGCGCACCTCGCGCACGAACGCGTGCAGGTGGGTGACGAGGCTCGCCATGACTTCCTTCAGGCGCGGATCCGGCGTCTTGCCGATCCGCGCGATCACCGCCTCGGTCAGGGTATCTTCATTGAACTCGCGCATCGCTCCGCCTCACGATCGTCCGGTAAAGGGAAAATACTACCGCCAGTACCGCGAGCACCAGCGCGCAGGCCGCGACGGCGCGCCACGCCTCGCTCTGCTCGCGCAGCGCCTGGCGGGAAGCGGCGAGCGCGAAGGCGTCGAGCGGGAACGTGAGCGACCACACGGACTCGTTCACCGGCCAGCGCCAGATGCCGCGCGCGAAATAGAGGAGCGCCGCCAGCACCGCGATCGCGGCGTACAGCGCATAGGAGAACGCCGCGTGCTGGAAGAGCGCCTGGCCGTGCACCGCGACAAGCGCGGGCGGCGCGAGCAGGATGAACCAGCCCGGGCGCAGCGGCGGCGGAAGCGGGGGCCGCGTCGCGAGCGGCACGACGAGCAGCAGCCCCGCGAGCAGCGCGATGCAGAACACCCACCGGCAGAGCGCCTCGTGCCCGAGCGGGATTCCCCCTGCGGGCAGCACGATCCCGCCCACGAGCAGGACGATCCAGGACGGCGTGAGCGCGCGGGTTCCCAGCCCGAGCTGCGCGAGACGCGCGAGGCCCCAGGCGAGCCCCGCCCCGTACAGCACGAGCGCCTTCCACCAGAGCATGTCGGCGAGCGCCGGCTGGTACGGCGCCAGCCCGGCGGCGATCAGCATCATGCTCACCGGGATCAGGCCGAGCGCGCCCATGCGTTCCGGGGCGACGAAATCCTCCTTCGCCTTTCCCGTCACGATCTTCAGGAAGAAAAGGGGCCCCAGCACGATGAACAGGAGCGCGCCGGCCGCGATCCACGGCTCGGTGAAGTACGCGGGGGCGCGAAAGACGCCGGGGAAGAGCGGCGCCGCCGCGCGGGCAGCCAGGCCGAGGCCGACCAGGCCCATCACCGCGCCGAACAGGCCTGTCGGAGGGAAACGCATCAATTAAATGGGGACAGACCCTATTTTTCTCGTTTAGGGGATCAGCAGGAGCGGGCCGATGGTACGCCGGGTCTCGAAACCGCGGCGTGCCTGCGATCCGGCGCGGCTATCGCATTAGATTTCCTCATGCGGCAAGTGAGAATCAGCCCTCGCTGCATCGCACCAATTCGGTCAAGATAGGGCCCGACTTCGAAGAGGCCCTGCGATGTTGCTTCCCCGAGGTTTCCGATCCTTCCTCAAGCTGTGGCCCCGCGCGGCGAAGAAATCGTCCGTCGGCCGCTGGCTGCGCGGCCGCTACACGAACGACTTCGGTACGCGGTTATACAAGACGTATCTCCCGACGCACGACGAAGGCCGCAAGCGGCCGCTTGTGGTGATGCTGCACGGGTGCAAGCAGAATCCGGACGACTTCGCGGCAGGCACCCGGATGAACGAGCTGGCGGAGGAGCTCGGGTTCGTGGTCGTGTATCCGGAGCAGGCGGCGCGGGCAAACGGGCAGCGGTGCTGGAACTGGTTTCGCGAGACCGACCAGGTGCGCGATGCCGGAGAGCCGTCGCTGATCGCCGGAATCACGCGCGAGGTAATCGCGAAGCACAAGGTGGATCCGCGTCGCGTATATGTGGCCGGCTTGTCGGCGGGCGGCGCGATGGCGGCAGTCATGGGGTGCACCTATCCGGACCTCTACAAGGCGGTCGGCGTGCACTCGGGACTGGCGTACGGCGCGGCGCGCGACCTGCCCTCCGCGCTCGCGGCGATGCGCGGCCGGCACCACGCGGCCGCGCCGCAGTGCGGCGAGGCGGCCGGGATGCTGCCGACGATCGTCTTCCATGGCGACCTCGACGCCACGGTCCATCCGATGAACGGCGAGCACGTCATCGCGCAGGTCTCGCCGGTGAAGTCCGTTCTAATCCAGTCGCCGTCCGCGCCGCGGACCGTCGAGAACGGCGAGGCCGGCGGCCGGCCCTACACGCGCACCGTGCAGGCCGATCGCAAGGGGAAGCCGGTCTTCGAGCACTGGCTGGTCCACGGCGCCGGGCACGCGTGGTCGGGCGGAAGCGCGAGCGGCTCCTACGCGGATCCGAAAGGGCCGGACGCCGCGCGTTCGATGCTGAAGTTCTTTTCCAGCCGGGACTAAGCCCAGACGGTGGCGTTCGCGCCCAGGCAGGCATGGAGTCCCTTGTCAGGGCCGCGGTGCCGCGCTACCTTGTCAGGGTCCGTACGTCGTCCAGGGGGCACCATGTCGCGTCGATCCAGGAGCGCACGTCGCAGTTTTCTTTGGAGACTCGCGGCCACGGTCGCGGCGGCAGTGGGGAGTCAGGTTCCGCTGCGTGCCGTTGCCAACACCGCGAAGCGGCGCCTCAGGGATGAGACGATTAACAGCCGCATGTCGACCATGAGAGGGTCGGCGCAGTTCGCTCGTGAGATGGACGAGGCGAAGGCCGACCTCGCCGCGTACCTGACGAAGAATTGGGAGCTAAGCCCGCGCCAGGTCCTGGCGATCCGGCAACTCCCACCGGCCAACCTGGGCGCACTGCGCACCGCCCTGGATAGGGCCGTGGCCGGCAAGATGCTGATCACGGTGACCGGCGTCGGCGCGAAAGACGGGTGCACGGAGCTGCGGTTTCGAATCACGGGAAACGCCCTCACCATCCAAGTCGTTTGAGAGCCCGGTAGTACTGGCGCGCCTTGCGATTCCCCATGTCCTAGCGGGCGGACGTTATTGGAGCGTCGCATTGGCCGCGGCCGAGGCGCGCCACAGGGCGTGGCGCCAGCGAAATCCGATCGCGAGCATCGCGGCGAGGCCCAGGCAGGCGTAGACCAGGGTCGCGGCCGAGAAGCCGAAGCGCTCGATGAGCGGGCCGGCGGCGAGCAGGCCGAGCGGCAGCCCCCAGATCGCGAGCATGCGCAGGCCCATGACGCGGCCGCGCATCTCCTCGCTCGAGGCGCGCAGCATCACGGCGGCGAGCGGGGTGAGGCAGAAGCTCTGGGCGAAGCCGGCGATGAAGATCAGCGTGAGTCCGAGTGGAAGCAGGCGGGTCTGGCCGAAAAGGAGGAGCGCGGCGAACCACACGCCCGCAGTCCAGATCATGATGCGCCCGCCCCTCAGGCGCAGGCGTCCCGAGCCCACGAGGAGCGAGCCGGCAAGCGCGCCGCCGGCGAAGGCGGCGGCGAGCCAGCCCAGGCCGGACTGGCCGATGTCGTAGACGTCGCGCGCGGCGTAGGGCAGCAGGCCCATGAAGAACGGGAACGCGAGCAGGTTCACCAGGAAGGCGGTGCTGAAGGCGCCCAGGAGCTCGGGCTTGTGCCAGACGTAGCCGACGGCCCGGGCGAGGTCCGCCACCGTCGCGGTCACGCTCGCCGCCCTGCCCTTGCCCGGCTGCCCCGCGACATTGAGCGAGAAAACGAACGCGGCGACGTAGAGCAGGCTCACGGCCGCATACGCGGCGCCCATGCCGAGCAGCGCGACGCCGCCGGTGCCGGCGAGCGCGCCGGCGATGCGCGCGGTGTCGGAGGTGGTGCGCGACACGCCGAGGGCGCCCATGAGCATCTCCGGGCGGATCGTCTGGCCGACAAGCACGTACCGCATGCCCATGTCCGAGGGCTTCACCAGGCCGGCGATCGCCGCCACCGTGAAGACGTGCCACGGTGCCAACGCGCCGCTCAGCGTGAGCGCGGTCATGATGATTGCGAGCACTGCGTAGAGGCCGCGCGTGAGGCAGATCAGGGCGCGGATGCCGAGGCGGTCTCCCAGCGGGCCGAGGAAGAACGGCGAGAAGAGCGTGCCCATCCACGCGAGCGCGCCGAACGCCACGAGGTGCTGCACCGAGCCGGTCGCGACGAGCACGTACCAGCCGAGGATCAGCAGCTCCATCTCGAACGCCCACGACGTCGCGAGGTCCGCCGGCCACTGGAAGCGGAAGCTGCGCACGGCGAAGGGCGCGAGCGCGGCCACGTCAGCGAAGCGCGGAGAGGCTGCGCACGTGGCCCGTGTCGACGCGCGCGGTCACCGTCATGCCGGCGCGCAGCGGCGCCTGGCTGGCGGGCGCCGGCTCCAGGGCGATCAGGACCGGGACGCGCTGCACGACCTTCACCCAGTTGCCGCTCGCGTTCTGCGCCGGCAGGAGCGAGAACTCGGCCTTGGTGGCCGGGGCGATGGTGCTGACGCGGCCGCGCCACTGCGCGTCGGGATAGGCGTCGGCGACGACGTTCACCTCCTGGCCCTCGCGCATGTGGGTGAGCTGGGTCTCCTTGAAGTTCGCCTCGACCCAGACCGGCTTGTCCTCGATCAGGCTGAAGACCGGCACGCCGCGCTCGACGCGCTCGCCGGGCTGCAGGCGCATGTTGCTGACGATGCCGGCGGCCGGGGCGGCGATGCGCACGCGCGCGAGCTCGTCGCGGCCCGCGTCGCGCGCCGCGCGCGCGGCGAGGAAGCTCGGATGGGCGTCGGCGCGGACTGCGGCGTCGCCGCCCAGCGCCGCGAGGGCGCGCGAGGCCTTCTCCCGCGCCGCTTCCAGGCGCTTGCGCGCGGCGTCGAGGTTGTGCCGCGCCTCGTCGAAGCTCGACTCGAGGCCCATGCCCTTCTCGCGCAGCTTCTCCTGCCGCTGGAGCTGGCGCTCCAGGAAGCCGATGCGCGACTCGGCTTCGGCGGCCTCGGCGCGGGCGACCCGGTACTCGCCGCGCAGGCCCTCGATCTCGGTGCGCACCACTCCCATCTGCGCCTCGGCGCGCGCTACGGCGAGCTCGAAGGGCGCCGGGTCGACGCGAAAGAGGAGCGCCCCGGCGGCGACGGGCTGGTTGTCCTTCACCCGCACCTCGACCACGCGGCCCGAAACGTCCGCGCTGACGGCAATGATGTGCGCCTTCACGTACGCGTTCTCGGTTTCCTCGTAGCGTCCGCCACGCAGCCAGGCGAAGGCAAGCGCCGCGGCGACCAGGACCGGGACCCCGACGAGGAGGGCGAAGCGCTTCATCTCGCGCCATTCCCCCTGCTCATCCGGGCCAGGTTCGCCTTGATCGCGGTGAGCGTGTCGACGAAGCGCTCGCGCTCGGCGGCAGACACGCCGGCGAGCGCGTCGCGCCGCAGCCCGGCGGCGTGCTTGCGCAGCTTGCGCATCGCGGGCTCGGCGGCGGGCGTGAGGTAGACCCGCCAGGCGCGCCGGTCGCGCGCGTCGTCCACGCGCCGGATCCAGCCCTTGCGCTCCAGCCGGTCGAGCAGCCGGCCGAGGGTCGGGCGCTCGACCTCGAGGATCGCGGCGAGCTCGGACTGGGTCGCCCCGGGGGTGCGGAACAGGTGGTTCAGGACCCACCACTGCGAGCGGGTGAGGCCGAGGCGCTTCACCCGCCGGTCGTAGACGGTGCGCAGGAGGCGCGCCACGTCGTTGACCAGGAAGCCGAAATTGCGGGACAGGTCCTCGCGCTGCATCGCCGGCAGTTTAGGTGCCTGGCTTACAATCAGCAAGACACCTACAAGGCAGGCAAGAACATGACCCCGGCGGCGCAGCGCGCGATGGTCCTCGTCACCTGCACCGCGGTGACGTTCCTCTACGCCATGAGCGTGACCGTGGCGAACGTCTCGCTGCCGCAGATCCAGGGCGCCCTCTCCGTCACCCAGGACCAGGTCGCCTGGGTCGTCACCTCCAGCCTGGTCGCGACTGCCGTCGCCACCCCCCTCGCCGGCTGGCTCGCGGCGCGCTTCGGCTGGCGCTCGCTCTGCGCCGGGTGCACGATCGGCTTCGGCGTCGCCACCGTGGGCTGCGGCATGGCGGGCTCGCTCGAGGCGCTCGTCTTCTGGCGCGCGCTGCAGGGTGCCTTCGGCGCGCCGCTCGTGCCGGTCTCGCAGGCGATCGTCCTCGACAGCTACCCCAAGGAGCGCCACGGCGCGGTGATCTCCGTGTTCGGCATGGGCTCGGTCATCGGGCCGATGGTCGGGCCGGTGCTCGGCGGCGTGCTCTCCGAGGCCTACGACTGGCGCTGGGTGTTCTACATGATGGTGCCGTTCAGCGTGCTCGCCCTCGCCGGCGTGCTCGCCTTCATCCGCGACCGCGAGGCGCCTCGCGCGGTGCGCCTCGACTGGACCGGCTTCCTCATGCTCGCGGTGGCGGCGGCGAGCCTGCAGCTCATGCTCGACCGCGGCGAGCGCGCCGACTGGTTCTCTTCGGCCGAGATCGTCGCCTGGGCGGCCCTCGCCGCGCTCGGGCTTTATCTTTTCGTCGCGCACACGCTCACCCACCCCCGGCCCTTCCTCACCCCGAGCCTGCTCGGCGAGCGCAACTTCGCCCTCGGCCTCGCCCTCATCTTCGTCTTCGGCATGCTCAACTTCACGCCGATGACGCTGCTGCCGCCGCTCCTGCAGAACGTCGCCGGCTACCCCGACTCGGTCATCGGCTTCATCATCGGCGCGCGCGGCCTGGGCACGCTGACCGGCTTCTTCCTCATGATCTACCTGAGCCGCCTCGACCCGCGCTTCATGATCGGCCTGGGCTTCGTGCTGCAGGCGGTGGCGGGCTGGCAGCTCTTCCGGCTCGACGCCAACCTCGGCTTCCACGACGTCTTCTGGCCGATGGCGCTGCAGGGGTTCGGGGTCGGCGTGCTCTGGGTGCCGATCACCATGGTGACCTTCGCGACGATCCGGCCCGAGCACCTCGCCGAAGGCACCGCGGTCTACCACATGCTGCGCAACATCGGCTCGAGCGTGCACATCTCGCTCAGCACGGTGCTCGTCGTGCGCATGACCCAGGCGAACCATGCCGAGCTCACGCAGCACGTCTCGCCGTACAACGAAGCCATGTCGCTCCCCTGGGTCACCGGGAGCTACGACCTGAATGCAATGCAGGCCGAGATCGCGAGGCAGGCGGCGATGATCGGCTACCTCGATTCGTTCTGGGCGTTCGCGCTCACCGGCCTGGTCGTGCTGCCGCTCGTGCTCCTGGTGCGCTGGAAGCCGAGGATGTAGGGAAAACCCTACATCGATCATCCTTTGCATTCCGCCATGTATTCAAGCGATTGATATGCGCCGCAAATGCTATAGCGTCGCCTGACATGGCCCAGGACACAATCCGGGTGCTGTTCGCGGAGGACGATGCCGCGGACCAGGAGCTCGAAGTCCGCGAGCTGAGGCGGGCGGGGCTGCGCATCGAGCACGCGAGCGCCGCGGATGCGCAGCAGTTCGCCCTCGGCCTGCAGGGCTTTTCTCCCCACGTCGTGATCTCCGATTTCAAGATGCCGGGGTTCGACGGCATGGAAGCGCTGCGCCTCACCCGCGAGCTTTCCGCGGACACGCCGTTCATCTTCGTCTCCGGCACGCTGGGCGAGGACTACGCTGTGCGCGCGCTGAAGAACGGCGCCACCGACTACGTCCTGAAGTCGAACCTGATCCGCCTGCCGGCGAGCGTCGAGCGCGCGCTCCAGGCCGCGCAGGAGCGGCGCGGCCGGCGCGAGGCGGAAGCCGGCCTGCGCCGCGCGCACGTGATGGCCCGGCTGGCGCACGTGGTCACCCGCGCCGGCGGCGCGTTCGAATCGTGGTCGGCATCGCTGCCGGAGCTGCTCGGGATCGAGCAGCCGGCCATGATCCGCTCCACGCGCGCCTGGCTGAAGCTGGTGCATCCCGAGGACCGCGCGGCCTTCCGCGAGGCCTGCCTGGAGGCGCTGCGCACGGGACGGCGGGCCGACATGGAGTACCGCCTGCACCGCCACGACGGCACCTGGATGCACATCCGGCAGGCGATCGAGCCGCTGGAGCGCGACGCGTCCGCCGGGCACGGCGCGCGCTGGTTCAGCATGGTGCAGGACGTGACGGAGGAGAAGCAGGCGAGCGAGGCCGTGCGCCGCCTCACGAACTACGACGCGCTCACCGGCCTGGCGAACCGGACCCTGCTGATGGACCGCCTGGGCCGGGCGCTCGCCGCGACGAAGCCCGGGCGCCTGCTCGCGCTGGCGGTCCTGGACATCGAGCGCTTCAAGGCGATCAACGACTCGTTCGGCCGCGCCGCCGGGGACGCGCTGCTCGCGCGGATGGCGGAGCGGCTGGCGCAGATCGCGGGCGACGCGCGCCGCGTGGCGCGCTCGGGCGCCGACCAGTTCGCGGTCCTGATCCCGGATGTCGGCGAGCTGGAAAGCGTCGCCCGGGCGATCGACGAGGGGTTCCGCAAGGTCGAGAGCGAGCCCTTCGAGGTCGGCGGCACGCCGCTGCGCGTGGCGATCCGCTCCGGCATCGCGGTGCATCCCCACGACGCCGCGGACGCCGATGCCCTGTTCCGCAACGCGGAGGCGGCGCTGAAGAAGGCCAAGGAGCGCGGCGAGAAGTACCTCTTCTACACCCAGGAGATGACCGAGCGGATCGCCGAGCGGCTGGCGCTGGAGAGCCGGCTTCGCCTCGCCGTCGACCAGCAGGAGTTCGTCCTGCACTACCAGCCGAAGGTGGACCTGGACGAGCGGCGCATCGTCGGCGTGGAGGCGCTGATCCGCTGGCAGACCCCGGAGGGCCTGGTCCCGCCGTTGCAGTTCATCGGCATCCTGGAGAAGACGGGCCTGATCGCGCGGGCCGGCGCCTGGGCCCTGCAGCAGGCGGCGATCGACCATCGCGCCTGGGCGGAGGCGGGGCTGGTCGCGCCGCGCGTCGCGGTCAACGTCTCGGCCATCCAGCTGCGCCAGGCGGGCTTCGTCGCCCTCCTCGAGCAGGCGCTCGGCGCGCCGGCCGGCGCCGCCGGGGTCGACCTGGAGATCACCGAAAGCCTGCTGATGGACGACGTCGAGGCGACGATCCGCAAGCTGCGCGCCGTGCGCGCCCTAAGCATCGACATCGCAATCGACGACTTCGGCACCGGCTACTCCTCGCTCGCCTACCTCACGCAGCTGCCGGTGCAGGCGCTGAAGATCGACCGCTCCTTCGTCATCAACATGGACAAGGACCCCAACGCCATGACCCTGGTCTCGACCATCATCTCGCTCGCGCATTCGCTGCGCCTGAAGGTGGTCGCGGAAGGCGTGGAGACCGAGAGCCAGGCGAACACGCTTCGGCTCCTGCGCTGCGACGCCATGCAGGGCTACCTCGTCAGCAAGCCCGTCCCGGCCGACCGGATCGCCGCCCTGCTCCCGCGCAAGCCCTGATCGTCCCTGCTGCTGCTACGCTCGGCGCGGTGAGCAACCTGCAGCTCTTCGCGGCCTGCGTCGCCATCTGGAGCACCACCTGGCTCGCGATCACGTTCCAGCTCGGCGCGGTCGCCCCCGAGATCAGCGTCTTCTACCGCTTCCTCCTCGCGTCGCTGCTCCTTTTCGCGTGGTGCGCGGCGCGGGGCCTGCCGCAGCGGTTTACCCCGCGGGAGCACGGCTGGTTCGCGCTCTTCGGCGCCGGCGCGTTCAGCGTCAGCTACATCTTCGTCTACTACGCCGAGCAGCACGTCGTCTCGGGCCTGGTGGCGGTGGCGTACTCCGCGAGCCCGCTGCTCGCGATGCTGGGCACCCGGCTCTTCTTCGGCGAGCCGATGACGCGCCGCATCGCCGCGGCGTCGGTGCTGGGCATCGGCGGGATCGTGCTGGTGTTCTACCCGGAGCTCGCGCTCCTGGAGGGCGGCTCGGAAACCGCCCGGGGCGCGCTCTTCACGGTCCTCGCCGTGCTGACCTCGTTCGCCGGCGGCATGGTCGCGTACCGCAACCAGCGCGCCGGGCTGCCGCTCTCGCAGGGGATGGCCTGGGGAATGCTGTACGGCTCGGTGCTCGCGCTGGCGATCGGCCTCGCGCGCGGCGAGCCGCTCGCGTTCGAGGCGACGCCGGCGTACGTGCTCTCGCTCCTCTACCTGTCGCTCCTCGGCTCGATCGTGGCGTTCGCCGGCTACCTGACGCTGCTCCAGCGCATCGGCCCGGCCCGCGCCGGCTACATCGGCGTGATGGTGCCGATCGTCGCCCTGGTCCTCTCCGCCGCGTTCGAAGGCTTCCGCTTCCACGCGCTCACCCTCGCCGGGATCGCGCTCTCGCTCGCCGGGAACGTGCTCGTCCTTAGGAAATCGCTTAAGATTCAAGCATGACCGAACCGCAAGCCACCTGCTCCGTCGAGGTCGGGCTGCTGCGCAAGAAGCCCTGCGGCCACGCCGCCGTCGCCGAGTGCGACAACTGCCAGCAGCCGCTGTGCACCGAGCACGCCGTCCCCCAGCTGACCGAATCCGGCAAGCGCTCCGGCAAGTTCCTGTGCAAGGAATGCGCGGCCGCGCAAAAGGAGCAGCAGAAGAGCCTGGCCGCCGTCGCGCGCAGCCAGGAGGAGAAGAAGAAGGCCGCGTTCGCCAAGGCCGCCATGGATTCCGTGGCCAGCCCTGCGGCGAAGAAGCCCGCGGCCCCGGCGCCCGGCGCGCCCGCGGCACCGGCGGCGAAACCCGAGAAGGACCTCGGCGCGATCGAGTTCACGCCCAAGGAAAAGAAATAGAAGAGTCGCTGCTCGAGCGCGTCCGCGCCGCCACCCTGACGCTCGAGAAGCTCGCCGCCGACTGGACGCTCCTCGAGCGCCTGTCCAAGGAAGACCGCAACCGGCTGCACAAGGCGCTCGCGGTCCTGCAGGAGCCCGACCCGGCTGCACGGCGCCGGCGCCTGAAGGCGGCGCGGCGCGCGCAGAAGGAAGCGCTGCAGCGGCGCGAGGAAGAGGTCCTGATGCAGACCGGCATCCGCGAGCTGCGCCGCCGGCCGGTATTCACGACGCCCAATTATTTTCTTTCTGAAAGAAAGGAAGAATCCAGCGGTGAAGCGCGGCGGCACTGCTACGTCTGCAAGGAGAAGTACAGCGAGGTCCACCACTTCTACGACCAGCTCTGCCCCGCCTGCGCCGGCCTGAACTTCAAAAAGCGCGGCGAGCTTGCCGACCTGCGCGGCCGGGTGGCGATCCTCACCGGCGGCCGGGTGAAGATCGGCTACCAGGCGGGCCTGAAGCTCCTGCGCTGCGGCGCGCACCTCGTCGTCACGACGCGCTTCCCGCGCGATTCCGCGCAGCGCTACGCGGCCGAGCCCGATTTCGTGCAATGGCGCGACCGGCTCGAGATCTACGGCCTGGACCTGCGCCATACGCCGAGCGTCGAGGCGTTCGCGCGCCAGATGCTGGCGCGGCTGCCGCGCCTCGACTTCATCGTGAACAACGCCTGCCAGACGGTGCGCCGGCCGCCGGAGTTCTACGAGCACATGCTGGAAGGCGAGAAGAAGCTCGCGGGCGCCGCGCAGGTCATGCTCCTGAACGAGGCGAAGAGCGCGCCGGAGCTCTCGCAGGTGCGGCTGCTGCCCGAGGAGTTCCTCGACCAGAAGCAGCTCTTCCCCGCGGGCGCCCTCGACCAGGACCTGCAGCAGGTCGATCTGCGCGGGCGCAACTCGTGGCGCCTGCTCCTGCACGAAGTCCCGACGATCGAGCTCCTGGAAGTGCAGCTGGTCAACAGCATCGCGCCCTTCGTGCTGAACGCGCGCCTGAAGGCGCTGATGCTGCGCACGCCGGAGCGCGACAAGCACGTCGTCAACGTCTCCGCGGTCGAGGGGCAGTTCTACCGCAACTTCAAGACCACCAAGCACCCGCACACCAACATGGCGAAGGCCGCGCTCAACATGATGACGCGCACCTCCGCGCAGGACTACTTCAACGACGGCATCCACATGAACAGCGTCGACACCGGCTGGGTGACCGACGAGGACCCGGCCGAGATCGCCGCGCGCAAGACGCGCGAGGAGCGCTTCCACCCGCCGCTCGACATCGTCGACGGCGCCGCGCGCATCGTCGACCCGATCATCGCCGGCTTCAACACCGGTACCCATGTCTGGGGCCAGTTCCTCAAGGACTACAAGCCCACCGAGTGGTAATGAGAAAAATGGGGTCTGTCCCTATTTTTCCGTTTCCATCATGACCGGGGCGTGGTCGCTGGTCCCGAAGTCCTTGAGAACCACGCAGCTCACTGCCTTCGCCGCGATTGACGGCGACGCCAGGACGTAGTCGATCCGCCAGCCGATGTTGCGCTCGCGCATGTTGCGCCACGGCGCCCACCAGGTGAAGAAGTCGTCCCGGTCCGGATGCAGCTGGCGGGCGACGTCGGCCAGGTGCGCGCCGAGGAGCTGGTCGAAGAGCGCCCGCTCCTCCGGCCGCTGGCCGATCACGCCGGGCTTGCGTTCCTTCGGATGGAGGTCGAGGTCGCTGCGCGTGACGTTGAGGTCGCCGCACAGGACGAGCTGCTTCCCGGCGTCGTGTACCCCCTTCGCCCAGCCGGCGAGCTTGCCGAAGAAGTCGAGCTTCGCCGCGTAGTCCTTGCCCCCGTTGGGCACGTACACCGAGGCGAGGACGAGGTCGCCCAGCTCCGCCTGGACGATCCGCGACTCCATGTCGAATCCCGGGTGGCCGTACTTCGGTTCACCGAGGGCTTTCCGGATATGCAGAGAGACTCCGGAATAGGCCTTCAGCCCGTGCCAGAAGACGTGGTAGTCGTCGACCTGGCATTGGAGCGGGACTTGCGCGAGCTCGGCCTTCAGCTCCTGCAGGCACACCACGTCGGGCTTCTCGCGCTCGAGCAGCTCGCAGAACTGCGCCTGCCGCGCGCGAATGCCGTTGACGTTCCAGGTCGCGATCTTCATGCTCGCCATAGAATAGCCGCCCACCGCGAAGAAAGGACGTGCCCATGCGTGGAGTCGTTTTCCTCGGCGACCGCAAGGTCGAGCAGCGCAGCTTCCCCGATCCGGTGCCCGGCCCGGGCGAGGTGGTGATCGAGATCAAGGCCTCGGGCATGTGCGGCTCGGACCTGAAGTTCTACCGCTCGCCCCCGGGCGAGGCGCAAAAGGCGCTCGGCCTGGGCGGGAACTCCGATCCGTTCATCGGCGGCCACGAGCCTTGCGGCGTCATCGTCGCGCGCGGCGCCGGCGTCTCGGAGAAGGAGGCGCCCACAGGCCAGCGCGTGATGAACCACCACTACTGCGGCTGCGGCACCTGCAATCACTGCCGCGTCGGCTGGTCGCAGCTCTGCCGGGCCGGGATCATCGTCTACGGCGTCACCGCGCACGGCGGGCACGCGGACTACCTCAAGGTGCCGGCGCGCACCAACGTCGAGCTGCCCGAGGCCCTGTCGTTCGCCGAGGGCGCCGCGGTCGCCTGCGGCACCGGCACCGCGTTTGCCGCCCTGAAGCGCCTCCAGCTCATGGGCGGCGACACGCTGGCCGTGTTCGGCCAGGGGCCGGTCGGCCTGAGCGCGACGGTGCTCGGCGTGGCGATGGGCGCGCGGGTCATCGCGGTCGAGACCTCGCAGGAGCGCCTCGCGCTGGCGAAGGAGTTCGGCGCCGAGGTGCTCGTCGACGCCTCGAAGGAAGACCCGGTGAAGCGCATCCTCGACGAGACGAAGGGCGCGGGCGTCGAGGCCTCGCTCGAATGCAGCGGCGCGGCGCCTGCGCGGCGCGCGGCGGTGCGCTGCGTGAAGACCTGGGGCAAGGCCTGCTTCGTCGGCGAAGGCGGCGACGTCACGCTCGAGGTGAGCCCGGACCTGCTGCGCCGTCAGGTGACGCTCATCGGCTCCTGGACCTTCAGCGCGATGGGCATGCTCGAGTGCGCCGAGTTCGTGGCGAAGAAGCGCATCCCGCTCGAGCGCATCTTCTCCCACCGCTGGAAGCTCGAGCAGGCCGGCGAGGCCTACCAGCTGTTCGACCGCCAGTCCGGCGGCAAGGGCGTCTTCCTGCGCTGACCTGCCTTCGCCCTCAGTGCGAGCGGAACAAAGCCTCCATCCGCGCCGCGTCGGCCGGCCGCCCGGTGAACAATTCGAACCCCAGCGCCGCCTGGCCGACGTTCATGTGGCCGCCGTCCATGGTCCGGCAGCCGGCGCGCTGCGCGGCCTTCAGCAACGCCGTCTCGAGCGGAACGTAGACGACCTCGGAAACCCAGAGCTGCGGCCGAAGCAGCGACGCGTCGAGTGGCATTCCCGGCATCTTTGCCATTCCCGTGGGCGTCGCATGGATGAGACCGGAGGCGCCGTGCATCGCAGCGCGGATCTCCTCGTGTGCACGGCATGCACGGTCGGGGAAGAATTCCCGAAGCCGGGAGGCGAGCGCGAGCGCGCGCGCGTGCTCCCGGTCGACGATCGCGAGCTCGCGCGCACCGAGGCGCAGCACGGCATCGGCGCAGGCCGAACCGGCGCCGCCTGCGCCGAGAAGCACGACGCGCGAGAGGTCCGCGCCGGGAAGCGCGCGCCCGAAGCCCCAGGCCCAGCCCGCGCCGTCGGTGTTGTGGCCCACGAGCCGCCCGCCGGAGAAGACGACGGTGTTGACCGCGCCGATGGCGCGCGCCTCCTCCGAGAGCTCGTCGAGGAAGGGAATGACCGCCTGCTTGCAGGGGTAGGTGATGTTCAGCCCGCGGTAGCCCTCGCGCCTGCACCGGTCGAGGAGCTGCGGGAGTGCCTCGACGCCCGCGCCGAGCACGTCGAGGTCGATCAGCCGGTAGGAAAGATCGAGCCCTTGCGCGCGCGCCTCGCCTTCCTGCAGCGCCGGCGCACGCGAGCCCTGGATGCCGGCCCCGATGAGGCCGCACTGCAAAGGCTTCACTTCACCAGGCGGAGCATCGCCGCGACTGCGGCCGGGTAGCCGTCGGCGCCCAGGCCGCAGATCACCGCGGTGGCCGCCGCGGAGACGATCGAGTGCCGGTGCAGCTCGTCGCGCGCGTGGATGTTGGAGATGTGCAGCTCGATGATCGGCCCGGGGAACATCCTCAGCGCGTCGAGCACCGGGATCGAATGGAAGGACAGGCCCGCGGGATTGATGACGATCCCGGCGCCGGCGTCGATCGCCTCCTGGATCCAGTCGACCAGCTCGTGCTCGGCGTTGGTCTGGCGGAACTCGAGCGGATGGCTGCCTGCCGCCTTGCGGCACATCGCCTCGACCTCCGCGAGCGTCGTCGTGCCGTAGATCTCGGGCTCGCGCTTGCCCAGGCGGTTCAGGTTGGGGCCGTTCAGCACGTAGATGGGCTTGGTCACGAGAAGTCCTTCGCGGTGGCGGAATAGGCAAGGCGGTAGTCGCCGACGGCCGCGCCGGGCTTCGCGCCGCGCGACGCCAGCGCCTCGGCGGAGAGCTCGCCCTCGGCGAGGCCGCGCACCGCGTCGGCGTCGTAGCCGTTCAGCAGGAGCACCCAGTCGGCGGTGCCGTCGCCGCCGCGGATCTTCTGCTCGGCAGTCTGCGCCGCCGGCATGGGGGCGGACTGCAGCAGGTGCGCGCCCGTGATCCCCTTCTGCCCAGCGATCTTCTGCAGCTCGTCGGCAAGCCAGCGCGTCACGCCGCTGCCGCGGCGCGGCGAGAAGCGCACGGTGGCCATCGCCCGGGCGTGCCCGCCGCCGGAGCGCACGCGCACCCGGCACAGGCTGCGCACCATGCCGAGGTGGCACGGCATCATCCGGCGCGACCACTCGGTGGGATTGTTCAGGCGCTCGAGGTACGGCCCGGCGGTGATCGTGCTCAGGCGGGCCGCCTCGTACATGATGAAGTAAGCGGGCCTGCCGCCGGCATCGATCCAGCGCGAGCCGCGCAGGAAGCCCGGGATGCCGAGCCGCTCGGGGAAGTGCTCGTGGGAGTGCCAGTCCTCGATCTCCGGCTGCACCGCCGGGTCGAATCCCCACCACATCGCGATGACCGCGCGCCCGAGCATAGAATGCGCGCCATGCTATTCGAAAAGATCCGCCTCCGCGACGTCGAATCGCGGAACCGCATCGTCGTCTCCCCCATGTGCCAGTACTCCGCCGTGGACGGCGCGGTCACCGACTGGCACCTCGTCCACCTCGGCAAGTTCGCGCAGGGCGGCGCCGGTATCGTGATGATGGAGGCGACCGCGGTGGAGAAGCGCGGGCGCATCACCCACGGCGACACGGGAATCTGGGAGGACGCTCATATTCCCGGGCTACGGAGAATCGTGGAATTCTTGAAGAGCCAGGGCGCCGTTCCGGCGATCCAGCTCGCGCATGCGGGGCGCAAGGCGAGCATGGCCCGCCCCTGGTACGGCAACGGCCCGCTCACGCCGGCGGACGCGGAGCGCGGCGACCAGGCGTGGAGCACCGTCGCGCCTTCGCCAGCACCGATCGGCGAGGGCTGGATTGCGCCGCGCGCCTTCAAGCAGGGCGACTTCGAGGTCGTGCTCAACGCGTACCGCCAGGCCGCGCGGCGGGCGAACGCCGCCGGCTTCGAGGTGGCGGAGCTCCACGCCGCGCACGGCTACCTCCTGCACACCTTCCTCTCGCCGATCTCCAACGAGCGCACCGACCAGTACGGCGGCAGCGTCGAGAACCGGATGCGCTTCCCGCTCGAGGTGGCGAAGGCGGTGCGCGAGATCTGGCCCGCCGGCAAGCCGCTCTTCGTGCGCTGCTCGTCCATCGACGACGTCGAGGGCGGCTGGTCGCTCGACGATACGATTTCCTTTTCCAGGCAGCTCAAGAGCGCCGGCGTCGACGTGGTGGATTGCTCATCGGGCGGCATCCTCGGCTCCGCGACCGCGGCGCAGAAGACCACCCTTCCGCGCGTGCCGGGCTTCCAGCTTCCCTTCGCCGAGCGGGTGCGCAAGGAATCCGGGCTGAAGACGATGGCCGTCGGCCTGATCCTCGACGCGCAGCAGGCGGAGGACGCGCTGCAGGCCGGCCGCGCCGACCTCATTGCCATCGGCCGCGAAGCCCTCTACGACCCCAACTGGCCGCTCCATGCCGCGCGCGCGCTCGCCGCCGATCCCGACTACGCCATGTGGCCGCACCAGTACGGCTGGTGGCTCACCCGCCGCCAGCCCCTCCTCGACCGCGCCGGCATCAAGCGCTAGCTCAGGAAATCGGTGTCAGGCACCGAATTCCAGCAGCGGTAGCGCGTCGCGAAGCAACGAGAATTCGGTGCCTGACACCGATTTCCTGATTTCCTATCTGGGGCGCTGGTAGCCGGAGCAGGCGCGCTCGGGCTGGCCGAGCCATTCGACGTCGAACACCTGGCCATCGCGGAAGGTCATGCGGCGCTCGCAGCGGTTGTTCGGGCCGCGCTCGCCGACCGGGACGCTGACGCCGGTACCCACGCCGACGCCGACGTTGCCGCTGCCGCGGAAGATGCCGAAGCCCACGCCGACCGAGGAGCCGGAGCCGGAGGGTGATTCGTTGACCCAGGTATGCACTTCGGCGCCATCGGCGAGCTTCTCCGTCCGCGACGGCGTGCCCCAGGCGGCGCGCACTTCCTCGAAGGAAGCGCCGTACCAGGAGGCACGATCCTCGTCGAGGCTCGCGCAGCCGGCCAGCAGGAGAAGGATCGGCAGCAGCCTCATCGGCGCGGGCTGCCCAGGAGCAGGAAGGCCGCGCCGATGCAAAAGGCGACCGTGACGGCGATGCAGCACCCGACGGCGAGCGCCGCCGCCGGGTAGATGAAGGCCGTTTGCTTCGCGGCGAGCGCCTCGGCGGGGGCGATGCACAGGAACAGTGCCGCGGCGATCGTGATCCAGCGCCGGATGTAGGGAAGCAGGATCCAGCGCAGCGCCCGGTTGTACTGCAGCGCGAGCTCCTGCTGCCAGGCCGAGCCGCGCGAGGCGTCCTTGAAGAGCGCGAACGGGTCGAGATAGAGCAGGACCTGCCGGCGAAACGGCAGGGTTTCCCTGCCCTTCCGGCTGAGCAGCGCTTCCACGTCGGCATGCATGACGGTTAGGCCAGCAAGGCGCGTGCGCGTTCCCTTCGCTAGGCGGGGGCGCCGAGGTAGTAGTTGCGGACCATGTCGTTCCGCTTCAGCTCGTCCACCGAGCCGGAGAACACGATCTCGCCGTGCACCACGAGGTAGCCGCGGTCGGCGATGCGGATCGCCTGGTGGAAGTTCTGCTCGGCCATGAGGACCGTCAGGCCATAGCGCTCCTTCAGCTCCTTGATCTTGGTGATCGTGTGCAGCACCAGGAGCGGCGAGAGGCCGACCGAAGGCTCGTCGACCAGGAGCAGCCGCGGCGCCGACATGAGGGCCCGCGCGATCGCGAGCATCTGCTGCTGTCCCCCGGACATCGAGCCCGCGAGCTGGCGGCGCCGCTCGGCGAGGACCGGGAACACCTCGTAGCAGAACGCCCGGTTCTTCGCGATCGCGCCGCGCGCCTGGGGGCGGAACGCGCCCAGCAGCAGGTTCTCCTCTACGGTGAGCTTCGGAAAGAGCCGCCGGCCCTCGGGCACCATCGCCACGCCAAGGCCGACGATGTCCTCGGTGGCCATCCGGTGCAGCAGGTGCTCCTTGCCGTCCAGCGTGAGCGTGATCGTGCCCCTGCCCGGGCGCACCATGCCCATCACGCATTTCATCAGCGTGCTCTTGCCGTTGCCGTTGGTGCCCAGGAGCGCCACCGTCTCGCCGTCGGCGACGTCGAGCTCGACCCCCTGCAGCGCGCGCACCGCGCCGTAGGACGCATCGACGCCGCGGACGGCGAGGCTAAGCGCCAAGGTAGGCCTTCTGCACCTGGGCATCCTTCACGATCGACTCGGGCGTGCCCTCGCAGATGATCTTCCCGGCGTCGAGGCAGACGATGCGCTGCGAGAAGCGCATCACCGCGTGCATGATGTGCTCGATCATGATGATGGTGATGCCCTTCGCGTTCAGGGCGAGGAGGATCTCCAGCACCTCGTCGACCTCGCTCCCGGACAGCCCGGCCATCGCCTCGTCGGAGATCAGCAGCCGCGGCCGGGCCGCCATCGCGCGCGCGAGCTCCATCTTGCGCAGCTCCACCTGGGAGAGCTGGTCGCAAGGCGTGTCCGCCTTCGCGCCCAGGCCGATGTCGTCGAGGATCTTCTGCGCCTCCCCGGCGACGTCCGCCCGGTGCAGCGAGCGCCGGTGCACCACGAACTCGAGCGGCACGATCAGGTTCTCGCGCACCGACATGCTGCGGAACGGGCGCGGGATCTGGAAGCTGCGCGCGATGCCCCGGCGCACGCGCTGGTAGGCCGGCAGGCGCGTCACGTCCTCGCCGTCGAAGACGATCGCGCCCTGCTCGTTCCTCTGCGCGCCGGCCACGCAGCTGATCAGCGTCGTCTTCCCCGACCCGTTCGGGCCGATCAGGCCGAAGCGCTCGCCCTGGGCCACCGCGATGTTCACTCCGTCGAGCGCGGTGAAGCCGCCGAAGTGCTTCGAGACGCCGCGGATCTCCAGGAGCGCGCTCATCGCCGGAAGATCCGCTTCGCCAGGCCGACGATGCCCTCCGGCGCCGCCACCACGAACACGACGAGCAGGACGCCCACGACCAGCACGTTCAGCTCCGAGGAGATGGTGACCGTGACCACCTGCTGCACGATGCCGAGGAGCAGCGCCCCGAGCACCGGGCCGATCCAGTGCGCGGTGCCGCCGATGATCGGCATGGCGAGCGCGGACACGGAGTAGTTGAGGTTGAACGCCGAGGCCGGCTCGACGAAGCTCTGGTACATCGCGAGCGGCGCCCCGGCGGCGCTCATGAGCGCGCCCGAGATGACGCATGCAGCGAGCTTCAGCTTGAGGGTCGGCACGCCGGAGCACTCGGCGGCCTCCTCGTTGTCGCGGATCGCGCGCAGGCCGCGCCCGATCCAGGAGGTCTGGACGTAGCGCGCGATGATGACGGACAGCATCGCGAGCAGCAGGCCGACGAAGAACAGCATCTCGATGTACGAGGTGAACGGCCAGGTGGGCGCGGGGCGCAGGATCTGCACGCCGGTCGCCCCGCCGACGTAGCGCCAGTTGATGATCACGGTCTCGACGATGATCGTCACCGCCACCGTGGCGATCGAGAAGAAGATGCCGCGCAGGCGAAGCGTGAGCAGGCCGACCCCGAGGCCGAGCAGCGCCCCCACCGCGGCGGCGGCGAGGATCTGCACGCCGAGCGGGACCTGGAACGCCTTGATGAGCAGCACCGCGATGTACGCGCCCAGCCCGAAGAACGCCGCGGTGCCGAAGTTGACGTAGCCCGCGTACCCCCCGAGCAGGTTCCAGGCCGACGCCAGCACGACGAACTGCAGCACGACGTAGCCGGCGAAGAAGTAGTACTCGTTCTCCATCGTGAACGCCGCCACGCCGGCCACGCCCAGGATCGCCAGCAGGGAAAGCCAGAACCTCATCGTCCACTCATCTTCCGAAGAGCCCTTGCGGCCGCACGCCCAGTACCAGCAGCAGCAGGCCGAAGGCGACCGCCGGCGCCCAGGAAGCGCCGAACATGGTCAGGACGATCGACTCGGCCACGCCGAGGATCAGCCCCGCCACCAGCGTCCCGTGCATGCTGCCGAGGCCGGCGAGCACGACCACGCAGAACGTGCGGCCGATGTAGACGCGGTCCAGCGCAGGCTCGACCGGGCCGACGATGATCAGCATCGCCCCTGCCACCGCCGCGACCGCCGTGGCGATGCCGAAGGCCCACTGCTTGATGCGCACCGGGTTGGCGCCCATGAGGCGCAGCGCCGGCTCGTCCTGGGCGACGGCCTTGATCGCTCTTCCGGTAAATGTTTTTGACAAATAAACACTGAGCAAAAGAGTCAGAAGCAAAGCCGTCCCGAACGCGACCACCAGGCGCAGCGGGATGCGCACGTCGCCGAAGGACGCGCTCTTGCCGATGTAGGCGGCCTCGACCATGCGCTGGTCGACGCCGAAGCCGATGATCAGGGCGACCTCGATGATGAACGCCACGCCGAAGAAGAACGCCAGCCCCCGCACGCCGACGTCCTTGCCCCGCTTCTCGAACGTCTCGTAGTAGAAGCGGTACATCGCCATGCCGATCAGGAAGAACAGCGGCATCAGCGCGAGCCCGGCCAGGATCGGATCGAGGCCGAAGCGCAGGTTCAGCAGGTAGGTGCCGTAGGCCCCCAGCACCATGAACGCCGGGTGGGCGATGTGCGGCACGTCCAGCAGGCCGAAGGCGACCGACAGTCCGATGCTGACGGCCGCGTAGAAGCAGCCGACCAGGATGCCGAACAGGACCGCCTCGGCCAGCAGGTCGAGGGAAAACATACCCTAGGGCAAGGCTACTTGCCGCGCGCCTTTTCGAACGGCGCGACCACGTCGCCGGTCTTGTAGGCCTCCGGATAGACGACCGCCCACTTCTTCGGGTCCTTGAACTGCTCGACGTTCTTGTCGACCACGCCGCGGAACTGCGCCTGCACCACGCGCGGGTTCGCCCACTCGCCGTCCGGGCCGTACTTGATCGGACCGACGATCGTCTTCATCTCGTTCTTGCGCAGGTAGTCGGCGATCTTCTTGTGGTCGAGGCTCTTGGTGGCATTGATCGCCTGCTCGAGCATCTGGCCGATCGCGTAGTTGTACGGCGTGATGTAGTAGCCGAGCGGGTCGACCTTCGCCTCGGCGGCCTTGACCGCGTAGCGCCTGAAGTAGTCCTCGATGCCCGGGTACTTCATCCCCGGCACGTAGGTGTTGTAGTTCATGATCCCGTTCAGCGACGAGCCCAGGGACTCCATGATCGGCGTGAACTGCAGGCCGACCATGCCGCCGCCGAAGAGCTTCACGCCCGCGCCGACGCCGATCTCGTTCACCGCGCGCACGATGGCCACCGAGTCGTTCGGATAGGAGGCGACGAACACGAGATCGGGCTTCGCGTTGCGCACCGCGCGGATCATCGACGAGAAGTCGACCGTGGTCGGCGGGTAGTTCTGCTCGTACACCACCTTCAGGCCGCGCTTCTTGGCGAGCTCGCGCGCCCCGTTCACCAGGTTCTGCGCGAACTCCTGGTCGGCGGCGAGGAAGGCGATGGTCTTCGCCCCCAGCTTGTCGCCGGCCAGGAAGAAGCCGTCGAACCAGCTCGCCGCGGTGCTCCACGGCGCGTTGTTGAACCACTTGTCGTGCTTGACCGTGTGGTTCACCTGGAACGAGAAGTTGCCCATCAGCAGCACGTCGCGCTGCTTGACGAGCGGCATGATCGGCGCGGTCGGCACCGTGGCGTACGGGGCGATCAGCAGGTCGACCTTGTCGATGTCGAGGAGCTTGGTATAGATGCCCGGCGTGTTCGAGGCGCTCGACTGGTCGTCGTAGGCGATCAGCTCGACCTTGCGCCCGAGCAGGCCGCCCTTCTTGTTCACGTCCTCGACCCACATGTTCAGCGCGACCAGCGCCGCCTTGCCGCCGCCGGCGAGGCCGCCGGTCTGGGGCATGCTCATGCCGATCTTGATGGGGTTTTGCGCCGCCGCGAGGCTCGAAACGAGCAGCGCGGCAAGTACTGCGATCACTCTCTTCATGGGTTCCTCCTCTTCCGGATCATTGTAATCAGGTTTCTCTCATTTTTCTTTCAACGCGGCGTTGACTCGGGGCATCACTTCCTCCGCCATGAGCTGCATCGAGCGCCGGGCGAGAGCCGGGTCGACCCAGTCGTGGCACGGGTAGTAGAGCGTCCCGAACGGGCCCACCTTCTCCCGGAAGGCCAGGATCTGGTCCACGACGCCCTGCACCGTTCCGGCGATCACGAGCTTCGGGGTCACCGTCTCGGCAGTAATCGAGGCGTCGGGTTCGCCCTGGTCCAGCTTGAAGAGGTTGCCGCGCCCGCCGGCACCGACCAGCTTGCGGATAAGCTGCTTGAAGTAGAAGTGGTACGGCCCTTTCGGGCCGTGCCCGTAGTCTTTGGCGGTCCGCGCGTCGTCCGCGACGAAGATGGACTTGGCAACCCTCCAGTCCTCCCCCCGGGGAGAGCGATTGGCGGAAAGACAACCTTCCTGGTACCGCGGCCAATGCGTCGCCACCCATTCGGGCAGCAGGAAATTCGCCGAGATCGGCGTCCAGCCCCGCTTCGCCGCCTCGGTGACGCCCTTCGAGTGCGGCGCGACCGCGGTGACCACGATCGGCGGGTGCGGCTTCTGGTAGGGCTTGAGGATCGTGCCCTGCCCGATCTCCGGGATCATGGTCTTCGCCGTAGTCACCTCGAAGAACTTTCCCTTCAGGTCGTACGGGCCGTCCTGCTTCCAGATCTCGAGCACCATGTCGATGGACTCGAGGAACATGGCGTTTCGGTCCCTGCCGAAGTTGCCGAACACCTCCGCGTCGGACATCAGGCCGCCCGGGCTGATGCCCATGAGAAAGCGGCCCTTGAGCAGGTGGTCGAGCATCGCCACCTGCGCGGCGATCGCCGCGGGGTGCGAGTTCGGCATGTTGATCGTCCCGCTGCCCAGCACGATCTGCTTCGTCTCGTGCGCCAGGCTCGCGAGGAACATGAGGCAGGAGGTCACGTTCTCGGCGAGGTCGGTGACGTGCTCGCCGACCAGCGCCTCGCAGTAGCCGAGGCGGTCGGCGAGCAGGATCGCCTCGCGGTCCTCCTGCAGCGTCTGCCAGGGCGCCCGCCCCGGCGGGTGCAGGGGCATCATGAACGTCCCGAGCTTCACGCCTTGCCCAAGGCCTTGAGAACCCGCTCCGGCGTGAACGGCATCCGGTTCACTCGCGCGCCCAGCGGCGCGAGCGCATCGTTGATCGCGTTCATCACGGCGCCCGGCGCACCGGCGGTGCCCGCCTCCCCCGCGCCCTTCGCGCCGAGCTGCGACTGCTTCGTCGGCGTCTCGACGTGGCCGCACACGATGTCGGGCATCTCGCCGCTCATCGGCACGAGGTAGTCGGCCATGTTCGCGTTCAGCATCTGGCCGTTCTCGTCGTACAGGCACTCCTCGTAGAGCGCCGCGCCGATCCCCTGCACGATGCCGCCGCGGATCTGCTCGTCGACCAGCATCGGGTTGACGATCGTGCCGCAGTCCTCGACGCACCAGTGCTTGAGCAGCTTCACGAACCCGGTCTCCACGTCGACCTCGACGTAGGAAGCCTGGATGCCGTTCGTGAACGTGAAGCCGTACTCGCGCGGCGTGTAGTGGCGCGTCACCGTCAGCTCCGCCTGGAAGCCCATCGGCAGCGTATCCGGCCGGAAGTACGCGACCCGCCCCAGCTCCGCCAGGTCCATTTTCTTCTCGCCCGTCAGGCGATGCACAATGCCATCTTCTCGGACGTCGAGCTCGGCCGTCTCGAGATTAAGAATTCTAGAAGCGATGTCGAGGATGTTGCTCTTGAGTGCCAGGCCTGCCTGCAGGACGGCTTCGCCGCCGATGCCGGCGCCGCGCGAGGCCCAGGTGCCGCCGCCGTAGGGCGTGACGCCGGTATCACCCGTGATCACTTTTACTTTCTCGAGAGAAACGCCGACTGCGCTCGCCGCGATCTGCGCGAAGATCGCCTCGGTGCCCTGCCCCTGCTCGGTGACGCTGCAGAGCACCGTCACCATGCCGGTGGGCTCCAGGCGCAGCGTCGCCCCGTCCTGCGCCGAGATGCGCGCGCCGCCGACGCCGTAGAAGGCCGGCGAGGGATTGGTCACCTCGATCATTGCGGCGAGCCCGATGCCGCGATAGATCTTCTGGGAGCGCAGTCTTGCCTGTTCGCTTCTCAATTCAGAGTACTTCATCGTCTTGAGAAGCAGGTCCAGGGCCTTGTGGTGCGAGAGCTGCTCGAACTTGATGCCCGAGGGGGAGGTGTACGGATAGGCATCGTCCGCGATCAGATTCAGTCTTCTGAACTCGGCGGGATCCATGCCCAGGCGCTGCGCCGCGAGGTCGACGATGCCCTCGGTCAGCGCCACCGCGATCGGGTGGCCGACCGCGCGGTACTGGCAGGTGACGTTCTTGTTGGTGAACACCACGTTCATCCTGGCGCGGTACTTCTGGTGCTTGTACGGGCCGCCGGTGAGGTTCACCACCTGGTTGCCCTCGATGCCGCTGGTGCGCGGGTACACCGAGTAGGGCCCGATCGCCGTCAGGTC
>CBDDRX010000025.1:0-4039 GCA_965233165.1 uncultured bacterium | reverse complement strand
GGTAGGTGCCTTCGAGCTCGATCGGGTTCTGGGTCGCGAGCACGAAGAACGGGCGCTCGAGCGGATAGGTCCGTCCCGCCGCCGTGACGTGGTATTCCTGCATCGCCTCGAGCAGCGCGGCCTGCGTCTTGGGCGGGGTGCGGTTGATCTCGTCGGCGAGCAGGATCTGCGCGAAGATCGGGCCCTGGACGAAGCGGAGCGAGCGGTGCCCGCCCTGCTCGTCGAGCACCTCCGTGCCCGTGATGTCGGCCGGCATCAGGTCCGGCGTGAACTGGATGCGCTTGAACGACAGGTCCAGGATCTGCGCGACAGTCTTGATCAGCAGCGTCTTGGCGAGCCCCGGCACACCGGTGATAAGGCAGTGCCCGCCGGTAAACAGCGCCATGAGGACCTGGTCGATGACTTCGTCCTGGCCGACGATGACTTTCCGGATCTCGGCGAGGATCCGCTCCCGCCCGTCGGCGACCCGCCGCGCCACGGCCGCGATATCCGCAACACTCGTCGTGGTGTTCATCAGTGGGTCAGGGAGTAAATGATTTCGTTGATCTGCATGCGGTACGCCTGCGAGGTGTGCCGCACGTACCCGGGATACTCAGCGGCGTTGGACCATTCCCAGCCGTCGCCCATGTCGGTGTTCCAGTTGATCAGCACCATGGCGCGGCCGTTGTCGTCCTCGATCGCGCGCAGCGTGCCGACGTAGCCCCCCTTTTCCCAGGTCCGTCCCGACAGGAAGGAGCCGAGGCCCGGCGTCTGCGGGTAGCCGTCGAGCTGATAGAAGCAGCGGAAGATCGGATGGCTCGGATCGAGATCCACGATCCGGCGGTCCGGGAACACCCGCTTCATTTCACGCTCCATGTTCGCCCACTCGATCGGCCCGTGGAAATCGTCGAACGTCAGGGTTCCGCCGCGGAGCAGGAACTCGCGGAGGATCGGGACCTCGGCGTCCCTGAAGCGCAGCGTGCCGGGTTCCACGATGTAGATCCACGGATAGGCCCAGAGGTTGGGATCTTCGAGCGTGATGACCACCGGGTCGTTGACCGCGATCGACGTGACCGTCCTCACGCGGCGCGAGAGATTCTGCTCGGCGGCGGGGGCGTCGATGAACCACGGCTCGTCCTCCGGGTTGGTGAAGCGCCCCGGCGGCATCGTCCACGCCTCGTAGCGAATGCGCGCGAACGTCCACTGCAGGCCGGCAAACCGCGCGTCGGGCTGCCCGGGGCCCTGCGCGTCGGCCGGCGGCGTCCACCACGATGCACCGGCGAGCAGGAGAAGGCCCGCCGCCGCGGCCGCCGGCAGCAGCCGGGACGGCAGCGGCTTCACCTGGTCCCCTCGACGAGCCCGGGGCTGGACTGAATGGCCTTGAGCAGCAGTTCCTGCGCGCGCTCGAACGTCGGCGCGATCTCCAGCGCGGCGAGCGCCTCCTTCTTGGCCTCGGCCAGGCGTCCGGCGAGCAGGTAGCCTTCGCCAAGGTCGCAGTGCGCCGAAGCCTTGTCAGCCGGGCCAATCGCCAGCGCCGCCTTGAACTCACGGATGGCCGTCGCGGCATCCTTGTTCTTGAGCGCCAGCCGCCCGAGGATCGCATGTCCCTGCGCGTCGAACGGATCGATCGAGACCACGCGGTTGTAGGCCAGCGCCAGGACGCCCGTGGCCTCGGCCTTCGTCGCCAACGCCGCGAGGCGCCGGGCCGGTTCCACCGCCGTGTGGTCCTGCGCGAGCAGCAGCTGGTATTCCTTCACCGCTCGCTCGGTGTCGCCGAGCTTCTCGGCGAGGCTGGCCATGATCGCGTGCGGGCTGTCGTCGCCAATCGCCATCGGCACCAGGGCGGCCGCCTTTTCGAGCGGCGCGAAGGCGGCGCGATCGCCCGCCGCCGCCAGCGCCATGCCGAGCTTGATCTGTGCCGCGTAGCTCTCGGGGCTGGCGGCGGCGGCCACCTTCAACATGGCGAGATCGCCCGCGGCCGCCGGCGGCGCCGCCGTCACGCCCGGGCCGCCGGACGCCACTTCCCGCAGCGCCGTCCGCAACGATCCGAACCTCGAGTCGAGCGCCGACGTGAACGAGGCCTGCAGCTGCTCGAGCGAAACCCCCACGGCCTTTTCCACCGCGGCGTCACCCGAGCCTCCCCCGGCGTACGACCGCACCAGTGCGTGCAGCTTCTCCTCGCCGTGCGTCCGGACGATGTGATCGACGAGCAGCGAGGCCTGGTAGTACGCCAGGGCAATCGTGTCGGGCCTGGTGAATCCGGAGTTCAGGTCCTTGAGCGCGAGCGTCTTGCCCTGCTCGAGCGCGAGCGCGAACGGCACTTCCATGTCGCGGCCCCACTCCGGGCGCGCGAGCGTTTCCTCGTAGACGGAGATCCCTTCAGTGAGCCACCGCGGCACCCGCTGCTGCGACATCTGCAGCGTGAAGACGTGCGCCATCTCGTGCCACAGCGTGGCCTGCCACGAGAAGCTGCCCGGCGGACGGGCCCGCGGCGAATCCATGATCACGACCTGGCCGAAGCAGGCGCCGAGCGCCCCGATCATGCCCGGGAGGCCCAGCGTGCGAACGGCGAAATCGTCGTGCACCGGGAAGATCTCGATGAGAATGGGCCCCTTCGGCTTGAACTTGTACCGCGCCGTCATCACCTTCAGCGCTTCCTGGGCCAGCGGCATCGCGTACTCGCGCATCACCGCAGCTTCGTCCGGGTGCAGCTTGAGGATGATGTCGCCCTCCTCGATCACGACGAACTTGTCGAGCGTGTCGAGCAGGGCGAGCAGGTTGTAGGTGACGACGTCGTAGGGATCGGACCGGAAGGCGCGGTCCAGCGCGCGGCGCGCCTCGGCTTCGTCGCCCGTTCGCATCAGGTGCATGCCCATGTCGGCATGCGCGCGGGCGCTCGCCGGGTCGAGCGCGACCGCCTGGCGCGCGAGCGCCACCGCTTCTTCGAAGCGGTAGTTGCGGGCCGCCAGATCACCGGCCATCCGGTAGGCCTCGCCGAAGGCGGGGTTGATCGCCAGCAGGCGGCGCAGTTCCGCATCGAAGCCGGCCTGATCGCCGGCGACATAGGCCATGGCGCCGAGCAGCGCCCGCGCGTCGAGGTGCGACGGGTTGAACGCGAGCACGGCGTCGATGCGCTTGCGTGCTTCGGGCAGGCGCGTGTTGTCGAGCTCCAGTTCCGCGAGCAGCAGGTGCGCGTCGGCCAGCTGCGGATCAATCGCAATCGCCCGCTCGGCGGCGGCGGCGGCCGCCGGGGGGTTCTCGTCGGCCAGCACGCGCGCCAGCCCGGCATGGGCGGGCGCCCATTGATCGTCGAGCTTGAGCGCCTGCTGGAACGACCGGTGGGCCTCCGGATGGTTGTACTTCTCGAGGAAGAGCAGGCCCCACGCCGTGTCCGCCGCCGGATCGGCGCCGGCAGCCGACGCGGCGCGGAAGAGCGAGTTCGCCTCGCGCGCGCGGCCGAGCGCCCGTGCCGCACGCCCGGCGCGCAGCGTGGCCGCGGCATCGGATCCGCCGCCGGCCTGGTTGAAGATCGGCACCAGCAGCCGTTCGGCCGCTTCAGCGCGGCCCAACCGCTGATCGAGGAGCGCCAGCTCGAGCGCCGCCTCGCTGAGCGGCGCTTTGGCGGCCGCCGGCTCGAGGACGGCCCGGGCCTCGTCGTACTGACCCCTGTCGCTGGCCAGCCGGCCGAGCAGCGCCGCCGCGCCGGGCTCGGACTGGCGGGCGCGCGCCATCACCGCCGCCTCGTCGCGCTTGCCGTGCGCCAGCGCCGTCCACATCGCGCGCTCCGGCGACACCGCCGGGACGGCGGAGCCCTGCTGGGCATGCGACGGCTGCGTTACCGCCGTCCACCCGCACACGAGCACGAGCACCACCATCAGTGGACGCATCGACCTGCCTCCGGGGAAACCGGGCCGGCCCGTGCAGGGCCCGCCGCTTCTGCGAATTATAGAACACGCGTTCCGCCTACCCGGTAAGACGCGCCAGCGTCCGGCGGAGTCGGTTCACGCGCCGCAGTTCCGATCATCCCCCGGCCGCGGCGATTCACAAACAGTAAACGCGG
>CBDDRX010000024.1:0-3660 GCA_965233165.1 uncultured bacterium | reverse complement strand
CGCCTCGAGCGCGCACTTCTGGCTGGACAAGTACCACGCCGACGGCCTGCGCGTCGACGCGGTGGCCTCGATGCTGTACCTCGACTACGGGCGCAAGCAGGGGGAGTGGATCCCGAACCGCCACGGCGGGCGCGAGAACCTCGACGCGATCGAGTTCATGCGCTTCCAGAACGAGAGCGTGTACCGCGACTTCCCGGACGTGCAGACGATCGCCGAGGAGTCCACCTCCTGGCCCCAGGTGTCGCGCCCGGTGTACCTTGGCGGCCTGGGGTTCGGGATGAAGTGGAACATGGGCTGGATGCACGACACGCTCGACTACTTCAAGAACGACCCGGTGCACCGCAAGTACCACCACGACGAGCTGACGTTCAGCCTCTGGTACGCGTTCCACGAGAACTTCACGCTGCCCCTTTCCCACGACGAGGTGGTGCACGGCAAGGGCTCGCTCATCGGCCGCATGCCGGGGGACGCCTGGCAGCAGTTCGCCAACCTGCGACTACTCTTCGCCTGGATGTGGAGCCACCCGGGCAAGAAGCTCCTCTTCATGGGCGGCGAGTTCGGCCAGCGGCGCGAGTGGAGCCACGAGCAGAGCCTCGAGTGGCACGTGCTCGACCTCGACCCGCGCCACGAGGGCGCGCAGCGCTGGGTCGCCGACCTCAACCGGGAATACCGGCAGAACGAGGCGCTGTTCCGCAACGACTTCGCCCAGGACGGCTTCGCCTGGATCAGCCGCACCGACTGGGAGCAGAGCGTCATCGCCTTCGAGCGCCGCGCGCCGAACGCCGCGCCGGTCGTCGTGGTCTGCAACTTCACGCCCCTTCCGCGCCACGCCTACCGCATCGGCGTGCCGCGCGGCGGACAATGGCAGGAGGTGCTGAACAGCGACGCCCAGATCTACGGCGGCAGCGGCGTCGGCAACTTCGGCGGCGTGCACGCCGAGCGCCAGCCCTACGACGGCCACGAGCATTCCCTCTCCCTTTCCCTGCCTCCCCTTGGAGCGATCTTCCTCAAGCCTGCATAAATCCGCCGCCCAGACCGAGTCCCCCCCGCGCGCCGTCGTCGAATCCGTCCGTCCGGAGGTCGACTGCGGCCGCTTCGCCATCAAGCGCGTCGTCGGGGAGGCGGTCGAGGTGGAGGCCGACGTTTTCACCGACGGCCACGATGCCGTCGTCGCCGTATTGGCGTTCAAGCACCAGGATGAAAAAGAGTGGCGCGAAACGCCGATGGCGTTCCGGCACAACGACCACTGGGCGGCGAGCTTCACATGCGAGAAGCTCGGCCGCTATGAGTACACCGTGCGCGGCTGGGCCGACCCGTTCCTCACCTGGCAGCGCGACCTGAAGAAGCGCCGCGACGCCGGCCAGGACCTCTCCGTTGATTTCCTCATCGGGGCTTCTCTTCTCGATGAAAAGGGCGTCATCGGCGATGCCTCCCGTAGCGCAGAAGAGCGATACGAAGCCGCGCTGAAGATCAAGCCGCCCGCGCCGGACGCGGCGCGAGTCACTACATATGATAGAACGCTCGAGGTCGTAGTCGAGCCGGTGAAGGCGAGGTTCTCGAGCTGGTACGAGCTGTTCCCGCGCTCGGTCGGCACGTTCCGGGACGTCGCGGCGCACCTGCCGTACGTCGCGGAAATGGGCTTCGACGTCCTGTACCTGCCGCCGGTCCATCCGATCGGCGTGACGGCGCGCAAAGGGAAGAACAACCGTGTCGCGGCGCAAGCCGGCGACGTGGGAAGCCCGTGGGCGATCGGGGCGAAGGAGGGCGGGCACAAGGCGCTCCATCCCGACCTCGGAAGCTTCGAAGATTTTGATTTTTTGATTAAAGAATCTTCTCGTCTGGGTATCGACGTGGCTCTGGACATTGCATTCCAGGCGTCGCCCGACCACCCCTACGTGACCGAGCACCCGAAGTGGTTCCGCCGGCGCCCGGACGGGACGGTGCAGTACGCCGAGAACCCGCCGAAGAAGTACCAGGACATCTACCCGTTCGAGTTCGAGTCCGAGGAGTGGCCGGAGCTCTTCGACGAGCTCAAGAGCGTCTTCGAGTTCTGGATCGGCAAGGGCGTGAAGATCTTCAGGGTCGACAACCCGCACACCAAGCCCTTCGCGTTCTGGGAGTGGTGCATCACGGAGCTCAAGCTCAAGCATCCCGACGCGATCTTCCTGTCCGAGGCCTTCACGCGGCCGCGCATCATGCACCGGCTCGCGAAGCTCGGCTTCTCGCAGTCCTACACCTACTTCACGTGGCGGAACACGAAGCATGAGCTGGTGGAGTACTTCACCGAGCTCTCGCAGCATCCCTCGCGCGAATACTTCCGGCCCAACGCCTGGCCGAACACGCCGGACATCCTGCACGAGTTCCTGCAGAAGAACGGCCGCCCGGCGTTCATCTCGCGCGTCGTGCTCGCCGCGACGCTGGCGGCGAACTACGGCATCTACGGCCCGGCCTACGAGCTGATGGAGCACGCGCCGCGCGAGCCCGGCAGCGAGGAGTACCTGAACTCCGAAAAGTACGAGACCCGGAAGTGGGACCTGGCGCGCAAAGATTCCCTCTTCCCGATCATCAAGAAGCTGAACGCGATCCGGAAGGGGAATCCCGCCCTGCAGTCGGATTGGTCGCTTCGCTTCCATCCCATTGCGAACGATCAATTGGTTTGTTTTTCAAAAAGAGAAGATGAAAATCTGATCCTGGTCGTCGTCAACCTCGACCCGCACAACGTGCAGTCCGGCTGGTTGAGCCTGCCGCTCGCCGAGCTGGGCATCCCGGAGGGCGAGGAATACCTGGTCGACGACCTCCTCGGCGGCGGGCGCTACCTGTGGAAAGGCGCGCACGCGTACATCGAGCTCAGCCCCTACACCCTGCCCGCGCATGTCTTCCGTGTACTCCGGCGAACCCATCCTGGCTTCGAGAACTTCGCCTGAGGCGGCGCCCGGTCCGGGCGACGCGCTCTGGTACAAGGACGCCGTCATCTACCAGGTGCACGTGAAGGCGTTCCTCGACGCCAACAACGACGGCATCGGCGACTTCGCCGGCCTGACCGCGAAGCTCGACTACATCCAGGACCTCGGCGTGAGCGCCATCTGGGTGCTGCCGTTCTACCCCTCGCCGCTCAAGGACGACGGCTACGACGTCGCGGACTACACCGGCGTGCACCCGCAGTACGGCACGCGCGCCGACTTCCGGGCCTTCGTGCGCGAGGCGCAGCGCCGCGGGCTGAAGGTGATCACCGAGCTGGTGTTGAACCACACCTCGGACCAGCATCCCTGGTTCCAGGCGGCGCGGCGCGCGCCGAGAGGCTCGGAGAAGCGCAACTGGTACGTGTGGAGCGACTCGGACGAGAAGTACGCCGGCACGCGCATCATCTTCACGGACACCGAGACCTCCAACTGGGCCTGGGACCCGCTCGCCAAGCAGTACTACTGGCACCGCTTCTTCGGCCACCAGCCCGACCTCAACTTCGACAACCCGAACGTGCTGAAGGCGGTGTTCCGCGTCATGCGCTTCTGGGCCGATCTCGGCGTGGACGGCTTCCGCCTGGACGCCATTCCCTACCTGGTCGAGCGCGAGGGCACGAGCAACGAGAACCTGCCCGAGACGCACGCGGTGCTGAAGCAGCTGCGCGCCGCGCTCGACGCGCACTATCCGGGGCGCTTCTTC
>CBDDRX010000023.1:0-42401 GCA_965233165.1 uncultured bacterium | reverse complement strand
CAGCGGATGGCCCTCCGGCGCCACGACCACGAGGTCTTCCTCGAACAGCGGCTCGCACACGATCTCGTCGTCGTGGACGGGCAGGTTCAGGATCGCCTTGTCCAGCCGCCCCGCCGTCAGCTGGGGGAGGAGCGAGGTCGTCGTCGCCTCGACGATCACCAGTCGCACCCGGGGGTGGGCCTCCTGCATGGCGCCCAGCAGGCGGGGGACGAGCCACCGGGCCGTGCTGCCGATGACGCCGAGCCGCACCGCGCCGGTGACCTCCTCGCCAATCGAGGCGACGTCGGCGGCGAGCGCGTCGAGCTCGGTCTGGACGCGGCGGGCGCGTTCCACCACCGCCTCGCCCTCGGCGGTGAGGCGCCCGTTCGACCGGTCGACCAGCGTCACGCCCAGCTCCCGCTCGAGCCGGGCCACGTGGGTCGACACGTTGGACTGCACGGTGTGGAGCGCCTTGGCGGCAGCCGAGAAGGTCCCGTGCTCGGCGACGGCCACGAGGGCGGCAAGCTGGCGGAGATCCATCTCCACGCAAGATAGCCGCTATCAATAACAACTGCTGGACAGATTACCGGTGGGTAACCACAATGGGGGTACAGCAAGAACACCGATGATCGCTCCATCCCCCCGGAGCTCGATCGTCGAGTGGAGCGGATGCCGGTGTCCCCCCGCCGAGCATCCGTGACCCCGTGAAGGGGCCGGTCCTCCCCCCGGACCGGCCCTTTCGGGATTTTGGTTTCGAGCTCACTCGCTCGGCTGCGCCTCGCTCCGTTCGCTCGATCTGATCGTGCCTCCGGGCGCCGGCGCCCTCCGGCGCCCTCCGGCGCTCATCGTCCTTGCGGGCAGCCGGAGGGGCCGACTTCGTCGGCGGGATCGGCCGCCCGAGAAGATCGCGGGCCGGCGCGGGTACGGTGCCGGCATGGGTGATACGGCTGCTTTCTTCGATCTCGACCGGACGCTGCTCCGGGGGGCGAGCGGACCGATCATCACCGAGGCGCTGAAGGCGGTCGGCGTCCTGCCCCAGCGGACGATCCCCGGCGAGCAGCTCGTCTACAGCATCTACAACCTGGTCGGCGAGACCCGCCCGAGCATGGCGATCACCAAGCGGATGGCCCGGGCCGCCAAGGGCTGGGTCCGGGAGTCGGTCCAGGAGGCGGGCAAGCACGCCGGCAAGGCGCTCGCCAACGCGGTGCAGCCCTACGCCAAGGTCCTGTTCGCCGAGCACCGCGACGCCGGCCGCCGCATCGTCCTCGCCACCACCACGCCCTACGACCTGGTGGCGCCGCTGGCCGAGGAGCTGGGCATCGACGACGTCATCGCCACCCGCTACGGCGAGGCCGACGGCCGCTACGACGGCACCATCCACGGCGACTTCGTGTGGGGCCCCGGCAAGCTCGCCGCCGTCCGGCTGTGGTCCGACCAGCACGGCGTGTCGGTGGAGGAGAGCTGGGCGTACTCCGACAGCTACTTCGACTCGCCGCTCCTGGGCGCCGTCGCCCACCCGTACGCGGTCAACCCCGACCCCCGGCTCATGGTGCTGGCGACGCTGCGGCGGTGGCCGATCCTCCACCTCGACGTCCCGCCCGGCGTGCCCAAGATCCCGGGCCTCAACGTCGAGCCGCAACAGATCGCCATCGCGATGGCCCGCCCCGAGCTGATCCCCTACGCCCGGTTCGACATCGAGGGCACCGAGCGCTTCCCCAAGAGCGGCCCGGCGATCATCGTGGCCAACCACCGCTCCTACTTCGACACCCTGGCGGTTGGCATGACCGTCGCCCAGAGCGGCCGGCCGGTCCGCTTCCTCGGCAAGAAGGAGGTGTTCGACGCGCCGGTCGTCGGCGCCATGGCCCGGGCCATGGGCGGCATCCGGGTCGAGCGGGGCACCGGCTCCGACGAGCCGCTCAAGGCGGCGGCGCAGGCGCTGGAGGCGGGGGAGATGGTGGCGCTCATGCCCCAGGGCACGATCCCACGGGGCCGCGCGTTCTTCGACCCCGAGCTGAAGGGGCGCTGGGGGGCGGCCCGGCTGGCGGCCATGACCCAGGCGCCGGTCATCCCGATCGGGATGTGGGGGACCGAGAAGGTCTGGCCCCGCAGCGCCCGCGTCCCGAACGTGCTGAACGTCTTCAACCCGCCGACCGTCCAGACCCGCGTCGGCGATCCCGTGAAGCTCTACTACAAGAGCGCGGACGCGGACACCAAGCGGATCATGCAGGCGATCACCGACCTGCTGCCCGAGGAGGCTCGCCAGCACCGGGAGCCGACCGAGGCCGAGCTCCGGGCGTCGCTGCCCCCGGGCTACAACGGCGACCCGGACGCCGAGCTCACCCGCCGCCCCGGCACCGACCTCTGAGCTTCTCGTGGTGCGAGACCGGGCTCAGCCCGGCGAGGCACCACGAGAACGCGTTCACCAGTTGCCGGGGCGCCAGTTGGGGTCGTCGTCGGGACCGTCGGGGCCACGACCACGGGGCCGGCGGTCGGTGTCGCCCGGCCGCCACCCGGCGTAGACGGGCCGCCCCAGCGCCAGCCAGGTGATCGAGCCGATCAGCGGGATCAGCAGCACGAACACCAGCCAGATCACCTTGGGCAGGTTCCGGACCAGCGCGTCGTCGGTCGAGACGACGTCGAAGATGCAGTAGATCCACAGCGCAAAGATCAGCAGGCCGAAGATCCCGGGGCCGAAGAGCCGGAGCACGACGCGGACTATAGGTTTGCCGCGGTGCGCACGCTCAGGTATCGCTCGATCGCCGACGAGCTCCGGCGCCGGGTCGAGCGGGGCGAGTTCGCCGCCGGCAGCCTGCTCCCCAGCGAGTCCGAGCTGTCGGCCGAGTTCGGCGCCAGCAGGGTGACCGTCCGGCGCGCCCTCGAGGAGCTGCGCCAGGAAGGCTTGCTCGACGCCCGTCAGGGTCTCGGCTGGTTCGCGGCCGCCGACCCCCTCCGCCAGAGCCTGGCCCGGCTCGGCACGATCGAGGACCAACTGGCCGCGTCGGGCGTCGTGTCCGACCGGCGCATCCTCTCGTTCGGGTTCGTCCCGGCGCCGATCCGGGCCCGCCAGGTCCTCGGCGCGCCGACCGTCCTCGAGGTGGTGCGGGTCAACCTGGCCGACGGTGCGCCGTTCGCTCGGGTCACCGTCTGGTGCCCCGAGGAGCTGGCCGGCGCCCTGTCACGGGCCGACGTCGAGCGGTCGCCGTTCTACGAGCTGCTGCCGGTCGAGCTGGGCGGCGCGGTGCAGTCGATCGGCGCGGCCGCCGCGTCGGACGAGGACGCCGCCCTGCTCGAGATCCCGCCCGGCTCGCCGGTGCTGCGGTGCGAGCGCATCACCACCTCGCTCGACGACGAGCCCGTCCTGCTCTCGGTGCACATCTTCGCCGCCCACCGCACCGAGTTCGTCGTCGACCTGCCCCGGGCCGAGACGTCGATGGCGCCGTCGGGGCTACGCCTGGTCGAGTGACGCGACCGACGCCGCGCTGACCAGCCCGGGGCTCAAGCGCTGGGAGAGCTGGTCCGCCTGATCGTTCTGGCGTATCTCATGGACGTTTTTCCGTCGGTGAGATACGCCAGAACCGTGTGGTGATCGTTACGCGGAGGCGGCGACGCGGCCGGCCTGCTGGTCCTCCATGTTGCGGGCCCGGTCCTTGGGGAGGACGTGCCACATCTGGTCGGAGGTGGCGTCCCAGTCCTTCAGGAGCTCGGCCGCCCGCTCGGAACCGGTCAGCTCGGCGTGGCGCTCGATGAGCCAGCGCAGGTCCTCGAGGGCCGACGCATCGGGCCGCTCGGCCGTGACCAGGTCGGTGTTGATGCGGGCGAGCAGCCGGTCGGGCTTGGGATCCCACACGAACGCCTGGCCACCGGTCATGCCGGCGCCGACGTTGAGGCCGACCTTGCCGAGCACGACGACCGTGCCGCCGGTCATGTACTCGCAGGCGTGGTCACCTACGCCCTGAACGACCGCATCAGCGCCTGAATTTCGCACCGCGAAACGCTCGCCCGCCACCCCTCGGAAGTACGCTTCGCCCGCGATGGCGCCGTAAAGGACGACGTTGCCGGTGATGATGTTGTCACGCGGGTCACCCCTGAATTTCGGCGACGGCTGCACCGAGATGCGGCCGGCGGAGAGGCCTTTGCCGCAGTAGTCGTTGGTGTCGCCGACCAGGGCGAGCGTCACCCCGCGGGCGAGGAAGGCGCCGAAGCTCTGCCCGGCCGAGCCGGCCAGGCGGATGTGGATCGTGTCGTCCGCGAGGCCCTCGTGGCCGTAGCGCTTCGCGATCTCGTGCGAAAGCATCGTGCCGACGGTGCGGTTGATGTTGCGGATCGGCGTGTCGATGGTGACCTTCTCGCGCCGCTCGAGGGCAGCGGCGGCGAGCTCGATCAGGCGGTTGTCGAGCGCCTTCTCCAGGCCGTGCTCCTGCTTCTCGCAGTGCGAGCGCGCCACGCCTGCCGGCACGACCGGCGAGTGGAAGATCCGCGTGAAGTCCAGCCCGCGCGCCTTCCAGTGCTCGATGCCCTTGCGCGTATCGAGCAGCTCGGTGCGGCCGACCAGCTCGTCGAGGCGGCGCACGCCGAGCTTCGCCATCAGCTCGCGCACCTCCTCCGCGACGAAGAAGAAGTAGTTCACGACGTGCTCGGGCTTGCCGGCGAACTTGCGGCGCAGCACCGGGTCCTGCGTCGCCACGCCCACCGGGCAGGTGTTGAGATGGCACTTGCGCATCATGATGCAGCCCTCGACGACGAGCGGCGCGGTGGCGAACCCGAACTCGTCCGCGCCGAGCAGTGCCCCGATCACCACGTCGCGGCCGGTCTTCATCTGCCCGTCGACCTGCACGGCGATGCGGCCGCGCAGCCGGTTCAGGACCAGGGTCTGCTGCGTCTCGGCAAGTCCCAGCTCCCACGGCGTGCCCGCGTGCTTGATCGACGACCAGGGCGAAGCGCCGGTGCCGCCGTCATGGCCCGAGATCGTGACGTGGTCGGACTTGCCCTTGGCCACCCCGGCGGGGATCGTGACGACGCCCACTTCCGTGACGAGCTTGACCGAGATGTCCGCCGAGGGATTGGCGTTCTTCAGGTCGTGGATGAGCTGCGCCAGGTCCTCGATGGAGTAGATGTCGTGGTGCGGCGGCGGCGAGATCAGCTCCACGCCCGGCGTCGAGTAGCGCAGCTCGGCGATGTACTCCGAGACCTTGCGGCCGGGCAGCTGGCCGCCCTCGCCGGGCTTCGCGCCCTGGGCGATCTTGATCTGCAGCATCTCGGCGCTCGCCAGGTACTCGGCGGTCACGCCGAAGCGGCCCGAGGCGACCTGCTTGATCTTCGACTTGAGGGAATCGCCTTCGCGCAGCGCGATGTCGGCTTCGACGCGCGACTTGCCGAGGCGCGACTGCAGCGTCTCGCCGGCCTTGATCGGCGCATACCGCTTGCGATCTTCGCCCCCTTCGCCGGTGTTGGAGCGGCCGCCGATGCGGTTCATCGCCACGGCGAGCGTGGTGTGCGCCTCGGTCGAGATCGACCCCAGGGACATGGCGCCGGTAGCGAAGCGCTTCACGATCTCGGCCGCGGGCTCGACCTCCTCGATGGGCACCGGCTTGCACTGGTCGAAGCGGAAGTCGAACAGCCCGCGGAAGGTCATGTGGCGGCGCGACTGGTCGTTGATGATCTGCGCGTACTCCTTGTACGTCGCATAGGAGTTCCCGCGCGCCGACTGCTGGAGCTTGGCGATCGCGTCCGGCGTCCACATGTGGTCCTCGCCGCGGACGCGCCAGGCGTATTCGCCCCCGGCATCGAGCATGCCCTTCAGCACCGGGTCGGCTTCGGCGAATGCGTCGCGGTGCGTGCGCAGCGCTTCCTCGGCGACGTCGAAGAGACCGATGCCCTCGACGTTCGACGCCGTGCCGCGCATGTACTTGTCCACCAGCGATCTTGCGAGGCCCACGGCCTCGAAGAGCTGCGAGCCGGTATAGGACATGTAGGTCGACACGCCCATCTTGGACATGACCTTCTTCAGGCCCTTGCCGATCGCCTTCACGTAGTTCTTCAGCGCTTTCGAGGCGGCCGCTCGGTCCTTCGCATGCAGCTCCAGGATCGTCTCGAGCGCGAGGTACGGATGCACTGCCTCGGCGCCGTAGCCGCCGAGCAGGGCGAAGTGGTGCACTTCGCGCGCGCTGCCGGTCTCGACGACCAGGCCAGTCGAGGTCCGCAGGCCCCTCGAGGTCAGGTGCTGGTGGACGGCGGACAGGGCGAGCAGCGCGGGGATCGCGACACGCTCGCGGTCCACCAGGCGGTCGGAGATGACGATGATCGAGTAGCCGGAGCGCACCGCGTCCTCGGCCTGCGCGGCCAGCGAAGCGAGGCGCGCCTCGATCGCCTCCTTGCCCCAGGTCACCGGGTAGGTGATGTCGAGCTCCCAGGACTTGAACTTGCCGCTGGTGTAGCGCTCGATGTGCCGGATTTTCTCCATCTCATAGAAGTCCAGCACCGGCTGCGAGACTTCCAGGCGCAGCGGCGGATTCAGCTCGTCGATGCCGAGCAGGTTCGGCTTCGGGCCGATGAACGAGACCAGCGACATGACCAGCTCCTCGCGGATCGGGTCGATCGCCGGGTTCGTCACCTGCGCGAAGAGCTGCTTGAAGTAGTGGTACAGCGTCTTGTTCTTGTTCGACAGCACGGCGAGCGGCGAGTCGTTGCCCATGGAGCCGATCGGCTCCTCGCCCGAGGCCGCCATCGGCTGCATGATGAACTTGAGGTCTTCCTGCGTATAGGCGAAGGCCTGCTGCCGGTCGAGCAGGGCGACCCTGGACTTGAGCGGCGCGGTCTTCTCGCTCTCGACCTCGTCGAGCTTGACGCGGATGCGCTCGATCCACTCGGCATACGGCTTGGTGTTCGCCAGGCTGTCCTTCAGCTCCCGGTCGTCGACGATTCGACCCTTCTCGAGGTCGACGAGGAACATCTTCCCGGGCTGCAGGCGCCACTTCTTGACGATGCGCTCCTCGGGCACGGGCAGGCAGCCGCACTCCGAGCCCATGATCACGAGGTCGTCGTCGGTGACGATGTAGCGCGAGGGGCGCAGCCCGTTGCGGTCGAGCGTGGCGCCGATCTGCCGGCCGTCGGTGAAGGCGATCGACGCCGGGCCGTCCCACGGCTCCATCATCGCCGCGTGGTATTCGTAGAAGGCGCGGCGTGCCGGATCCATGTGCGTGTGGTTCTCCCACGCTTCGGGGATCATCATCATCATGGCATGGGCGACGGAGTACCCGCCCATCACCAACAGCTCGAGCGCGTTGTCGAAGGACGCCGAGTCCGACTGCCCGTCGTAGATGAGCGGCCAGAGCTTCTCGATGTCCTTGCCGAGGATCGGCGACGAGATCGCCCCCTGCCGGGCGCGGATCCAGTTCTGGTTGCCCCGCACCGTGTTGATCTCGCCGTTGTGGCAGACGAGCCGGAACGGGTGCGCGAGATCCCACGAGGGGAACGTGTTGGTGGAGAAGCGCTGGTGGACCATCGCGATCGCCGACTCGACGCGCGCGTCCTTCAGGTCGAGGTAGTACTCGCCGACCTGGTAGGCGAGCAGCATGCCCTTGTAGCAGACCGTGCGCGCCGACATCGAGGGCACGTAGAACTCCTTGCCGTGCTGAAGCTGCAACGCCTGGATCGCGTGTCCGGAGCTCTTGCGGATCACGTAGAGCTTGCGCTCCAGCGCGTCGGTCACGGTCACCCGCCTGCCGCGGCCGATGAAGACCTGGCGTATTACGGGCTCCAGATTCTTCGCCGGCTCCGCGAGGTCCGAGTTGTCGACCGGCACGTCGCGCCAGCCGAGGAGGACCTGGCCCTCGTCCTTGATCGCGCGCTCGATCTCGTACTCGCACGCGATGCGCGACGCCGGGTCGCGCGGCAGGAAGACCATGCCAACCCCGTACTGGCCCGCGGGCGGCAGCTTCACGCCCTGGCGCGCCATCTCCTCGCGGTAGAAGCGATCAGGAATCTGGATGAGGAGGCCGGCGCCGTCGGAAAGCTTGGGATCCCATCCCACCGCGCCTCGATGGGTCAGGTTGCGCAGCACCGTCAGCCCCTGCTCGACGATGGTGTGCGACTTCTTGCCTTTGATATGGGCGACGAAGCCGACGCCGCAGGCGTCGTGCTCGCTGGCGGGGTGGTACAGGCCTTCCGCTTGTAAGCCCATGATCGTAAAGAGCGTTCCGGTTCTCGCCGCTCTGCACAAAATGGGCGGACGAACTTCTGAATATACCTATGTAGTCCTGCTGCTACAAGGGTTTGCGCGCGACCCGCAGCCTATTGCGATGCAGCGAGGATGGCCGCATCCACGCTCGGGGCTGGAACGCCGCCCTGCAGGCGCGCGCGGCCAAGGGACTCGAGCAGCACGAAGCGCAGCTGGCCGAGCGCGGCTTTCTTGTCCACCGCCATGAGCTCGCGCATGCGCTCGGGCGTCAGCGCCGGCCCGCGGACCGGCAGCCCGGCGCGCTGTATCAGCGCCCGGAGTCGACCGGCGGCAACCTCTCCCAGGCCCGCCTCCCGCACGGAAAGCTCGGCAGCCATGACCATGCCAGCCGCGACGGCTTCGCCATGCAGCCAGGCGCCGTAGCCGGCGCCCCCCTCGATGGCATGGCCGAACGTATGGCCGAAGTTCAGCAGCGCCCGCACGCCTCCTTCGCGCTCGTCGCGCGCGACGATCTCCGCTTTCAGCTCGCAGGAGCGGCGCACGGCATAGGTCAGCGCCGCGGCATCGCGCGCGAGAAGTTTGTCCATGCTGCCTTCAAGCCACTCGAAGAACGACGCGTCGAGGGCGGCACCATGCTTGATCACCTCCGCCATGCCCGCGCGCAGCTCCCGGTCGGGCAACGTCGAAAGCGTTGAAACGTCCGCCACCACGGCCCGCGGCTGGTGGAAGGCGCCGATCATGTTCTTGCCGAGCGGATGATTGATGGCGGTCTTCCCGCCGACCGAGGAATCGACCTGCGCAAGCAAGGTGGTCGGCACCTGGAGAAACGGGACGCCTCGCTGGTACACCGCGGCCGCGAAGCCCGCGAGGTCGCCGACGACACCGCCTCCGAGGGCGATCACCAGCGTATCGCGCCCGCACCTCGCTTCCAGGAGCGCATCGAAGATCCGGTTCAGGACCGGCCAGGCTTTCGTGCCTTCGCCCGGCTTCACCATCACTTCCGCAACCTGGACGCTGCCGAGCGCCCGCCTGAGGGAAGGCAGGTAAAGCGGGCCTACCGCCTCGTCGGTCACGATGGCCGCGCTCCCGCCCGTCAGGTAGGGCGCGTAGAGCTCCGCCGCACCGACGATTCCGGCGCCGATGTGGATGGGATAGGAACGCTCGCCGAGGGCTACGCGGAGGCTTTCCACCGTTTCTCCAGCTTCTCGAGCAAGCCGCGCGCCAGCATCTGCACGCTCTGCGTCCCGGTGTCGACGACAACGTGCGCGACCTCGCGATAGAGCGGGTCGCGCTCCCCGAATAGTTCGCGCAAACGTCCGAGCGGATCCGCCGTCGCGAGCAGCGGGCGATTCTTGTCGTGGCGCACCCGCTCGTACAGGTCTTCCGGGCGGGCGCGCAGGTAGACGACCGTCCCGCTCCGGGACAGGTGCTCGCGGCTCTCCGGTGAAAGGACAGCCCCCCCGCCGGTGGCAAGCACGATGCCTTCCAGCTCACTCAGCTCGGCGATGACTTGCGCTTCGCGCGCGCGGAACCCGGATTCACCCTCGATCTCGAAGATAAGCGGGACCTTGACCCCGCAGCGGGCCTCGATCTCGTGGTCCGAATCGATGAAGCGAAGCTTCAACCGCCGCGCGAGCAGCCGCCCGACGGTGGTCTTGCCCGCGCCCATCATGCCGACCAGGAAGACGTTGGGCCTGTTCGCGCGCGCTTGCATGGCGCCATTCTAGAAACAAAAACGGCCGGGAGGTCCCGGCCGTGCGCGAAGGAAAGCGAAGCGATCAGCGGATGTTGAGCCGTTCGTTGACGACGCGCGGCGTGATGAATACCAGCAGCTCGGTCTTCGTGCTGGTCTGGGTCTGGTTGCGGAAGAGCACGCCCACGCCCGGGAGGTCGCCAAAGAAGGGAACCTTGGTGACGTCGGTCCGGTCGGCCTGCTCGAAGATCCCGCCGATCACCACCGTGCCGCCGTTCTCGACCAGCACCTCGGTCTTGACGTGCTTGGTGTTGATGGCGAGGCCGGAAGCGGTCTGCACGCCCGGCTGGTCCTTGTTCACGTCGAGCGTCATGATCACATTGCCGTCCGGCGTGATCTGCGGCTTCACCTTCAGCGACAGGTTGGCCTTGCGGAACGTGACCGCGGTCGCGCCGGAGGACGTGGCGGCCTGGTAGGGAATCTCCGTCCCCTGCTCGATGGTCGCCTCGATCTGGTCCGCCGTGAGCACGCGCGGGCTGGCGATGATCTTGCCCTTGCCGTCGGCTTCCATCGCGGAGATCTCGAGGTTCAGGAAGCGCGTCGCGGTGCTGTTGAAGAGAATGAACGAGAAGCTGCCGGCGCTGAACGCGTTCAGGCCGGCGGCCGGCAGGTTCACGCCCAGGCTGCCTGTTGCGTTCGGCTGCACCGCGCCGCCGGCGCCGGGCACGCCAGTAGTCGCGGCGAGGTTCTCAAGGCCGCCGGTGCTGACGCCGAAGCGCGGGCTGTTCTGCCCCAGGACGCGGTGGCCTCCGGTCAGGTCGTTGTAGCCGAGGCGCACGCCGAGGTTCTTCGAGAAGGAATCGTTCGCCTCGACGATGCGCGCCTCGATCATCACCTGGCGGACCGCGATGTCGATCTTGGTGATGAGCTTGCGCACCTCTTCGAGCCGGCTGGGGGTGTCCTGCACGAAGAGCACGTTGGTGCGCGTATCGACCACGGCGCTGCCGCGCTTGGACAGGATCCGCTGCGCCGGGTCGGAAAGGAGCTTCTGGATGTCGATTGCCTTCTGGTAGTTGATCTGGAAGGACTCGGTGCGCGTCTGCTCCAGGTCGCTGATCTGGTTCTGCGCCTCGAGGGCCAGCTTCTCGCGGGTCGCGAGCTCGTCGCGCGGGGCGATCCAGATCACGTTGCCGGTGCGCCGGCTGTCCAAGCCGCGCGTCTGCAGGATGATTTCGAGCGCCTGGTCCCACGGGACGTCCTTGAGGCGCAGCGTGATGTTCCCCGTGACCGTGTCGCTCGTGATCAGGTTGAGGTCGGTGAAGTCGGCGATCACGTTCAGGACCGCGCGCACCTCGACGTTCTGGAAGTTGAGCGAGAGCTTCTCGCCCGTATACCGGCCGCGCTGGGCCGCGCGGCTCGGGTCGGGGACGACCGGCTTCACCTCGACGACGAACTGCGTGTCGGACTGGTAGGCGTTGTGCTCCCACTGGCCTTTCGGCTCGATGACCATGCGGACGTTCTCGCCCTGCTGGAACAGGCTTACCGCGTCCACCGGCGTGGCGAAGTCGGTGACGTCGAGGCGGCGGCGCTGGCTTTCCGGCAAGGTGGTCTTGAGGAACTCGACCACGATGTTCTGGCCCTGCTGGCGGATGTCGATTCCGGTCGTCGTGTCCGAAAGGTCGACGATCACCCGGCCCTCGCCAGCCCGTCCGCGGCGGAAGTCGACCTCGCGCACTTCGTGCTTGGATTCGCCCTTGCCCAGGGCAAACTGCTCGACGCGCGCGCCCGGAGTTGCGGCCACGGCGGGGGCGCTGAGGTTGATGACTACGCTGCGGCCATCCAGCGTTGCATCATGCGAGACCGGGCGGCGCAGGTTGAGCACCACGCGCGTGCGGTCCGAGCCCTGCACCACGTTCATGCTCGAGAGCTCGCCCTGGGCGATGTCTTGGCTGGAGCGGCCGAGTGCGTTCGCCGTGTTCGGGAAATCGAACGCGATGCGGGCCGGATTGGCGACGGCGAAGTTGGGGGGCACGCTGCGCAGCGGCTCCTTGGTCGTGATCCGGACCACGACCTTGTCGCCCTGCTGCGTCACGTTGAAGGACTCGATCGCGTTGGCCTGCGCCGCCGCTGCGCCGATTCCGAGGAACCAGAGCGCCGCGAAGCCGCAAACAGCGGTGAGCATGTTCTTTTTCATCGTCTTGCCTCCACCAGTTGCAGGGCACTCGAGCGCTCCATCCATTCGCCGGCGGCATCCTGGATGAGCTCCTTGAGTGCGATCTGCCCGTCGTCGATCCCCGTGATGACGCCGAAGTTCTGCCCCATGTAGTTACCCTTGCGCACGCGGTACAGGTTGGTCCCCGCCTTCACCAGCGCGAAGGTCTCCTTGTTCTGCGTGATCGTGCCGAGCATCTGGATCGACTCGAGCGGGAAGGCCTCGAGCGGCTCCTTCGGACGGTTCTGGTCCGGCGCGAGCTTGCTGGTCGTCGCAGCGGCGCCGGCCTTGGCGATATCGATGCGTTCCGGACGGAAGGGGTCGATCTGCGCCTCGGCGGTATAGGGGACCGGCTCATAGGGCCGGACCTGCGGCAGCGGATCGACGCGGCCGCGCACGTCCTTGGTGAGCGTGGTCAACTCCTGCTTCAGGTCGCCATGCTCCTCGCCGCCGCACGCAGCGAGCGAGAGGGCACCCGCGATCGCGAGGGCACGCAGCAACGGCTGCGAAGCGAGGGGGCTCATCTCCTGCCGCCTTTCTTCGCCGCGGCCTGCGAGCGCCGCTGCGCTGCCACTTCGGCGTCGTCCAGGTAGCGGAAGGTGCGCGCGGTCGCATCCATGGTAAGGACGCCGTCCTTGCCGGTGGCGATCGATACGTCGTTCAGCGTGACGATGCGGGAGAGCTGCCCCACATCGCTCGCGAACGCGCCCATGTCGTGGTACGTGCCGATGACTTTGATGGTGATCGGCAGCTCGGCATAGAACTCGCGCTGGCTCTCCGAGCCGGCGGGCTTGAACAGCTCGAACTGCAGGCCGCGGCCCAGGCCGGCCTGATTGATGTCCACTAGCAGCGCGTCCATCTGGGACTTGTTGGGCAGCTGGCGGAGCAGCGCGCCGAACTGCGTGTCGATCTCGCGCAGCTGCTGGCGATGCAGGTCGAGGTTGACGGCCTGCTTCTTCTTGTCGACGTAGTCCGTCTTGAGCTTCGCCTCTTCCCCTGCGCCGCGCTCAAGCTCCTCGAGCTGCGTCTGCGTATCGGCGAAGAACCCGGCTACGGGAATGCTGACCAGGATGGCGAGCAGTACCAGAATCTTCGGCGCGTAGTGCCAGGTGCCCGGATCGTTCCAGTTGGTCCGCTTGAACTCGTCGAGGATCGCGTTGAAATTCGGGGCGGCCATGGCTTATCCCTTCTTCGAGGCGTCGGCCTTCGCAGGCGCCTTGCCATCCTTTGCGGCGTCCTTCGCCGAGGCCCGCTTCAGCGATACGCTCATGCTGAAATGGGAGACGCGCTTCTTGTCCACGTTAGCCGCGCTGACCTCCACGAGGACCGGGCGCTCGAGGAACGGCGAAGCGTCGATGTTGCGCATCAAGGTCGATACGCGCGCGTTCGACTGCGCATACCCCTGGAGGCTCACCTGCAAGCCCCGCTGGACCACCGACTTAAGGTATACGCCCTCCGGCATCTGCCGGACCAGCTCGTCGAGCAGGTGCACCGTCTGGGCCCGGTCGGCCTGCAACGTCTCGATCACCTGTTTCCTGGCGAGCAGCGCCGCAATCTCGTCGCGCAGCTTCTTGATCTCGGCGATGTCCTTGTCCAGCTTGACGATCTCGTTCTTCAGGAACTTGTTGCGCTCGTTCTGTGTCTCGATCTTTGCGGCATAGAAGCCGTGTACTGCAACGACGACGAGGGCGCCGATGAGCGCCGTACCGCCGGCCAGCACGAAAAAGTGCTGGCGGGAGCGCTTGCGCCGCTCCTCGCGGTGGGGAAGTAGGTTGATGCGAGTCATGAGGGGTCGAACCTCCGCATGGCGAGCCCGCAGGCCACGATGAGGGAGGGTGCGTCAGCCATGAGGCGCTTGAGCTGGATGCGCGGCGAGGTCTGCATCGATGCGAACGGATTTGCGACGGTGGTCGGCACCTGCGCGTGCCCGTTGATGACCTGTTCGAGGCCCGGGATGACTGCGGAGCCCCCCGCGAGGAGGATGTGATCCACGCTGTGATAGGGCGTCGAGGTGAAGAAGAACTGCAGCGCCCGCTGCACTTCCTGGGACAGGTTTTCCATGAACGGGCGCAGCACTTCGGCCTCAAAGTCGTCGGGCAACCCACCCGAGCGCTTGGCGTTCTCGGCCTCTTCCGGGCTCATCCCGTAGCGGCTGATGATGTCCTGGGTCAACTGGTTGCCGCCGAAGGCCTGCTCGCGGGTATACACGGACTGGTCGTTGCGCAGCACCGTGACGTTCATGACGTTGGCGCCGACGTCCACGACGGCGACGTTCTGGTCCTTGCCGCCCCCGGGAAGTTGCGCGACGACGAGCTCGAGCGCGGCCTGCTAGGCGAAGGACTCCACGTCCATGACGAAGGCCTTGAGGCCCGCGGATTCCGCCACCGCCACGCGGTCTTCCACCTTTTCCTTGCGGGTGGCGGCGATCAGGACTTCCTGTTCTTCCGGATTGGTCGGCGAGGGTCCGACCACCTGGAAGTCGAGGTTCACCTCCTCGAGCGCGAACGGGATGTACTGGTTCGCTTCGCCCTCGACCTGGACCTCGAGCTCGGCCTCGCGCAGCGCGCCGTTGACGACGATCTTCTTCGTGATCACCGCGCCCGACGGAACGGCCATGGCGACGTGCTTGGTGCGGGTGCCGAGCCGCTTGTGCGCCCGCTTGACCGACTCGGTCACGGCCTCGAGGTTGTTGATGTTCCCGTCGACGATCGCGTCGCGCGGCAGGGCCTCGATGGCATACCGTTCTACGCGATAAGCCCCTTTGCCTGCTTCGACGATTTCCAGCATCTTGACCGACGACGAACTGATGTCGAGGCCGAAGAGCGGCGGAGCCTTTGGCTTGAAAAGGTCGAACTGCATTTATTTTCCCTTTGTGTATCGGCTCTTAGGCGCGATACGTAGAATTGGCGTTAAATCCTAGCAACAACCCCTCCGTGTGTCTAGTTAATCCTCCACAAGGGGGTCGGGGGTATCATGCTACCGGTCAACAGCTTCTGCAATAGCGCCCCGCCCGAGGTCCAACTCCCTTGATGTGGCTCCGTTTTCTTGCCTTTCCGCTCGCCCTTCTGGGGGCGCTGGCCGTGGCCGGCCTCCTAGTGGTCGGGCTCATCGTGGCACTCGCCTTTCCGAACCTCCCCTCCCTCCAGGCCCTGACCGAGTACCAGCCGAAAGTACCCCTCCGCGTCTACACGGCGGAAGGGACCCTGATGGGGGAGTTCGGGGAGGAGCGGCGGGCGGTGGTGTCGATCGCCGAGGTACCCGCGCAGCTCAAGAACGCGATCCTGTCCGCGGAAGACGAGCGCTTCTACCAGCATGCCGGGATCGATTACATCGGCGTCATGCGGGCAGCGTATGCCAACCTCGTCGCCGGCGGGCGCCGCCAGGGCGCCAGCACGATCACGATGCAGGTCGCCCGCAATTTCTTCCTCTCTTCGGAGAAGACGCTCACCCGCAAGCTCTATGAGGCGCTGCTCGCGTTCAAGATCGAGCACAGCCTTGAGAAGGACCAGATCCTCGAGCTGTACATCAACCAGATCTACCTCGGCCAGCGCGCCTACGGGTTCGCGGCCGCCTCCCAGATCTACTACGGCAAGGCGCTGAACCAGCTTTCGCTCGCCGAGACGGCCATGCTGGCCGGCCTGCCGAAAGCGCCCTCGCTGTACAACCCGATCGCCAATCCGCAGCGGGCCAAGCAGCGCCAGCAGTACGTGCTGCGCAGGATGCGCGAGCTCGGGCACATCACGACCGCGCAGCATGACGACGCCCTAAAGGCGCCGGTCCGCGCGCGGCGCGATGTCCAGGAGTACTCGGTGCACGCCGAGCACATCGCGGAGATGGTGCGTCAGGCGATCGCCGAGCACTACCCGGAAGACGTCTATACGCGCGGCTTCCGTGTGTACACCACCATCCGCAAGGCCGACCAGGAGGCGTCCTATCAGGCCTTGCGCCGCGCCGTGCTGGAGTACGACCGGCGCCAGGGATACCGCGGGCCGGAGGGCTTCGCCGAGTTGCCGGCGAACCCGGAGGAAGACGACTTCGACGACGCTCTCGCCAATTACGGCGACAGCGACGACCTCGTCGCCGCCGTGGTGCTCTCCGCGAGTCCCCGCAAAGTCGAGGTCGCCCTGCGTACCGGGGAGCGCGTCGCGATCGCCGGCGAAGGACTGCGCTTCGCGTCCGCGCGCCTCGACGGCAAGTCACCCGCCCAGCGACGCGTTCGCCGAGGCTCCATCGTTCGCCTGCAGCAGGAAGGCAAGGCCTGGCACATCGTCCAGCTCCCGGAGGTCGAAGCCGCCTTCGTCGCGCTCGACCCGAACGACGGCGCGGTGCGCTCGCTCGTGGGCGGATTCGACTTCTGGCGCAACAAGTTCAACCACGTCACCCAGGCGTGGCGCCAGCCCGGGTCGTCCTTCAAGCCATTCATCTATTCGGCGGCCCTCGAGAAGGGGTTCACGGCCGCGACAGTCGTCCCGGACGAGCCGGTGGTGCTCGAGGCCGAGCAGACCGGCAGCCAGCGCTGGGAGCCGAAGAACTACGACGGGAAGTTCGAGGGCGCGATGCGGATGCGAACCGCGCTCACCAAGTCGAAGAACATGGTCTCGATCCGCATCCTCGAGGCGATCGGGCCGAAGTACGCCCAGGACTACATCTCCCGCTTCGGCTTCGAGCCGGAGAAGCACCCGCCGTACCTCACCATGGCCCTTGGGGCGGGTTCGGTCACGGCCTGGCAGCTGGCGCGAGGCTACGGCGTCTTCGCGAACGGCGGCTTCCTGGTGCAGCCGTACTTCATCCACAAGATCGTCGACGACCGCGGCAACGTGATCGCGCTCGCCAATCCGCGCCGTGCCGGCGATGAAGCGCTGCGCGTGCTCGATCCGCGCAACGCATTCATCATGGACAGCATGATGCAGGACGTGACGCGCTTCGGTACCGCCGCGCGCGTCGCGCGGCTGGGCCGCACGGACCTCGCCGGAAAGACCGGTACGACCAACGAGTTCGTGGACGCGTGGTTCGCCGGCTACCAGCCTTCGCTCGTCGGGGTGGCCTGGGTCGGCTTCGACCAGCCGCGCTCCCTCGGGAAGAACCAGACCGGAAGCATCGTCGCGCTGCCGGTCTGGGTCGGCTACATGGAGCGGGTGATGAAGGACCTTCCCGAGGAGCCACGCAACGTCCCGCCGGGCGTGGTGAGCGTACCCATGGGCCCCCTGCCTGGGACGCCGGGCGACAGCCGCGCCATCCCGGAGTACTTCTACAAGGAGTCGGTCCCGCCCCCCGAGGTTCTCAATCCTTCGCCGCCTCCGGAGCCAGAGCGCCCGTCGCTGCCGCTCATACCGCTGTTCGGCAACTGATTCAGGGATCTTGCGGCGATTCGCCGCGCTGGCTGGCGATCAGCCCGGCGATGGAGGCGAACAGCTCGCTCCCGTCGCGCGTGTTACGCCAGCCGCTCCCGTCCCACCGGAAGTGGAATCCCCCGGAACGCGCCGCCACCCAGATCTCCTGCGCGGCGCTGTGCCGGTTGATGACGATCCTGGAGTCGTCGTCGAAGGACACCTCGAACAAGCCGTCCGCCTTTTCTTCGACGTCCAGTTCTGGGTCGCTTTCCAGCGTCTCTCTCAACCGGTCCAGCGCTGCCTGCGCGCGAACCTCGAAATCCGCACCGCTCATGTGGCGTAACCCCGCGTGTTAACATGGAAATTCTAGCTTTTTTAGCGATGCGAACGATCCTGCTTTTGCTGGTTCTCGCCCTGGCCGCATGCGGCCAGAAGGGGGATCTTTTCCTGCGCGAGAACCCGCCCCCGGGGTACAAGCCGAAGGCCGAGCCCTACAAGCCGGCGCCTTACCCCGAGCGCGACGGCGCGCCGGCGAAGTAGCGCCATGTCCTTTTCCTACCGCGGCGACACGCTGTGCGCCGAAGAGGTGCCGCTCGATTCGATCGCCGAGCGCTTCGGCACGCCCTGCTACGTCTACTCCCGGGCGGCGATCGAGCGCGCCTACGGCGAGTACGCGCGCACCCTGCAGGGACGCGAGGCGCTCGTGTGCTATTCGGTGAAAGCGAACTCTAACCTCGCCGTCCTGGCGTTGCTGGCGAAGCTCGGCGCTGGGTTCGACATCGTCTCGGGAGGGGAACTGGCGCGCGTCCTGGCCGCGGGCGGCGACCCGCGCAAGACGGTGTTCTCCGGCATCGGCAAGAGTGCGGCCGAGATCGAACTCGCGCTGGAGAAGAACATCCTGTGCATCAACGTCGAGTCGGAGGCCGAGCTCGAACGGGTCGACGCGCTAGCGCGCCGGCGAGGCCCCCGGGCACCGATCGCCTTTCGCGTCAATCCCGACATCGACGCGAAGACGCATCCTTACATCTCGACGGGTCTTCGCGACAACAAATTCGGCGTCGCCTACGACGATGCGGAGCGGCTCTACCGGCGTGCCGCCGCCCTCCCCGGCATCGAGGTGACGGGAATCGGCTGCCACATCGGCTCGCAGCTCACCCGCTCGGCGCCGTATGTCGAGGCCGCCTCGCGCATCGTCGCCCTGGCGGACCGGCTCGCGGCCTCCGGCATCGCGCTGCGCCACCTCGATTTCGGCGGCGGCATCGGCATCCGCTACCAGGACGAAGCCGCCGAGCCCATCTCGGCCTTTCTCGACGGCGTCCTCGGCCTCGTCGCCGGCCGCAAGGAAGCGCTCATCGTCGACCCGGGCCGCTCCATCGTCGGCAATGCCGGCGTGATCGTGACCCGCGTCGAGTACGTCAAGCAGGGCAGCGCGCGCAACTTCCTCGTGGTCGACGCCGCGATGAACGACCTGCTCCGCCCGGCGCTCTACGGAGCGTGGCACGACGTGAAACCGGTGCGCGCGACGGAATCCGCCGCCGCGCCAGGTGTTTACGACGTGGTGGGCCCGGTATGCGAAAGCGCGGACTACCTCGCCAAGGAAAGGCGCCTCGTCGCTCGGCAGGGCGAGCTCCTCGCCCTGATGTCCGCCGGTGCGTACTCCGCCGCGATGAGCTCGAACTACAACACGCGGCCGCGCGCGGCCGAGGTGCTCGTCGAGGGTGCGAGTTGTCGCCTGGTGCGGCGCCGCGAAACCGTCGAGGAGCTGTTTGCCCTGGAACGCTTCCCGGCATGACAATGCGCCGCACCTCCCGCCCCGCCCGGACATGACCGTCTCGCAACGCCGCTTCTTCACCGCCGGAGCCGCAATCGCCCTGCTCGTCCTCGCGGGCGTCGGCATCTACTTCATCGCGGACGGGGGCGCACGCGAGGGCGCGGGCAAAGCGGCCGGGAAGGGCCGCGCCGCGGTGCTGGTCACCGCGACGACGGTCCAAGCGCGCCCGCTCGAGGTCTACGAGGACGTGGTCGGCACGCTCGAGAACGTGATCGATCCGACGATCGGCGCCGAGGTCGCGGGGCGAATCGTCCGCGTGCATGGATTCACGGGCAAGAAGGTCGCGAAGGGCGAAGTGCTCGCCGAGATCGATGCGGTGGACTTCCAGATCCAGTCGCGCGCCGACCAGGCCGAGATCGGCCGCCTCAGCAGCCTCCTGCAGCAGCAGGAGCGCGTCGTCGAGCGCCAGCAGAAGCTGGTCGGCCAGGGCTTCATCACGCAGAACGCCGCCGACGACGCGATCGCCCAGCGCAACGCGCTGCGCGAGCAGCTCAACACCGCGAAGGCCCGCTCCGAAGCCACCGGGCGCAGCGTCACCAAGGCGCGCGTCGTCGCGCCGATCGACGGCGAGATCGAGACGCAGATCGTCGCCGTCGGCGACTACGTCAAGCTCGGCGACCCGCTCTTCAAGCTGGTCGGGGTGCAGGAGCTGCGCGCGCACCTGTTCCTGCCCGAGTCGGCGGCCACGCGCATCCGTCCGGGGCTGAAGGTCGTCCTCGCGCCGCCCGCGGCGCCCGACCGGGTGATCGAATCGGTGATCGCCGAGATCAAGCCGACGGTCGGGGCCAATAACCGCGCCCTCGATGCGATCGTCAAGTTCCGCGGCGAGGGCAACCTCTTCCGCGGCGGCGGCACGGTGAACGCGCGCATCGTCACGCAAATGCGCGAGGGCGCCCTGATGGTGCCGGAGCAGGCGGTCGTGCTGCGCCCGGCCGGCAAGGTGGTGTACGCCCTGCGCGAAGGCGTGGCCGAGCAGCGCATCGTCGAGACGGGGCTGAAGCAGGACGGCCAGTACGAGATCCTCAAGGGCGTGCAGGCTGGCGACACCGTCGCGGTCGACGGCGCCGGCTTCCTGACGAACGGCGCCGCCGTCGCGCTGCCCAAGCCCCGGCCAGAGGGGAAGAAGGGCTAGGGCGGTGACGCTCTCCGAGCTTTCGATCCGGCGCCACGTCTTCGCGTTCATGCTGAGCGCGGTGCTCGTCCTGTTCGGCTGGATCGCCTACCAGCGCGTCGGCGTCGACAAGCTGCCGTACATCGAATTCCCGATCATCTCGATCAGCACCACGCAGCGCGGCGCCAACCCGGACATCATCGACGCCTCGATCACCAACCTGATCGAGACCTCGATCAACAGCGTCCCCGGCATCGAGCACATCCAGTCCACCTCGTCGCCCGGGGCCTCCGTCGTGGTCATCACGTTCGCGCTCGAGAAGCGGATCGACGTCGCCTTCCAGGAGGTCCAGGCCAAGGTGAACCAGGTCGTGCGGCGCCTGCCGGAGGATGCCGACCCGCCGGTGGTGGCGAAGGTCGAGACGAACACGCAGCCCATCCTGTGGACCGCCCTGCAGGGCGACCGCACGCAGCAGCAGCTCAACCAGTACGCCATCAACGTCATCAAGAAGCGCCTCGAGACCATCGACGGCGTGGGCGAGATCCGCATCGGCGGCCGGCGCGACCGTACCATCCGCGTCAACCTCGCCCCGGCGCGCATGGCGGCCTACGGCATCGCGGCGCAGGACATCAGCGACGCGTTCGGCCGCGAGCACATCCAGTTCGCCGGCGGCTTCCTGGTCGGGCGCAGCACCGAGCACCTGGTGAAGCTCGACCTCGAGTTCCACAACTTGGACGACCTGGCGGCGATGATCGTCGGCCACAAGGACGGCGCGCCGGTGCGGCTGCGCGACATCGCCGAGATCGAGGACGGGCTCTCGGACTTCCGCCAGCTCGCGCGATTCAACGGCAAGCCGACGGTCGGCATCGGCGTGGTCAAGGTGCCGAACACGAACACCGTCGAGATCATCGACAAGATCGTCGAGCGCATCGACAAGGAGATCCGCCCGCAGCTGCCGCCCGGCCTCGAGCTGCACTACGTGCAGAACGACAAGGTGTTCATCGGCGAGATGGTCAACGCCCTGAAGGCGCACCTGATCGAGGGCACGCTGCTCGCCGCGCTCGTCGTCTGGCTCTTCCTGAAGAGCCTGCGCTCCACGCTCATTATCGCCACCGCGATTCCGGTGTCGCTGATGGGCGCGATCGGCGTCATGTACTTCTTCGGCTATACGTTCAACTCCGTCACGCTGCTCGCCCTGCTCCTCCTGGTCGGTGTCGTCGTGGACGACTCGATCGTGGTGCTCGAGAACATCTACCGCCACCGCGAGGAGGACGCCGGCGCCACCGCCATGTCCGCGGCGGTCACCGGCAGCAAGGAGGTGACCTTCGCGGTCATCGCCGCCAGCTTCTCGCTCGTCGCGATCTTCGCCCCGGTGCTGTTCATCGGCGGGATCCTTGGCCAGTTCCTGCGCTCGTTCGCCGTGGTAGTGAGCTTCGGCGTCCTCGTGTCGCTCTTCGTCTCACTGACGCTGACCCCGATGCTGTGCTCGCGGTTCCTGCAGGTCGCACCGAGCCACGGCAGGGTGTACTGGATGCTGGAGCACTTCTTTCAGCGCATGGAGTCGTTCTACCGGCGCTGCCTCGACGGGGGGCTGCGCCATCGCGGCCTCATGCTCATCGGCGGGCTCGCCACCTTCGTCGCGGCGGTGCTCGCCGCGCTGTTCCTCCTGCCGAAGGAGCTCGCGCCGCAGCAGGACGAGGGCCGCTTCCTCGTCGGCCTGCGCACGCCGCTCGGCTCCTCGATCGGGTACACGGAATCCAAGCTGCGCGAGGTCGAGGCCATCTCCTCCAGGTATCCCGAGATCGTGACCGAGTTCGGCGTCATCGGCCTGGGCTCCGCGCAGCAGGTGAACCAGGCCACCCTGGTGGTGCGGATGAAGCCGCGGCGCGAGCGCACCCGGTCGCAGAACGAGGTGATCGCCGCGCTCGCCCGCGATCTGTCCCAAGTGGCGGGGGCGAACGCGTTCCCGCGCGGCTTCGGCCTCGTGCAGGGGCAGCGCTCGGAACCGCTGCAGTTCGTGGTCAAGGGCCCGAACCTGCAGGAGATGGGCCGCCTCGCGCGCGAGCTGCAGCAGCGGCTGCAGGCCGATCCGCAGATCGGGCGCCTCGACACCGATCTGCAGCTCGACCTGCCGCAGCTCGTGCTCGAGCCCGACCGTGTGCGTGCCGCGGGCTTGAGCCTCAACTCCGCCGACATCGCGCTCGCGATCAACATGCTCACCGGCGGCGTCGACATCGCGAAGTACAACGACTATCCGGGCGACGGCGAGCGCTACGACATCCGCGTCAAGGCGAAGGAAGGCGAGTTCCAGCAGCAGGCCGACCTGTCCAAGATCTACCTGCGCAACCGCCAGGGCCAGCTGGTCCGCCTCGACTCCGTGGCGCGCTTCCGCGAGGCGCTCGGCCCCGCGGTGATCGGCCGCTTCGACCTGCAGTACTCCGCGACGTTCTATGCGCGGCCGACAGTCGCGCTCGGCACGGCGATGGAGAAGGTGCGCAAGGCGGCTGAAGACCTGCCGCTCGGCTACCAGATGGTGTTCGTCGGCGAAGCGGAGCAGCTGCAGAAGACGGGCAACGCGCTCGTCTTTGCCTTCCTGCTCGCCATCATCCTCCTGTACATGGTGCTCGCCAGCCAGTTCAACAGCTTCCTGCACCCGGTGTACGTCATGATGGCCGTGCCGCTCGCCGCGGTCGGCGGCGTGGCCGCGCTGCTCATCTCCCGCCACAGCTTCAACATCTATTCGGGCATCGGCCTGCTGCTGCTGATCGGCCTGGTGGCGAAGAACTCGATCCTGCTCGTCGACCTGACGAACCAGCGGCGTGCCGAAGGCATGTCGGTGGACGATGCCCTGCGCGACGCCTGCCCGATCCGCATGCGGCCTGTCGTGATGACGTCGCTGACGATCATTCTGGCGCTACTTCCCGCGGCCATCGGCTTGGGCGCGGGCGCCGAGACGAATGCGCCGCTTTCCGTGGCGGTGATCGGCGGCATGATTACCTCCACCATCCTCACCCTCGTCGTCGTGCCCGCGGGCTACTCGCTGGTCGAAAACTGGCGCGCACGACGCCATGCTCCCGTCGCGGGCGCCGCCGCGACGCAGGCACCCCAATCCCCCCGGCGGGAGGATTGACCATGCCCAACCACGATACCCGCAGCCTCGCCGTGTTCTGCGATTTCGAGAACGTCGCGCTCGGCGTGCGCGAAGCACGCTATGCGCAGTTCGACATGGAGAAGGTGCTCGAGCGCCTTCTCGCGAAGGGCTCGATCGTGGTGAAGAAGGCGTACTGCGACTGGGAGCGCTACAAGGAGTTCAAGGCGGCGATGCACGGGGCGTCGTTCGAGCTGATCGAGATCCCGCACCTGCGGCAGTCCGGCAAGAACTCCGCCGACATCCGCATGGTGGTCGACGCCCTCGACCTTTGCTACACCAAGTCGCACGTCGATACCTTCGTCATCGTAAGCGGCGACTCCGACTTCTCGCCGCTGGTCTCGAAGCTGCGCGAGAACGCGAAGACCGTGGTCGGCGTGGGCGTGAAGAACTCGAGCTCGGACCTGCTGATCGCGAACTGCGACGAGTTCATCTACTACGACGACCTGGTGCGTCAGGACGAGCAGAAGCGGCGCGCCGCGAAGAAGCGCAAGGACGCGGCGCCCGCGGGCGAGGACAAGAAGCAGGAGGCGTTCGACCAGATCCTCGGCACGCTCGAGGCCCTGCTCGCCGAGCGCGGCCCCGAGGAGAAGATCTGGGGCTCGATGGTCAAGCAGGCCCTGAAGCGCCGCAATCCCGGCTTCAACGAGTCTTACTATGGCTACCGTGCGTTCTCCGACCTCCTCGAGGAAGCCGAGAAGAAGGGCCTCATCAAGCTCGAAGAGGACGAGAAGTCCGGCGGCTACGTGGTCCGGCCCGCCTAGCCGCGCGCAGCTCGCGGCGGCGGCGGGCAAGGGCCTGCGCGACGTCATCGGTCCCGGCCTGAGGGTCCTCTTCTGCGGCATCAATCCCGGGCTCTACTCCGCGGCGACGGGGTTTCACTTCGCGCGACCCGGCAATCGCTTCTGGCCCGCCTTGCACGCCTCCGGGCTTACGCCGCGCCTGTTCCATCCCTCCGAGAACCTGCGCCTACTCGACCTCGGTTGCGGCCTGACCAATCTCGTGAACCGCGCCACGGCCGCCGCGGACGAGCTGGCGCCCGCAGAGCTCGTCCGCGGCGCAAGGCAGCTTGCCCGCAAGATCCGCCGCTATCGCCCGCGCGCGGTGGCTTTCGTCGGCCTGGGCGCCTACCGCATAGCCTTCGGTCGTCCCAAGGCGACGCTCGGGCTCCAGCAGGAGAAGCTGGAAGGTGCCGAAGTATGGGTGCTGCCCAGCCCGAGCGGCCTGAACGCGAACTACCAGCTTCCCGCGCTCGTCCAACTGTTCCGCAAAGTAAGGAGAACCGCATGGCAACGAAGCTAGAGAAACCGCTCCGGCGCGAGGTAGCGATCGGCGACCAGGCCTACATGCTGACCATCGACCCTGCCGGCCTGAAGCTGGTCGTCAAGGGAAAGCGCAATGGCCTGGAGATCGCCTGGAAGGACCTGGTGAGCGGCGATACGGCGCTCGCGACGGCGCTGAATGCCTCGGTCAAGAGCTAAGGGGCTGCATGGCAGCGCTCCCGACCATTGCCGGGTGGCGCTGCTCCTGATCGACTGGATCAACGACCTGGAGTTCGCCTCGGGCGCGCGCCTGCTCAAGCGAGCGCTGCCCGCGGCAAAGGCCACCGCGGCGTTGCGCGCGCGCGCCAGGCGAGCCGGCGTGCCGGCAATCTACTGCAACGACAACTTCGGCAAGTGGCGCTCGGACTTCCGCAGCACGCTGCGGCACTGCCTCGAGGATGGTGTGCGCGGCGAGCCGATCGCGCGGCTGCTCGAACCGGACGAGGAGGACTACTTCGTCCTCAAGCCGAAGCATTCGGGCTTCCATTCCACCTCGCTCGAAGTGCTGCTCGCGCATCTGGGCGCACGAACGCTCGTCCTCACCGGGATCGCGGGGAATTTCTGCGTCCTCTTCACCGCGCATGATGCCTACATGCGCGACTTCCGGCTGGTCGTGCCGCGCGACTGCATGGCCTCCGAAAGGGCGGCCGACGACCGCCATGCGCTCGAGAACGTGGCGCAGACATGCAAGGCCGAGATTGGCCCTTCGGCGCGCATCGACTTCGCACGCCTGCGCAAGGCCTAGTAGGTCTTGTAGGGCAGGAACTTCCCCGAGAGCTCGACATGGACGCGATCGCCCTTCTCGTGGGGCTCGCGCGCGATGTCCATGGAGAAGTCGATCGCGCTCATGATCCCGTCGCCGAACTCCTCGTGGATCAGCTCCTTGATCGTCGTGCCATAGACATTGACGATCTCGTACCAGCGGTAGATCAGCGGGTCGGTCGGCACGGCGCCCGGCAGGGAGCCCTTGTAGGGGACCACCTGCAGCAGCATCACCGCTTCTTCGGGCAGGTCAAAGATGCGGCCCACCGTCTCGGCCTGCTTCTTCGTCATCTGCATCTGGCCGAGGCAGGCGGCGGTGGTCCATTCCTTCGAGTGGCCGACCTTCTTCGCCACGTCGGCCCACTTGATGCCCTTCTTGATCTTGCGGAAGGCGATGAGGTCCGTGACGTCTTCACGCTTCATCGGCTTGGCGAGGCTCGCCAGCGCGGCTTCGGGTTCGCGTTTCATTGCTGCTCCTCTCTAGTGCCTCAGGTTGACGATCTTGGCCGACGGCGCGGGCTCGGGCCCGCCAGCGAGGCCGGGGCGCACGATCGGCGGCACGGCCGGGCGCTGCGCTTCCCCGCTCTGGTAGAGCCGCGAGCGGTTGATCAGGAAGTCGACCAGGTGATTGCGCACCCGGTAGTACTGCGGGTCATGGTGGATGCTGTGGCGATCGCGCGGACGCGGAAGCGTGTTCTCGACGATCTCCGCGATGCAGGCATCCGGGCCGTTCGACATGAGCAGGATGCGGTCGGCGAGCAGAATCGCCTCGTCGACATCGTGGGTGATCATGAACACCGTCTGATGCGTCGCCGCGCAGATCGACACCAGCTCGTCCTGGATGACGCCGCGGGTCAGCGCATCGAGCGCGCCGAACGGCTCATCCAATAGGAGCATCTTCGGCTGGATGGCGAAGGCCCGCGCGATGCCGACGCGCTGCTTCATGCCGCCGGAGAGCTGGGACGGCTTCTTGTGCTCGGCGCCCGTAAGTCCCACCAGGTCGATGAACTTCTGGCAATGCATCTGTACCTGCAGGCGGTTCCAGTCCGGCCAGCGGCTCTTCACGGCGAAGGCGATGTTGCGCATCACCGAGAGCCACGGCATGAGCGCGTGGCCCTGAAACACCACGCCCCGGTCGAGCGATGGCCCGGAGACCTCGCGGTTGTTCATGACCACCACGCCGTCGGTGGCGCTTTCCAGGCCGGCCAGGACGTTGAGGATCGTCGTCTTGCCGCAGCCGGAGTGGCCGACGATGCACACGAACTCGCCCTTGGCGATCTCGAAGTTGACGCGCTCGAAGATCGTCGTCGCGCCGTAGCGCTTTGCCAGGTCCTGGACCTGGAGGAGGCTACTCGACATAGGTCACCGCCCCCTGCAGGCGCCCGACCGCCAGGTCGAGGACCATGCCGACCAGGCCGATGGCCAGGATGCCCGACAGGATGTTGACGATCGAGAGGTTGTTCCACTCGTTCCAGACGAAGTAGCCGATGCCGGTGCCGCCGACCAGCATCTCGGCCGCGACGATCACCAGCCAGGCGATGCCGATGGAGATGCGCATGCCGGTGAGGATGGTCGGCACCGCCGCGGGAAGAATCACCGTGAGCGCCTTGCGCAACGGCTTCACCTCGAGCGTCTTGGCGACGTTGAGCCAGTCGCGCCGCACCGAGGCCACCCCGAAGGCCGTGTTGATGAGCATCGGCCAGGTCGAGCAGATGAAGATGACGAAGATCGCCGACACGTCCGAGTCCTTGAGCGTGAATAGCGCAAGCGGCATCCAGGCGAGCGGCGAGATCGGCTTGAGGATCTGGATGTAGGGATCGAGCGCGCGGTAGACGAGCGGCGACATGCCGATCATGAAGCCGACCGGGATCGCCAGCAGCGCGGCCAGGAGGAAGCCGAGCGCGACGCGGCCGACGGAGTACGCGAGCTGGATGCCGATGCCCTTGTCGTTGGGACCCCGGTCGTAAGCGGGGTCGCGCAGGTGCTCGAGCAGCTTGGCGCCGAAGTCGCCGGGGGTGGGAAACGCGGACTTCTGGCCGGTGGATGCCTGCTGCCCCACCAGCTTCGCGTACTCCGGATCGACGACCTGCGTGCCCGTCTTCGGCAAGGTGGCGAGGTGCCACGCGCCGACGAATACCGCGAGCAGCAGCACGGAGAGGACTCCCGCCTTCAGGCGCGCGACCACCTGCCTATGCCCGCCGGATCGCGAAGCTCTGCACGTAGGCCTCGGGCTGCGAAGGATCGAATGGCTTCTTCATCACGCTGAAGCCCTTGCTCGTCGTCGTGGGCGCCGTCAGCCCGGCTTCCTTCATCAGCCCGAGCGCATCGGTCGCGAGGAAGACCTCGCGCGCGACCCTGGCGTAGTCGACGTCGCCCTTGATCTGCCCCCAGCGCTTCATCTGCGTCAGGATCCAGACCGCGAACGAGTGCCAAGGGAACGGATCGAAGTCGATCCGGTCGGGGACCTTGCGCACGTTGCCCAGGCCATCGGCGAAGGTTCCGGTCAGCACCTGCTCCACCACCGTCACGGGCTGGTTGAGGTAGTTCGCAGGCGCGATCGCCTCTGCGATCTGCTTGCGGTTCTGCGGCTGGCGCGCGACCGCGGTCGCCGCGAGGATCGACTTCAGCAGCGCGCGATAGGTGTTGGGCATCGTGGTGACGAACTCCTTGCTCGCGGCGAAGGCGCAACAGGGGTGGCCGTCCCAGATCTCCTTCGAAAGGATGTGGATGAAGCCGACGCCGTCGTACACCGCGCGCTGGTTCACCGGGTCGGGCGCGAGGAAGCCGTCGATGTTGTCGGCGCGCAGGTTGGCCACCATCTCGGGCGGCGGCACCGAGCGGATCTGGATGTCGCGGTCCGGATCCAGGCCGTGCTCCGCGACGAAGTAGCGCAGCAGGTAGTTGTGCATCGAGTAGTCGAAGGGCACGGCGAACTTGAATCCCTTCCATTGCTTCGGGTCGCGCTTGTCCTTGTGCCTGATCGCCAGCGTGATCGCCTGGCCGTTGATGTTCTCGACCGCAGGCATCGTGTAGGGCACCGCCGTTGAGCCGACGCCGAGCGTGATGGCGAGGGGCATCGGCGAGAGCATGTGCGCCGCGTCGTACTCCTTGTTGAGCGTCTTGTCGCGAATCACCGCCCAGCCGGCGGTCTTCACCACCTCGACGTCGAGCCCGTGCTTCGCGTAGAAACCCATCGGATGGGCCATGATGATCGGCGTCGCGCACGTGATCGGTATGAAGCCGACTTTCAGCTTCGTCTTCTCGAGCTTCCCCGCGCCCTGCGCGAACGCTTCCTTCGCCGCGCCGAGAGGAAACAAGGTCGAGACGGCGGCGAGCGCCGTCCCCGCGCCGACCGCGGAAAGGAAGCGCCTGCGCAAGGCTTTGTCCGGAACGAGTGCGCGCAACACCGCTTGCTCGACGAGCTGGTCCTCGGTGGCGGCGACGTGCTCGGCTTGCGTGGCGTGCGCGCCGCAAGAGCAGCGCGGCCGAAGATACTGATCCGACATGGAGCCTCCCGTCCTGTTTAGGCCCCTGTCTTTTGCATCAACTATGCCAAGGCGCTTCCGCCTTTCGCTCAATGCCTTACGAAATGGGGTCGCGCCGGAACGCACGAGTGAAGTGCGCTTGCGCCAAGGCGGCGCACCATGCCTGTGCTCAGGGATTCAGCTGCTGGTAGACCGCGTTGGAGACCTTGAGCAGGTCGTCCTTGCTGATGTCGCTCGTCGAAAGGGCGTAGCCGAGCTTGCGATCGGCCCAGTAGAAGACGCGGACGTTGCCTTCCTTGGCGTAGCGGAAAGCCGACTCGCTGTTGCTCGCTGCTTCGGTCCGCACGTACAAGGTCACGCGCGTTCCGGCATTGCACTGGTACATGAACTGCGCGACCGGGCCGGTCTCGCCGGGCAGCAGGCGTCCGCCGACCAACGAGTAGCCCACGTTCTCCAGCTTAGGCGCGCGCACGGAAGCGCCCAGGCGCTTCGACAACCACGCCACCAGGTGCGCTTCCTGGTCGGCGCCCACTTCGACCGGGTGGCGGACCTCGGGCGAATACGTCGCATGAGCGAGCGCCGCGCGCCGCGCCATGACCGAGCCGGCGTCTGCGGCGGAGGGAACGCGCTGGTCGTGGAGCTGCCAGCCGGCGACGGCGCCGACGGCGAGGCCCAGGCCGATCCATGCTGCGGCCCGGAACGCGACCGGCCAGCGCCGGTGCTTGCGTGGAACCAGCAACCCTTCCGGGATCGGCTCGGAAAGGACCGGCTCGTAGAGCGCCCGCAGCTCCTCGCTTAGCTGGCGGTAATCCTGCAGGCGCTCCGCGTGCTCCGGGCGGCCCGCAAGCCACGCTTCCACCACCGCGGCGCGAGCCGGCGAGAGCCGCCCATCGGCATGGGCCTGCAGCTCCGCTTCGGTGATCGGGGCGTCTTCGCTCATCTACTTCACCAGCTTCAGCTTCGCCGCGGCGGTCTGGCCCTGCATCATCGCGCGCAGCTTCTCCCGCGCGCGCGACAAGCGCGACATGACCGTCCCCATGGGAATGCCCAGGGCACGCGCCACCTCCTCGTAGCTCATGTCCTCCAGCGTGACGAGCAGCAGCACCGCACGCTGCTCGGCAGGAAGGAGCGCGATGGAGCGATCGAGGTCGCGCATCATGAGGCCATCGCCCTGCGACGGGCGCAGCGCGAGCTCCGGCATGTCCTCATCGAGGACGTCGGTACTGCGCGCAGAGCGAACTTTGTTGACGTGTACGTTGTGCATGACGGTGAAAAGCCAGGCGCGCAGGTCGGTCCCCCGGCGATACAGGTGCAGCTTTGCCCAGGCGCGCTCCAGCGTGTCCTGGACCAGGTCATCGGACGAGGCTCGGTCACCGACCAGGGCCCGCGCGTAGCGCCGCAGCCGCGGGATCAGCTCCACCATGCGCTCGGCTTCGTTCATAAGGGGGAACAGCCTCCGTAAGCCTGCTATTCCACGCCATTTCCGCCCCTGCGGCAACGTAAATGCGCGGGCTGGGGCGAGCCCGCGCGGCTCGAACAGCCCTTTACTGCTGCCGGAACCCGTAGAAGCTCATCCACAGCCGGACTTCGTCGCCGACGTTCGGGATGCCGAACTTCATGCCGTAGTCCGAGCGCTTGAACGAACCGGTGGCGTTGCCGCCGCACATGAAGCGCTTGCCCTGCGTGCGGGGATCGGGGCCGCATTTCCACCGCTCCAGCTTGAGGGTGACGGGTTTCGTCACGCCGAGCATCGTCAGGTTGCCTTCAATGGACTCCGGATTCTCTCCCGAGAACTTGATCGCAGTGGAACGATAGGCGAGAGTCGGAAACTCGGCCGGATTGAAGAAATCCGCAGTCTTCAGGTGCTCGTCGCGCGTGCGCGGCCGGCCGTCGCGATCGTTGTCGCCGGTCGTCACGGAGTTTGCCTGGATCACCACCTCGAGCGTGCCGGACTTCGCGCCGCGATCGATGCTGAACTTGCCAGCCGTCTTGTCGAAACGGCCGCGCAGCGTCGCCGTGCCCAGATGCTCGAGCTCGAAATGCGGGTACGTGTGGTACGGGTCGATGGCGTAGTTCTCCACCTGTGCCGTGGCGGCGAAAGGCAGCGCGAAGGCCGCGACAGCAACGACGAGATGCTTCATGTTTGACTCCTCCTCAGGTTGTGGAAGATGCGGGCCAGGCCAGCGCGCATGCCGCGCCGGCGATGATGAAACCGTACAGGGAGAACACGGCGGCTTGGAGCCATGCCGGCCCCTTGGGACCCGGCAGGCAAACCGCCCCGGGCACCAGCGCCAGGACGAGCACCGCGTACCAGGGCAGCTGGGCGAGGAGCATCGCTCCGCTGGCGATCAGCATGCCGATGAGCATGGCGGGGAGAATGAACGTCGCGCCCGGAAGCGCCTCCCTGTCCCGAATCATCTGCGGCAACAGGAATGCGCCGGATGCTGCCGCGATGGCAACGCCGTAGAGCGCATACGAAAGCGAGGCGCCGATGAATGCGCCGATGCCGGCGCCAAGTCCCAGGGCGAGGCCGGCGGCGCCGGCGCGCAATCCGTCGGTCGCCAGCCGAAGCTGCGCGATTGCCACTGCGACCGCAGCGCCTGCAATCGTCGTGGCGCCTAGTAACCATGCCTCATGGCTCGGCTTCTGCGCGAGAATGGGCCAGAAGACCCAGAGCGCCGCGGCCCCCGCCGCCACCGCCAGGATCGCCGCGCCGACGCGCGCGGGCTTGAAGGCGAAATCGATCGCCGGCCCCAGGATCGCCGCACCGAGCGCGACGACGAAGATCTTCCGCGTCGCAGTGAGCGGGCTGAACTGGATGCCGGAGACAAGGTAGGTGCTCAGGGCGAACCCGCCGATCACGGCCAGCCCGCCGAGCCGCCAGGGGGAAAGCACCACGGCGACGAGCAAGCCTGCGAGGAACGGCGCGACGCCGCCTTGAACGGCTGGATTGGCTAGGATGTCTTGCAAGAGGTCCCTGTACGGAGGTAAACCCGCACCGGGACAAGATATTCCGCGCTACCGCAGGCCGGCGGCGTACTGGGCGACGGCGTTGATCTCGCGCTCGGTCATCCGGGCGGCCACGCCGCGCATCATGCCGCCGGGATCGTTGGCCCGCGCACCTTCCCGGAATAGCTTGAGCTGGGTCGCGACGTAGTCCGCGTGCTGCCCCGACAGGCGCGGATACCGGCCAGGAATTCCGGCGCCGGAGGGGCCATGGCAGCCAGCGCAAGCCGGTACGCCGCTCGCCGCGTTGCCGCCGCGCCAGAGCTTCTGCCCGAGCGCCGCGAGATCCTTGTCGGTTGCAACACCCGGCTTGGGCTTCTGCCCGGCATAGTGCGCGGCCAGCCCCTTCATGTCGGCCTCGGACAGGTTCGCCACCATGCCGTTCATGACCGGGTTCTCGCGCGCCGGCTTCTTGCCGCCGGCGGCCTTGTAGTCGTTGAGCTGCTTGTTCAGGTATTCCGGGAACTGGCCGGCGAGCTTGGGATTCGCGGGAATCGGACTGTTGCCGTCGGCGGCATGGCACGCGGCGCAGACCTGCGAGGCGATTCCCTGTGCCTTGTCGCTGCCTTTCGCGGCGTCCTTCTGTGCAAAGGCACTGGCCCCGAACAGGATCAAGCAGGCAGCGAGCGCCCGTGCGCGAATCATTCTGGATTCCCCCTTGAGAAAGGCAGGATTTTATTAGAATTTCCGCCTACGGGGATGCCAGCCTTCTCGCACGCGCAGTTCCTTCGGGCGGCCGGACGGCCCGCAGACTTCCCGCCCTCGGGCCCGCCCGAGCTGGCGTTCGCGGGACGCTCGAACGTGGGCAAGTCGAGCGCCATCAACGCGCTCCTGGGCAGGCGGGGCCTCGCGCGCACGAGCAAGACCCCCGGCCGCACGCAAACAATCAACTTCTATGCGCTGGGCGAGGAGGAGAGCGCGCGCCTGGCGGACCTCCCCGGATACGGCTACGCGAAGGTCCCCAAACCTCTCCGTGAGCAATGGCGCGGCCTCGTGGACGCGTACCTGCAGGACCGCGCCTCCCTGGTCGCCGTTGTCCTGGTCATGGATGCCCGGCATCCGCTCAAGGATCTCGACTACCAGCTGTTGCAGTGGCTTGGCGAGATGAAGGTGCTGGCGCTCCTGTCGAAAGCCGACAAGTTGACACGGCGGGAGCAGGCGCACGCGCTGGCCGGTGCCCGGGAGGCATTGCGTGACGCGAAGAACGTCGAGCTGTCGCTATTCTCCAGCGCGACCAAGCAGGGCGTCGAGGCGTGTCGCAGCCTGCTCGAGGCCTGGCTCCTGGAAGCCGGCCCCGTGCAGGCAGTGGGAATAAAAGGCCCCCGGTAAAGGGGATATAAACCGAGGGCGGAAACGCCTTAACTTTGGGTTAAGGCACCCGCTCAGGGAGGAGAAGCGGGAGACGATCAAATCGTCTGAAGGTAAGATTGCGCTCCACGGTGAAAGTTCCGCCGCCAGAAAACGGCGCCAAATCAGGGATGAAGACCTACGGCAGCTTCCCGGCGGTGCGCATGCGCCGCATGCGCCGCGACGAATTCTCGCGCCGGCTGATGCGCGAGAACGTCCTCACGGCCGACGACCTGATCTATCCGGTCTTCATCCTCGACGGTAAAGCCCGTACCGAGCGTGTGGCTTCCATGCCGGGCGTGGAGCGGCTTACGGTGGACCGCCTGCTTCCCGTCGCAGAGCAGTGTTTGAAACTGCGCATCCCCGCGATCGCGCTCTTCCCGGTCATCGATGCGCGGCTGAAGAGCGCAGACGGGCGCGAGGCATTCAACCGCAAGGGCCTGATCCCGCGCGCCGTCGCGGCGCTGAAGAAGCGCTTCCCGGAGCTCGGCGTCATGACCGACGTGGCGCTCGATCCCTACACGTCGCATGGACAGGACGGCGTCGTCGATGCCCAAGGCTACATCATCAACGACGTGACCCTGGACGCACTGACGAAGCAGGCGCTCGTGCAGGCGGAAGCGGGCGTCGACATCGTCGCGCCCTCGGACATGATGGATGGACGCATCGGGCGGATCCGGGCGGCGCTGGAGAAAGCGGGCCACATCCACACGAAGATCATGGCGTACTCGGCCAAGTACGCCTCCGGATTCTATGGCCCGTTCCGCGATGCCGTCGGCTCGGCGAAGAACCTCGGCAAGGGCGACAAGAAGACCTACCAGATGGATCCGGCGAACACGGACGAGGCGCTCTGGGAAGTGGGGCTCGACCTCGCCGAAGGCGCCGACATGGTGATGGTCAAGCCCGGCATGCCGTACCTCGACGTGGTGCGCCGGGTGAAGGACGAGTTCATGGCGCCGACCTACGTGTATCAGGTGTCGGGCGAGTACGCGATGCTGCGCGCGGCGATCGGCAACGGCTGGCTGCCTGAATCGTGCGTGATGGAGTCGCTCGTGGCCTTCAAGCGCGCCGGCGCCGACGGCATCCTCACCTACTTCGCGCTGGACGCCGCCAGGGCGCTTCGCAAAGGCTAGCGCTCGAGGAGCTCGAGCGTCCTGAGGAACCGGTCGGCGTTCTGGTAGCCGATCACGCGCAGGCCCGGGATCTCCCGACCCTGCGCATCGAAGAAGATGATCCCCGGCGGGCCGAAGAGCGAGAAGCGCTTGAGCAGCCCCTTGTGCGCGTCGCTGTTGGCCGTCACGTCGGCCTGGAGCAGGAGCATCCGGTCCATCTTCTCGCGCACGCGCGGATCGGTGAAGGTGAACTTTTCCATCTCCTTGCACGAGATGCACCAGTCGGCATAGAAGTCGAGCATCACGGCCTTCCCCGGCGCGCGCAGCCTCTCGTCCAGCTCGGCGCTCGAGGCGACCCGCGCGAAGCCGGCCGGCGCGCCGCTCGGCGCGACCACCGGCCAGACGATCCAGGCCGCGACGCCGATCAGGAGCACGCCGAAGACGTACTTGACGCGGTTGACCCACGGACCGGCCTTGGGAAGCAGCGCGCCCTCCGACACCCCGACCACGATCAGCGGCACGCCCATGCCGAGCGCCATGGCGAAGAGCGCGGTGCCGCCGAGCGCGACATCCCGCGTCTGCGATATGTAGAGCAGCGCGCCGGCAAGCGGCGCGGCCACGCAGGGGCTGACGATCACGGCGGACAGCACGCCCATCCCCGCCACCGATGCCACCCGTCCGCCGCGCAGCCGGCCCTGGGTCTCGGCGAGCCGCTGGTGGAGGAAGCCGGGAAGCCGGATCTCGTACAGGCCGAACATCGAAAGCGCGAGCGCGACGAAGATGAGCGCAAAGGCGCCGAGCACCCAGGCGTTCTGCAATGCCGCGGACAGGAGCGTGCCGGAGTACGCGGCGGCGACGCCGGCGGCCGCGTACGCAACCGCCATCCCGAGCACGTACGCCAGGGAGAGCGCGAGCGCGCGCGGCTTGTTCAGGCCGCGGCCCTCGCCGGCGATGATGCTCGAGAGGATCGGGATCATCGGCAGCATGCACGGGGTGAAGGCGAGCAGCAGGCCGAAGCCGAGGAAGCTCGCGAGCACCAGGGCGAAATTCCCCTGGAAGAGACGCGCGATGTCCACGTCGCTGGCGAAGATGGAAAGGCCGCCGTCGCCCGGACTGGAAACGGAGGTGGCGGCGCCGGCGAGCTCGATGCGCGCCTTCGAATCCATCGGGATGTAGCACACGCCCACGTCGGCGCAACCCTGGGAGACCACGAGCAGCTCGAAAGGCCCTTTGGCCTGCATGGGCAGGACGATGCGCACGTCGTTGCGGTAGGTTTCCGTCTCGCCGAAGAACTCGTCCTTGTGCTTCTTGCCGGGCGGGAATTCCGGCTTGCCGAGCTTCGCTTCCCCGCCCGCGGCGGAGAAACGGAAGCGCTCGCGGTACATGTAGTAGCCGTCGGCAATGGCGAAACGCACCTCCAGGGTCTCGGCATCCAATGCACGTGCCGAGAAGCGGAAGGCTTTCTCCGGCTCGAGGAGCGTGTCGCCTTTCGCGCCGAACTGCGCCATGGCCGGCATGGCCGAGAGGAGCGCGAGGAGGAAGATGAAGAGCCTGTTCACGACTTGGTTTCCGCCTGGATCCACTGCAGGTACGCGGGCAGCCCGCGCTCGATTGGGACCGCGATGATCTCGGGAAGTTCGTAGGGGTGGCCCGCCCGGATGGCCGCTTCGAGCTCCGGGTAGCGCTCGGCAGTGGTCTTCACGAGCAGCGGGTGCTCCTCTTCGTGCTGCACGGCGTCCTTCCAGCGGTACACGGAGCGGCACGGCGCGAGGATGTTGGCGCAGGCAGCAAGCTTCTTCTCGACCACCAGGTCGGCAAGCCGCTCGGCGGCGGCGCGATCGGGCAGGTTCGTCAGGACCAGGAGGGTTTCCATGAACGATAGTGCAGCGATCCATCGGTTAGAATCGCGCGCCTCTCGCCGTCTATTCTAGCGACATGCATCGCGTCACCCTCCAGCCGAGCGGCCTCCAATTCGACGTCGAAGAGGGCGAGTCCGTCCTCGGCGCGGCACTGCGCCAGGGCTACGTGCTGCCCTACGGCTGCCGCAACGGCGCCTGCGGCAGCTGCAAGGGCCGCCTCGTCGAAGGCGCGGTGGACTACGGCGTCTACCAGAAGAAGGCGCTGGCCGACGAGGAGAAGGCGCAGGGCAAGGCGCTTTTCTGCCAGGCGAAGCCGCTCGGGCCGATCGTCATCGAGGCGCGCACGGTGGGCGCCGCGAAGGACATCCAGGTCAAGACGCTGCCGTGCCGCATCCAGGCGATGCAGCGCGTGGCCGACGACGTGATGGTGCTGCAGCTCAAGCTGCCGGCCAACGAGCGCCTGCAGTTCCTCGCCGGGCAGTACATCGAGTTCCTGCTGAAGGACGGGTCGCGGCGCAGCTTCTCGATGGGCAACGCGCCGCACGACGACGAGTTCCTGCAGGTGCACGTGCGCCACGTCGCGGGGGGGCAGTTCACCGATCATGTATTCGGCAAGATGAAGGAGCGTGACATCCTGCGCTTCGAAGGCCCGCTCGGCACGTTCTTCCTGCGCGAGGACAGCGCCAAGCCGATCGTCTTCGTCGCTTCAGGAACGGGCTTTGCGCCGATCAAGTCGATCCTGGAGCATGCGTTCCGCAAGGACATCGTCCGCCCGATGACCCTGTACTGGGGGGGGCGACGGCCGAAAGACCTCTACATGCACGAGCTCGTGACGCGCTGGGCGGCGGAGCACGCGCACTTCCGGTACGTCCCGGTCATCTCGGAGGCCGCGCCCGAGGACGCGTGGAGCGGACGGACCGGCTTCGTCCACCGCGCGGTGATGCAGGACTTTCCCGACCTCTCCGGGCACCAGGTCTACGCCTGCGGCGTGCCGATCATGGTGGACAGCGCGCGGCGCGACTTCGTGCAGCAGTGCAAGCTACCCGAGCTGGAGTTCTACGCCGACAGCTTCACCACGCAGGCGGACCTCGCGGCGCCGTCTCAACCGGCGGTCGTCTCCCCGAGGTAGGCTTCCCGCACCCGCGGGTTGTCGAGCAGCGCCTTCGCCTCGCCTTCGAGTGCGATCGTGCCCGATTCCATGACGTAGCCGCGCTGGGCGAGCTGCAGCGCCAGCAGCGCATTCTGCTCGACGAGCAGGATGGTGACGCCCTGCCGGGCGATCTCGGCGACGATCTCGAAGATCTTCATCACCATCATCGGTGCGAGGCCCATCGAGGGCTCGTCGAGGAGCAGCAGCTTCGGCTCGCTCATCAGCGCCCGCCCGAGCGCGAGCATCTGCTGCTCGCCGCCGGAGAGCGTGCCGGCCACCTGGTGGCGGCGCTCCTTCAGCCGCGGAAAGCGCTCGTACTGCGCCTCGGCGCTGCGCGCGCCGCGGCAATACGCGCCCATGGCGAGGTTCTCGTCCACCGTCAGCTGGGGAAAGATGCCGCGCCCTTCCGGCACCATGGACAGGCCGCGCGCGGGCAGCGCATGCACCGGCGTCCTGCCGATGTCCTCTCCGGCATAGCGCAGCTTCGTCGCGCGGGAGGGCAGCAGGCGCGTGATCGCCTTCAGCGTCGAGCTCTTGCCAGCGCCGTTGGCGCCGATCAGGCAGACCAGCTCGCCTTCGCCGACGCGCAGGTCGATGCCCTTCACGGCGACGATGCCGCCGTAGCTGACCTGGAGGTTCTCGACCTCAAGCAGCATGCGGCGCTCCCAGATAGGCCTCGATCACCTTCGGGTCGCGCTGCACGTCCGCCGGCGCGCCTTCGGCGATCTTCTCCCCGTAGTCGAGGACCATCACGCGATCGCAGATGTTCATCACCAGGCGCACGTCGTGCTCGATGAGCAGGACGGTCACGCCGCCGTCGCGGATGGTCCGGATCAGCTTGGCCAGCGCGACGCGCTCCGTGGCGTTCATCCCGGCCGCCGGCTCGTCGAGCGCCAGGAGCTTCGGCTCGGTGGCCAGGGCGCGCGCGATCTCCAGCCGGCGCTGGTCGCCGTACGGAAGGCCGCCGGCCAGCGTATCGGCGCGCGCGCGAATGCCGACGAATTCGAGCAGCTCGAGCGCCCGCGCCTCGATCGCGCGCTCCTCCGCGACCACTGCTCGTGAGCGCAGGACCGCGCCGATCACGCCGGCGTGCGTGCGGCAATGCCGGCCGATCATCACGTTCTCGAGCGCAGAGAGGTTGGCGAACAGGCGGATGTTCTGGAACGTGCGCGCGATGCCCGCTTTTGCGACGTCGTCCGGATCCATCGCCGCGAGCGTCGCGCCGTCGAACTCGAAGCCTCCCGCGTCGGCGGCATAGATGCCGGTCAGCAGGTTGAACAGCGACGTCTTGCCGGCGCCGTTCGGGCCGATCAGGCCGAAGATCTCGCCGCGCGCGATCGAGAACGAGACGTCGGCCACGGCCTGCACGCCGCCGAAGCGCTTCGTCAGCCCTTTCGCGGCGAGGAGCACGCTCATGCACCGCCCTGCGTGAGCTCGCGCTTGCGCACCGAAGAGGGCAGCAGCCCGGCCGGACGGAACAGCATGACCAGCACGAGCGCCAGGCCGAAGATCAGCATGCGGATGACCTCGGGCTCGATCAGCTGGCGGCCGAAGAGCGCCGCCTGCAGCGGCTCCACCGTCCAGCGCAGGATCTCCGGCACGAAGGAGAGGAGCAGCGCGCCGAGGATCACGCCCCAGATGTTGCCCATCCCGCCCAGGACCACCATCGCGACCACCATGATGGACTCGACCAGCACGAAGCTTTCCGGGGAAATGAACCCCTGGATCGCCGAGAACATCCCTCCCGCGAGCCCCCCAAAGGTGGCGCCCATGGCGAACGCGAGCAGCTTGAGGTGGGTGGTATTGATGCCCATCGCGCGCGCCGCGACCTCGTCCTCCCGGATCGCCTCCCATGCCCGGCCGATGCGCGAGTTCTGCAGGCGCATGTTGATCACGATGATGACCAGCGTCATCGCCATGAGCAGGTAGTAGTACTTGATCGGCCCGCTGAATTCCAGGCCGAGGAAGCTCTGCCGGCTGGAGAAATCGAAGCTGCCGACGGAGAAGGGATCGATGCGGGCGATCCCCTGCGGCCCGTTGGTGATGTTCACGGGCCGCGACAGGTTGTTCAGGAACACGCGGATGATCTCGCCGAAGCCCAGCGTGACGATCGCGAGGTAGTCGCCGCGCAACTTGAGCGTGGGCGCGCCGAGCAGGATGCCGAACAGCGCGGCGACGCACGCGCCGATCGGCAGGATGACCCAGAACGGCAGGTGCAGGTTGAAATGCGGGCTCGCCAGCAGCGCGTAGACGTACGCGCCGACCGCGTAGAAGGCGATATAGCCCAGGTCCAGCAGGCCGGCGAAGCCGACGACGATGTTCAGGCCAAGCGCGAGGAGCACGTAAAGGAGCGCGAAGTTCGCGATCCGGACCCAGGCGGTGCCGGCGTACGCCAGCGCAAACGGCAACGCCAGCAGCGCGGCCGCGATGAGCAGCAGCCCGATCCAGACCCGCGGCGGCGCCTTCAGGCCCGGTCTCCCACCCGCTCGCCGAGCAGGCCCTGGGGACGGAACACGAGCACGAGGATCAGCACCATGAACGCGAAGACGTCCTGGTAGTTCGAGCCGGCAAGGATGAAGTGGCCCCCGTCCGCGCAGTGCGATTTGAGCAGGGAGGCGAGCCAGCCGTAGGCGCAGAGGTCCGTGAAGTCGCCGATATAGCCCGCGCCCAGCGCCTCGACCACGCCGAGCAGCACGCCGCCGAGCATCGCGCCCGGCACGTTGCCGATGCCGCCGAGGACCGCCGCCGAGAAGGCCTTCAGCCCGAGCAGGGAGCCCATGGTGTATTGCGCGACGCCGTAATACGTGCCGTACAGGACCCCCGCGACGGCGGCGAGCGCGGCGCCGATCACGAAGGTAAACGCGATGACGCGGTTGATGTCGATGCCCATCAGGCCCGCCACTTGGCGGTTCTGCGCCGTCGCCCGCATGGCCGTGCCGAGCCGGGTCTTGTACACGAGGAGGGCCAGCCCGCCCATCATGGCGAGGCACACGCCGATGATCGCCACCTGAACGCTGGTGATCGCGGCGCCGCCGATCGCGTAGGTGGTAACGCTGATGATCTGCGGGAACGCGAGCACGTTGCGGCTGAAGACCACCATGGCGAGGTGCTGGAGAATGATCGAGACGCCGATGGCGGTGATGAGCGGCGCGAGCCGCGGTGCATGGCGCAGCGGCCGGTAGGCGAGCCGCTCCATCGCATACCCGACGGCCATGCAGACCGGGATCGCCACCGCGGTGCCGAGGAGCACCACGGCGAGCGGCGGCATGCCGCCGGCCGCCAGCGCGGTGATGACCGTGAACGCGACCATGGCGCCGATCATCACCACCTCGCCGTGCGCGAAGTTGATGAGCTGGATGATGCCGTACACCATCGTGTAGCCGAGCGCCACGATGGCATAGACGCTTCCCAGAGTCACGCCGTTGATGACCTGCTGCAGGAAGATGTCCATGCGCGGCCAGAGCCTAGCAGAGCAGAAACGAAAACGGCACCCGTGGGTGCCGTTCTCGGTTGAGCGCGGAAAGCTACTTCTTGGCGTCGGGGGCCGGCGCGGCGCCCTTCACGAACTCGTCGTACGTCAGCGTCTTGCCGCCCTTGACGATGGCGATCGGGGCGAGCTTGCCGCCCTTCATGGTGAAGATCGTGATCTCGGCGTCCTTGCGATCGCCCTTCTCGTCGAACGCGATCCTGCCGGTCGCGCCGGCGAAATCGCTCTTCGCCAGCTCCGGCAGGTACTTCGCCGGGTCGGCGGAGTTCGCCTTCTTCATCGCCTCGATCAGCAGGTTCGCCGCGTCGTACGTGAACGGCGCGTAGATGATCGGGTCGACGTTGAACTTCTGCTTGTAGGCGTCGAGGAACTTCTTGTCCGCGGCCTGCGGCGGGATGCCGGCCTGCGAGCAGAGCAGGCCGTCGGCAGCGGCGCCGGCAAGCTTGTTCATCTCCTCCGTGCACGCGCCGTCGCCGAACGAGAACACGGCCTTGATGGCGAGCTCGCGCGCCTGCTTGATCATCGGCCCGCCGGTGGCGTCCATGCCGCCGTAGAACACGGCGTCCGGATTGCGCCCCTTCAGCTTGGTCAGGATCGCTTTCCAGTCGGTGGTCTTGTCGGTGCCCTTCTCGCGCGGCAGGACCTTGATGTTCGCCGCCTTCAGCGACTTCTCCACCTCGTTCGCCAGGCCCTCGCCGTACGCGGTCGCATCGTCGATGACGGCGACCAGCTTCGGCTTCTTGGTCGAAGCAAGATAGTTGGCCACGGCCGGGCCCTGCTGGTCGTCTCGCGCGACGACGCGGAACTGCACCTTGAAGCCTTGCTCGGTGAGCTTGGGGTTCGTCGACGAGCCGGAAATGACCGGCACGCCGGCCTTGTTGTAGATGTCGGAGGCGGGAATCGACACGCCGGAATTGAGGTGCCCGACGACGCCGGCGACCTTCGCGTCGACCAGTTTCTGCGCGACCGTGGTGCCGACTTTCGGATCGGCCTGGTCATCCTCGCCCATCAGCACGAACGTGGCCGGCTTGCCGTCGATCTGGATCTTCGCCTCGTTTGCCTGCTCGATCGCGAGGCGCGCCCCGTTCTCGTTGTCCTTGCCGAGGTGCGCGATGCCGCCGGTCAGGGGACCGGCATGGCCGATCCTGATCTCGATTCCGGCCGGGGCGGCCGGCGCGGCGGACTTGCTCTCAGCCTGGGCAGGCGGCTTCTGCTCGCCGCAGCCGATCAACGCGATCGACGCCGCAACAAGGGTCAATGCGATTTTGGAATTCTTCATGGGTTCTCCGCTGAGGGGGTAAATCGGGCCGGATATATTACCCGCGGCCACGTTACGCAGGAAGGGCGGAGGCCCCGCCGCCGCGCGGCGGCGAGGCAGGTCAGGCAGGGGT
>CBDDRX010000022.1:0-43376 GCA_965233165.1 uncultured bacterium | reverse complement strand
GGCGGGCGCGGGGCCCGACAGGGCAACGGCCCCGCCCTTCACGATGCGGACCTTCTCCTCCCCCTCGGTGATCTCCAGCTCGGCGATGCCTGATTCCTGCACGAGGTCGATCAGCTTCTTCAGTTTGCGCAGATCCATGGAGCTCCCTTTGCCGCCGGCCGGCCCGCTCAGCGGGACACGGCCTCGATGGCGACCCCGAGCGCGAGGTCGTAGCCGCGGCTGCCAAGCCCGACGATCGAGCCCTTGGCGATGTCCGAGAAGTACGAGTGGCGGCGGAAGGCCTCGCGGGCGTGCACGTTCGAAAGGTGCACTTCGATGAATGGAATGGCCACCGCGGACAGCGCATCGCGCAAAGCCACGCTCGTGTGGGTGTAGCCGGCCGGGTTCAGGACGATGAATCCGATGCCCTCCTTCCTAGCCTGCTGCACCCGGTCGATGAGCTCGCCTTCGACATTGCTCTGGTAGCAGGTCACGGCCACGCCCTCCGCCCGCCCGGAGGCCACCAGGCGCTTGTCGATCTCACCCAGCGTCTCGCGCCCGTAGACTGCCGGCTCGCGGGTGCCGAGCAGGTTGAGATTCGGGCCATGAAGTACTAGGACCTTCCGCTGTTTGGTGGTTTTAGGCATTTTTCGCCGCAGAAGGCGGCATGTTACCGCAGGATGGACGCGAGAACCTGATCGAGCTCGCCCGGCTTGTACGCTCCGAGCCTGCGGCTGGCGACCACTCCCCTGCGATCCAGGACCACAGTGTAGGGCAATGCACCCGTCTTGTTTCCCAGCTCGCGGATCAGGTCCAAGGCCCGCGCATCGCCCACTAAGAGAGGGTAGGAGATTTTGTAGTTAGCCGCATATTCGCTGATTTTCGCTACCGTATCTAAGGAGATACCGACCACTTCGACGCCGGATGCGGCGTATTTTCTGGACACCTCGATAAGGAGGGGGATCTCTTCGCGGCAAGGCTCGCACCACGTTGCCCAGAAGTTCACCACCGCCACCTTGCCGCTCCAGTCGAGGAGACGGCGGGCGCGGCCGTCGAGGTCGGGGAAGATGGTCGCGAGCAGGCCGGCCGCGCCGGTGCTCTTCTGCAGGTAGAGCGGTCCGAGCACTGCGCCGGCGGCCCCGGCCGCCAAGGCGACGCCGGCGTAGGCAAGGGCCTTACGCCGGTCCACCGGATTCGCGCAGCAGGGCGCCCACCTCCGCGATGCCGGCCCGCCCGGCGACGCGCCCGGCGAGGGAGGTCTTCAGGGCCACGCGCTCGTCGCGGGGATCGAACACCGAGAGGCGAAGCGGCGCGCCCATCCAGTCGAGCGAGAAGACGCTCACGGAGCGGGCCCGGTCGCCGGTGTAGCGGCGCCCTTCGCGCGTCGTGAACGCGAGGTTCCGCTCGAGCAGGAAGATCTCCACCTCCTTGGCGCTTTCCGGAAACAGCTGCAGCTCGATCTCGGCGTAGGGCCCGGCGAATCCCTCGAGGACCGGGCCCGTCAGGTAGGGGTTGAACCGCTCGAGCGCGCGCATGGCGTCGAGCGCGATCGCGCGCAGCTCCGCGATCTGCTCCGGGTGCTCGTCGGCCTGGTACAGGGCCCGATAGGCCCGCAGCTCCGCCTCCACCTCGTCGTTCGCCGGCAGGCCGTCGCTCGCCGAGGCGCCGAGCTGGCGCGCCGCCTTGCGCTTGGCGAGCGCGAAGTCGTCGATGCCGTCCTCGGCCATGAGGCGCGCGGCGGCGGCGGCGATGCGCGCCCGGGTGCCGGTCTGTCGGGTCGTCCTGCGAGCCACGGGGGAACCAGGGAGGAAAGAGGGAGCCGTTCAATCATAGCGAATAAAATTGCGCCGCTTCCCAGCCTCTCCTTTCACCTTCCCATGGCCGGCCACATCCACATCCTCGGTATCTGCGGCACCTTCATGGGCGGCATCGCCGCCATCGCGAAGGCGGCCGGCTATCGCGTCACGGGCTGCGATGCCAACGTGTATCCGCCGATGAGCGACCAGCTTGCGGCGCTGGGCATCGGGCTCACGGAAGGCTTCGGCGCCGACCAGCTCGCCCTGCGACCCGACCAATGGGTGATTGGCAACGTGGTCACGCGGGGCAATCCCCTCATGGAGGCGATCCTCGACCGAGGCGACCGGTACGTTTCCGGCCCGCAGTGGCTGGCGGAGCAAGTGCTCACCGGCAAGCACGTTCTCGCTGTGGCCGGCACCCACGGGAAAACGACGGTGACGTCGATCCTGGCATGGATACTGGAAGACGCAGGCTTGGCGCCGGGCTTTCTCATTGGCGGGGTCCCGCAGGACTTCCCCGTCTCGGCGCGTCTGGGGAAGTCGCGATACTTCGTTATCGAGGCGGACGAGTACGACACTGCCTTCTTCGACAAGCGCTCCAAATTCGTGCATTACCGGCCCAAGACTGCGATTCTCAACAATTTGGAGTTCGATCATGCAGACATCTTCGATGATCTTGCGGCGATCGAGCGCCAATTTCATCACTTCGTAAGGATCGTTCCAAATTCCGGGACGATCGTCGTCAATGCCGAAGATGAGGCTTTGAAGCGGGTGCTCACAAACGGCTGCTGCACTCCCTTGGAGAGCTTCGGGCCGGGAGGACGCTGGCAGGCAGGCCCCGGCGCCCCGGACGGGTCTTTCGAAGTCGCGGTGGAGGGGCGCCCGGTGGGCCATGTCCGGTGGTCGCTGATGGGCGAGCACAACAGGTTGAATGCGCTGGCGGCCATCGCGGCCGCAAGCACGGCAGGCGTCGAACCGGGGAGGGCGATCGCTTCGCTGGCGCGGTTTTCGGGGGTGCGGCGGCGCATGGAAGTGCGCGGCCTGGAGGCGGGCGTTACCGTGTACGACGACTTCGCGCATCACCCGACGGCGATCCGCACCACGCTCGAAGGGCTGCGGCGGCGTGAGCCGGGCGGCCGGATCATCGCCGTGCTCGAGCCGCGCTCGAACACCATGAAGCGCGGAATCATGAAGAATGCCCTGCCGGAGAGCCTCGCCGGCGCCGAGCGTGTCTTTGTCTATTCTGCCGGGCTGGGCTGGGACGCCGAAGCGGTCCTCCGCCCGCTCGCCGAGCGGGCTCGCTGCATGGAAGATCTCGATGCGCTGGTTCATGCCGTGGTCGCCGAAGCGCGCCCGGGCGACCACGTGCTCGTCATGTCCAACGGTGGCTTCGGCGGCATCCATGCCAGGCTTCTCGCGGAGCTGCGCGCGCGCCGGGGCAGGGCGGCGTGATCGTCTACCTTCACGGCTTCAATTCGTCGCCGCAATCCCACAAGGCCCAGGTGCTCGCGAGGTACATGGAGGAGCGCGGGCTCGCTGCGCAGTACGCCTGCCCCGCGCTGCCACCCTTGGCCGACGAGGCGATCCGCGCGATCGAGAAGCTGCCGCTCGGCGCCGCCACCTGCTTCGTCGGCTCGTCCCTGGGCGGCTTCTACGCGACGCATCTGGCCGAGAAGCACGGCGCGAAGGCCGTGCTCATCAACCCGGCGATCGAGCCGCACGTCGGCCTGCGCGCCTACCTGGGACCGCAGGCGAACCTTCACACGGGCGCGCCCTACGAGCTCACCGAGCGGCACCTGGAGGAATGGGCGGCGCTGGTCGCCCCGGCGATCCATCCCGAGCGCTACTTCCTTCTGGTGGAAACGGGCGACGAGCTGCTCGACTATCGCCAGGCCGTCGCGCGCTACGCCGGCGCGAAGCAGGTGGTGATCCAGGGCGGCGACCACAGCCTGCAAAGCTTCCCGGAGCATCTCCCCGCGATCCTGCGCTTCGCCGGCATGGCGGCCTGATGGCCGCCGTGCAGGTCCTCTACGAGGAGGAGGGCGAGCTCAAGGTCGGCGCGGTGATGGCGCAGGCCCCGGCCTCGCTGCACGTGGAAAGCCCGCACGGCCGCCGCTCGAAGATCAAGGCCGCCAGCGTGCTGCTCGAGTTCGAGCAGCCCTCGGGCGCCGAGCTGCTCGCGCAGGCGGCGCGGTTTGCCGAGGGCGTGGAGATCGATTTCCTCTGGCAGTGCTGCGGAACGCACGAGTTCGCGTTCCGCGACCTCGCGCGGGACTACGTGGGCAAGGCGCCGACCCCCGTCGAGGCCGCTGGAGTCCTGTTCGCGCTGCACTCGGCGCCGGTGTACTTCTACCGGCGCGGCAAGGGTCGCTTCCAGGCCGCGCCCGAAGCGACGCTGAAGCTCGCGCTCGCCGCGGTGGAGAAGAAGAAGCGGGTGCAGGAGCAGATCGGCCAGTGGGCAGCGGCGCTCGCCCGCTTCGAGTGCCCGCCCCAGATCTCGGCGGTCCGCGACGAGCTCCTCTATGCGCCGGACCGCGCCAGGCCCGAGACCAAGGCGTTCGAGCAGGCCTGCAAGGAGACCGGGCTCACTGCGCTGCAGCTTTTCGCGCGCTGCGGCCTGCTTCCGGATCCGCACGAGTACCACCTCGGGCGGTTCCTGCGCGAGCTCTATCCGCGTGGCACGGCTTTTCCGGCGCACGAGCTGCCTGCGCTTCCGGAAGAGCTCCCGCTGGCCGAGGTCGAGGCCTTCAGCCTCGACGACAGCAGCACGACCGAGATCGACGACGCCTTCTCCGTGCGCCGGCTCGAGCCCGGCGTGCTGCGCGTGGGCGTGCATATCGCCGCGCCGGCGCTCGGCATCGCCCCGGGCTCGCCGCTCGACGCGATCGCGCGCGAGCGGCTCTCCACCGCCTACATGCCCGGGCGCAAGTACACGATGCTCCCGGAGGACGTGGTGGCGCGGTTCTCCCTCGACGCAGGGCAGGTGCGGCCCGCCGTCTCCCTCTACGCCGACTTCTCGGAAGCGGACGGCACCTTGAAGGGGCATGTCTCGAAGGTCGAGCGCATCCGCGTCGCCGCGAACCTGCGCCACGTCGAGTACGACGTCCTGAACCACGGGCTCGTCGCCGGCGGGACGACGGGACTGCCCTACGAAGAGGACCTGCGCGCGCTTTTCGGCGTGGCGCAGGCGCTGGAGAAGCGCCGCGGCAAGGCGAGCACGCCGGCGGGCATGCTGGACTACACGTTCCACGTCGAGGAGGGGCGCGTGCGCATCGTGCCGCGGCCGCGCGGCTCGCCCCTCGACAAGCTGGTCTCCGAGCTGATGATCCTCGCCAACGCGTCCTGGGGCGAGCTGCTCGCCGAGCGCGACGTCGCCGCGCTCTACCGCGTGCAATCGGTCGGCAAGGTGCGGATGAGCGTCCATCCGGAGCCGCACGAGGGGCTGGGCCTGGCCTGCTACGCCTGGATGAGCTCGCCGCTGCGCCGCTACGTCGACCTGGTCAACCAGTGGCAGCTGGTGGCCACGCTCAGCGGACGCCGGCCGCCGTTCACGCGCACCTCCGATGCGCTTCTCGCTTCGCTGCGCGCCTTCGAGGTGACCTACGCGCGTTACGACGAGCACCAGCGGGCGATGGAGGGCTACTGGTCGCTGCGCTGGCTCCTGCAGGAAGACGTCCGTTCGATCGTCGCGGTGGTGCTGCGGGAGAACCTCGTGCGCATGGAGGGGGTCCCGCTGACCACGCGGGTTTCCTCCCTTCCCCCCCTGGACCCGGGCGCGCGGGTGCGCTTGGAGGTGCAGTCGGTCGATCTCCTGGAGCGGACGGTGGCCTGCGTGTACCGTGAAACCCTCGGGCAGGCGGCGCTTGCCGAAGAGCCTGCGAGCGACCGCTGAAAGGCCTAGAATCCGTGGCGAAAAGCCCGGGATATGAAAGGCTTGTAGGGAAGACGTGAGAATGCACTTGATGATGATGGGGCAGATGGCCCAAGGCGACCGCGCGCTGGCCGCGGCGATCGCGACCTCCATCGTCCTTCACGCGATCCTGCTTTCCGTCCACTTCAAGTTTCCCGACACGCTGCGCTGGAACTCGGCGAACGCGCCGCTGGAAGTCGTCCTGGTCAACGCGAAGACCAAGGACCGGCCGGTGAAGGCCGACGTGCACGCGCAGGCCAACCTCGATCGCGGCGGCAACGTCGACCAGGACCGCCGCGCGAAATCGCCGCTTCCGGTCACCGATCCGCGCAATCCGGGCCGCGACCTCGCGGCGGCGCAGCGGCGCGTGCAGCAGCTCGAGGCGCAGCAGCAGCAGTTGCTCGCGCAGGCGAAGGCGTCGCGCGCCCGCGTGGCCCCCGCGCCGCCCAAGCAGGCGCCGGCGCCCGAGCAGGCGACCCAGAACGGCCGCGACCTCGCCGACCTTTCCCTCGCGGCCATGCGGCTACAGGCGCAGATCGACAAGCAACTCGAGGAGTACCAGAAGCGCCCGCGCAAGAAGTTCATCGGCGCGCGGGCGGCCGAGTACCGTTTCGCGCAGTACGAGGAGGACTGGCGCGCGAAGGTCGAGCGCGTCGGCACGCTCAACTACCCGCCGGAGGCGCGCGGCAAGATTTACGGCACGCTGCGCCTCACCGTCACGCTGCGCCCGGACGGCTCGGTGGAATCGGTCGAGCTCGACCGCTCCTCCGGCCTCAAGGTCCTCGACGCGGCGGCGTTCAAGATCGTGCGCATGGCCGCCCCGTTCGCCAAGTTTCCGACGAGCATCCGCCGCGACACCGACCTGCTGGTCATCACCCGGACGTGGTTCTTCGGGCAGGGCGACAAGATCTGGACCGAGTAGGGACGGCCGGATGACCGACCTCTACGCCGTCATCGGCAATCCGGTCGCGCACTCGAAGTCGCCGTGGATCCACGCCGAGTTCGCGCGCGCCTGCCGGCAGGACCTCGAGTACCGGCGGATCGAAGCGCCGCCCGGGGGCTTCGCCGCAGCGGCGGACGCGTTTCGCGCCGCCGGCGGGCGCGGGCTGAACGTGACGCTTCCGTTCAAGGGCGATGCGTTCCGCTACAGCGAGCACCTGAGCGAGCGGGCGCGCGCCGCGCAGGCGGTCAACACGCTCGCGTTTGACGCGCAGGTCCGCGGCGACACGACTGACGGGCCCGGGCTGGTGTTCGATCTCGAGCGGAACCTCGGCTATCCCCTGAAAGGCCAGCGCACGCTGCTCATGGGCGCGGGCGGCGCCGCGCAGGGCGTCGTCGGCGCGCTCCTCGGCGCCGGGGTGGCCTCGCTCGTGATCGCCAACCGTACGATCGAAAAAGCGCGCGCGCTGGCCGCACGCTTTCCCGGGGCCAGCGCGGCCGGTTATGCCGACCTGCCCGCGGGCCGCTTCGACCTGGTCATCAACGCGACTTCTGCCGGCCTCTCCGGTGAATCCATCGAGCTGCCGTATGGTGTTTTAGGTAAGGAAGCGCTCGCCTACGAGATGGTCTACGGGCGCGATACGCCGTTCCTCGCGGCGGCACGCAAGGCGGGGGCGCGCACCAGTGACGGCCTGGGCATGCTCGTCGAGCAGGCGGCCGAATCCTTCCTCATATGGCGGGGCGTGCGCCCGGATACCCGGGCCGTACTCGCGCACCTGCGCGCGGGCTAGCGTGCGCGTCCTTCTCAAGGCGCTCGGCTACGCGGCGGCCGCGCTGGCGCTGGTCGTCATCGGCCTGCAGGCTTGGTTCTACGCCCAGATCCTCTATATCAATGCGTTCAATCCGGCGAGCACCGCCTTCATGGAGCGGCGGCTCGAGACGCTGCGCGCCGTGGACCCGAAGGCGGCGCTGCGCCACCAGTGGGTGCCCTACGAGCGGATCTCCGTTCACCTGAAGCGCGCGGTGGTGGCCGCGGAGGATGCGAAGTTCCTCGACCACGAGGGCTTCGACTGGGAGGCGATCCAGAAGGCCATCGCGCGCAACGAGAAGCGCGGCCGGGTCGTCGCGGGGGCCTCGACGATCAGCCAGCAGCTGGCGAAGAACCTGTTCCTTTCCGGCGATCGCTCGTACCTGCGCAAGGCGCAGGAAGCGGTCATCACGTGGATGCTCGAGCGCACCCTGTCGAAGCGCCGGATCCTCGAGCTGTACCTGAACGTCGCCGAATGGGGCGAAGGCGTCTTCGGCGCAGAGGCCGCCGCGCGCCACCATTTCGGTATTCCGGCCTCCGCGCTCAATGCCGCGCAGGCAGCGTGGCTCGCGTCGGTGCTGCCCAGCCCGCGCCGCTACCAGCGCGGGCGCGTGACGCCGTACCTCGCGGGCCGCGTGTCCACCATCTACGCCCGCATGGACTCCGCGCAGATTCCCTGACACGCTTCGCGCGTGGAGAGGCTGGAAACCGAAGACCTGCACCAGAACCTGCGCGACGTGCAGGTCCTGCTGCAGAAGCACAAGGTGGTCGAAGGGCTTGTGCACCGGCAGGAGATGCCGAAGCACGACCTCGTGGAGCGACTGGTCCAGAAGCAGCACCTGGGCGAGTTGCGCGCCAGGCTGGAGCGCCTGCACCCGGCGGACATCGCGTTCATCCTCGAGGCCCTGCCGCTCGAGGACCGCCTGCTCGTCTGGGACCTGGTCAAGGCGGAGCGCGACGGCGAGATCCTGGTCGAGGTCTCCGATGCGGTGCGCGAGACGCTCATCCGCAGCATGGACCCGCGCGAGCTGGTCGCGGCCGCCGAGACGCTGGAGGCCGACGAGCTGGCGGACATCGCCGAGGACCTTCCCGCGGCGGTCATGGCGGAGGTCGTCCAGTCCCTGCCGGCGGAGGAGCGCGAGCGCCTGCGCGCCGCGCTGTCCTGGCCCGACGGCACGGTCGGCGCCCTGATGGACTTCGACCACGTCGCGGTGCGCGACGACGTGACGCTCGAGGCCGCCACCACGTACCTGCGGCGCCTGGACGATCTCCCCGACCATACGGACCAGCTGTTCGTGGTCGACCGTGAGTACCGCCTGAAAGGCACGCTGCCGCTCGCGCGCGCCATCGTCACCGACCTGGATCGCGGGGTGTCGAGCGTCATGATCGAGGAGAGCGTCAAGCTCTATCCCGAGGACCGCGCCGAGGACGCCGCGAGCGCGTTCGAGCGCTACGACCTGGTCTCGGCGCCGGTGGTCGATGCGCAGGAGAAGCTCATCGGCCGGCTCACCGTCGACGCGGTCGTGGACTATATCCGCGAGCGAAGCGCCGAGACGCAGCGCGCCGAGGCCGGCCTCGCGCACGAGGAGGACATCTTCGCGCCGGTGCTGAACAGCTTCAAGAACCGCTGGTCGTGGCTGGCGATCAACCTGGTCACCGCGTTCATCGCCTCGCGGGTCATCGGCGCATTCGAGGGCTCGATCGCGCGCCTCGTCGCGCTGGCGGCGCTGATGCCGATCGTCGCCGGGATCGGCGGCAACTCCGGCAACCAGACGACCACGATGATCGTGCGCGCGCTGGCGCTGGGCCAGATCCAGGGACCGACCTGGCGCAAGCTCATCGCGAAGGAGATCGGCGTCGCGCTGCTGAACGGCGTGGTATGGGGCATGCTCCTCGGCGTCGCGGCGTACCTGCTCTACGACAGCGTGGCGCTCGGCGGCGTCATGGCGCTCGCGATGCTGCTCAACCTGGTGCTCGCGGCGACGATGGGCGTCGCCATCCCGTGGCTGCGCGCCCGCTTCGGGCGCGACCCGGCGATCGGCTCGTCGGTGCTCATCACCGCCTGCACCGACTCCGGCGGCTTCTTCATTTTTCTGGGGCTGGCAACGCTGGTTCTGGTATAAGCGCGGCGGCGAGGCGGCGCGCCGACGAGCGCTGCGCCTTCAGCGCGTAGTCGAAAAGCGCGACGCGCTGCGCGAACACCTCGCCGAAATGCGTGAAGGCGTCCGCCGGCGGCAGCTCCAGCCAGGCATCGGCCTCGCCGCCGTCCATGCCGATCGTCATTCCCTCCCTGCGCGCGAGATGCAACATTGCTCCGTTTTCGGCCAAGCAGTGCATGAACAGGGAGCGCTCGCCCCAGTTGCGGGCGTGCATGTGCGCCCGCGCGAGGAGCGCGCCGCCCATTCCCTTGCCGCGCTGAGCCGCCAGCACGGAGATGCCGAGCTCCACGTGGCGCGCGCCCCGCGCGAGGTGGCCGACCGCAAGCAGGTGCAGCTCGTCGTCAAAGACGCCGAAGGCCGCATCGCGCCCGAAATCGATGCGGGCGACGTAGTCGCGCACCGCGGCGTCGCCGATTGCCAGGCCGAAGCGCAGGCGGCGGTCCTCTGCCTCCAGCGCGAGAAAGTGCTGCTCCATCGCGGTGCGATCGGGGCCGGACAGCTCGCGGACGTGAATGTTGTTGTGCATACCGGTAGGACAACCGGTATTAAGCAAGGTTTGTGCTACAGGATGGTTTCAAACGCTCCGCGCGCCGCAGCGAGCGTCGCTGCCACCTCTGCGTCGCCGTGAGCGGCGGATACGAATCCCGCTTCATACGCCGACGGCGCGAGATACACGCCGCGCTCAAGCATCGCATGAAAAAATCTGTTGAATCGCTCCCGGTCGGTCGCCATCACGTCGTCCAGCGAAGCGGGGATTCGTTCCGAGAAGTAGATGCCGAACATGCTGCCGATGGATTGCGCGGAGAACGGCACGCCGGCGCTGCGCGCCTCGCTTTGCAGCGCTTTCACAAGGGCGCTCGTGGTTCCTTCGATCCGTTGTTGAAATCCCTCCTGCTGCACCAGCCGGAGCGTCGCGAGGCCGGCCGCCACGGCGACCGGATTGCCGGAAAGCGTGCCCGCCTGGTAGACGGGGCCCAGCGGCGCGAGCTTCTGCATGATGTCGCGCCGCCCGCCCACCGCGCCGACCGGCATGCCGCCGCCGATCACCTTGCCGAGCGTGGTGAGGTCGGGCCGGATGCCAAAGCGCCCCTGCGCGCCGCCCTGCGCGACGCGGAACCCGGTCATCACCTCGTCGAAGATGAGCAGCGCGCCATGCCGCGTGCACTGCTCGCGCAGCGTCTCGAGGAAGCCCGCCGCAGGCAGGACCAGGTTCATGTTGCCGGCGACCGGCTCGACGATCACGCAGGCGATGTCGCGCCCCTTCGCGGAAAACAGCGCCTTCACGGCGTCGCTGTCGTTGTACTGAAGGACGACCGTGTGCGCGGCGGTGTCGGCGGGAACGCCCGCCGAGCTCGGGTTGCCGAAGGTGAGGGCGCCGGAGCCGGCCTTCACGAGGAGCGCGTCCGCATGGCCGTGGTAGCAGCCGTCGAACTTCACGATCGCGTCGCGCCCGGTAAAGCCGCGCGCGAGCCGGATCGCGGTCATGGTCGCCTCGGTGCCCGAGGAGACCACGCGCACCATCTCGATCGAAGGCACGAGCCGGCAGAGCAGCTCGGCGGGCTCGATCTCGGCCTCGGTCGGGGCGCCGAAGGAAAGCGCGCGCGCGGCCGCCTGCTGGACCGCTTCGACGACGGACGGGGGATTGTGGCCGGCGACCATCGGTCCCCACGAGCCGACGTAGTCGATGTATTTCTTCCCGTCCGCATCCCAGAGGTACGCGCCGGAGGCGCGCTCGAAGAAGCGCGGCGTGCCGCCGACGGCGCGGAAGGCCCGCACGGGCGAGTTCACGCCGCCGGGAATGGAGCGCTGCGCGCGCTCGAACAGGGTCTCGTTCTTCATGGGAACAGCCTAGCGTATTGGCGCGCCCGGGCGGTGATGTCCGGGGCATCGAAGAGGTCGGTGATGACCGCGAGGAGGTCGGCGCCGGCGGCGACGAGCTGCGGCGCGTTCTGCAGCGTGATGCCGCCGATGGCGCACAGCGGCACGCCGAGCGCACGGGCTTCGTTGAAGAGCGAGAGCTCGGCGCGCACGGCATCCGGCTTGGTAGAGGAGGTGAACACGCTGCCGAAGGCTACATAATCCGCCCCCGCCCCGACGGCCGCCGCCGCCGCCTCCACGGAGTTGTAGCAGGAAGCGCCGAGCAGCTTTCCCTTCAGCTTCGCGCGCGCCGTTGCAACATCGCCATCGTCCTTGCCAAGGTGCACGCCGTCGGCACCCGCCGCCATCGCCAGCTCGACGCTATCGTTGAGGATGAAAGGCACCTTTCTCGTGCGGCAGGCCGCCGCCAGCGCTTTCGCTTCGCTCGCCTGCTGCCAGGGTTCCAGGGACTTGCAGCGATATTGAAGAGCGGCGAGTCCGCCCTCCAATGCGTCGAGCACCATGTCGAGCAGCTTGCCCCGGTCCGGGATGTCGGGCGTGATGGCGTAGAGGCCGCGCTTCATGTCCGGCGGGGGAGGTGCTGCCCGGCGCCGGGACGGAACCCGCGCTCGAGCGACTGCCAGGTGTACGCCTGCGCGTCGTGGGCCGCGGCGCCGATCTCCATGCCGCGGGCGAGCGCCGCCGCGAGCGCCGAGGCGAGCGTGCACCCCGAGCCGTGATAGCTGCCGGGCAGGCGCGGCCAGCGGTCCGCGCGCAGGACGCCCGCGGCGCCGTGCAGCGTGTTCACGACCTCGGCGCCTTCCTCGTGCGTGCCCGTGATAAGGACGTAGCGACAGCCCAGCGCGAGCAGCTTTGCCGGGCAGTTCACGAGCTCCGGCGTGCCGGCGAGGCGGCGGGCCTCGATGCTGTTCGGGGTCAGCACCGTGGCGCGCGGGATGATCTCTGCGCGCAGGGCCGCCACGAGGTGGTCGTCCGCGAGGCTGTCGCCGCGGCCGGACGCGAGCACCGGATCGACCACGACCGGGATGCCGGGGTGCGCGGCGAGGATGTGCGCAATGGCGGTCGCGTTCGCCGCCGAGGCGAGCACGCCGAGCTTGATGGCATCGACCCGCATCTCCGCGAGCAGGGCGTGCGCCTGTTCAGTCACGAGCGGCGCGTCGACCGCCTGCAGGCGAATCACGCCGCGCGTGTCCTGCACGGTGAGGCCGGTCACGACCGAGAGCGCGTGGCAGCCGCGCGCGGCGATGGTGAGGATGTCCGCCTGCAGGCCCGCGCCGCCGGTGGGATCGGATGCAGCGAACGTGAGGACCAGAGCAGGCGAGGCGGCGTGCGACATAAGGTACTATCGCCCCGAATTTTACCGGCGACTGCTTTCCCGATGACCGAGAACACCGTGCAGTACAAGACCTGGATGTGCCTCATCTGCGGCTTCCTCTACGAAGAGGAGAAGGGCCTGCCGGACGAAGGCATCGCGCCGGGCACGCGCTGGGAAGACGTGCCGATGAACTGGACCTGCCCCGAGTGCGGCGCGCGCAAGGAAGACTTCGAAATGACGGAAATCTGACCCTCTTCGAAAGGACGGAGATCTAAACTTTCCGGCGCGCACGGGCTCCAAGCCACTCCTGCGGTAAACTGCCGGGTGGGCGAATGTCCTCGATCAACCTGACGCACCACTTCCTGATCGCCATGCCGAACATGGCCGATCCGTACTTTGCGAAGTCCCTCACCTACGTTTGCGAGCACAATGACCAGGGCGCGCTCGGCCTGGTCGTCAACCGGCCCATCGACATGACGCTGCAGGCGCTCTTCGAGCGCCTGTCGCTCGAGATGCACGGCAGCGAGGTCGCCGGCGCGCCGATCTACTTCGGCGGCCCCGTCCAGACCGACCGCGGCTTCGTCCTGCACGCCCCGGCCGGAAACTGGCAGTCGACGCTGCGCGTCGGCGATAGCATCGGCCTCACCACCTCGAAAGACATCCTCGAAGCGGTGGGACGAGGCGAGGGCCCGCAGCGCCTGCTCGTGACGCTCGGCTACGCCGGCTGGTCCCCGGGGCAGCTCGAGCACGAGATTTCGCAGAACGCCTGGCTCACCGTGGAGGCGAGCGACGGCATCCTGTTCGAGACGCCGGCGGAGGAGCGCCTGCCCGCGGCGATGGAGCTCCTCGGCATCGCCTTCGCGCGCCTGCAGGATGAGGCGGGGCATGCCTGAGCGGGGCACCGTCCTCGCATTCGACTTCGGGCTCAGGCGTATCGGCGTTGCGGTGGGAGAGCCGGAGCTGCACACCGCGCACCCGCTGCCCGCGGTGAGCGGCTTCGCGCAGATCGAGAAGCTGGTGGCCGAGTGGCGCCCGGCGCGCCTGGTCGTCGGCCTGCCGGTCGCCGAGCAGGGCGAGCATCGGCTCGCCAAGCGGGTCGAGCGCTTCGCGCGCCAGCTGGAAGGGCGCTACCGCCTGCCGGTGGCCCGCGTCGACGAGCGCTTTACCTCGGTCGAGGCGGAAAGCAGGCTGAAAGGCCTGAAGAGGAAGAACATCGACTCGGTCGCGGCGCAGCTCATCCTGGAGCAATACTTTGGCGAGATGAGCGATGAAGCTGCCTGAGGCGGAGCAGCTTTGCGAGGCGCTGGTGCGCGAGCTCAAGCCGCTCGTCGGGCCGAAGACCGCGATGGTCGGCCTCTACACGGGTGGCGCGTGGCTCGCCGAGCGGCTGCACAAGCAGCTCGCGATCCGGCAGCCGCTCGGGCTCATGGACATCGCCTTCTATCGCGACGACTACACCGCGCGCGGGCTGAAGCACGATCCGAAGCGCACGAAGATCCCGTTCGAGGTGAACGGCGCCGAGATCCTGCTCGTGGATGACGTCCTCTACAGCGGCCGCACGGTGCGCGCGGCGATGAACGAGCTGTTCGACTACGGGCGGCCGGAAAGCATCCGGCTGGCGGTGCTCGCCGACCGCGGCGGCCGCCAGCTGCCGATCTGCGCGCAGCACTGCGGCGCGAAGCTGGAGCTGCCGGCCGGGCAGCGGCTGACGCTCAAGCGCGGCGAGGACGGCCGGCTTGCGCTGCTGCTGGAAGGCGACCGTGCAGCGTAACCCCCAGCTCAATGCCAACGGCGAGCTGCAGCACCTGCTGTCCATCGAGGGGCTGCCGCGCGAGATCCTGGTGCAGATTCTCGACACGGCGGAATCGCTGGGCGGGGTCACCGAGCGGGAGGTGAAGAAGGTGCCGCTCTTGCGCGGCAAGAGCGTATTCAACCTGTTCTTCGAGCCCTCGACGCGCACGCGCACCACCTTCGAGATCGCCGCGAAGCGCCTGTCCGCGGACGTGATCAACCTGAACATCGCGGTTTCGTCGCAGTCGAAGGGCGAGTCGCTCCTCGATACGGTGGCGAACCTGTCGGCGATGCAGGCGGACATCTTCATCGTCCGCCACGCGGCCTCGGGCGCGCCGTTCCTGATCGCGCGGCACGTCAAGCCGCACGAGCACGTCATCAACGCCGGCGACGGCCGGCATGCCCATCCGACGCAGGGGCTGCTCGACCTCTTCACGATCCGCCACTACAAGAAGGACTTCTCGGGCCTCACCGTGGCGATCGTCGGCGACATCCTGCACTCGCGGGTCGCGCGCTCGCTCATCCACGGCCTGAAGACGCTCGGCGCCCCGGAGGTGCGGGTCATCGGCCCGCAGACCCTCATGCCGAACGGCGTCGAAAGCCTCGGCGTGCGCGTCTGCCACGACATGCGCGAAGGGCTGAGCGGCGCGGACGTGGTGGTCATGCTGCGCCTGCAGAACGAGCGGATGCGCGGGGCGCTGCTGCCCTCGGCGCAGGAGTTCAACAAGCACTACGGCCTGACCGCCGACAAGCTCGCGCTCGCGAAGACCGATGCGATCGTGATGCACCCCGGGCCGATGAACCGCGGCGTCGAGATCGACTCGACGGTCGCCGACGGCCCGCACTCCGTGATCCTGCCGCAGGTCACCTTCGGCATCGCCGTGAGGATGGCGGTGATGAGCATCGTGGCGGGCAACTGATGAAGCTGCTGATCAGGGGCGGGCGCGTGGTCGACCCGGCGAGCGGAAGGGACGGCGTTGCGGACCTTTGGGTAACCGACGGAAAGATCTCGGAAGGCGGCGGGAAAGCGGACAGGACGATCGATGCGAATGGCCTGGTGGTTTCCCCCGGCTTCATCGACCTCGCCGCGCGCCTGCGCGAGCCCGGGCAGGAGTACAAGGCGACGCTCGAGTCCGAGATGGCCGCCGCCGTGGCCGGCGGCGTGACCAGCCTTGCCTGCCCGCCGGATACCGATCCGCCGCTCGACGAGCCGGGGCTGGTCGACATGCTGCGGCGGCGCGCCAAGGCCCTCACGCGGGCCCGCGTCTATCCCGTCGGCGCGCTGACCGTGAAGCTCGCGGGAGAAGCGCTCACCGAGATGGGGCAGCTCGCGCAGACCGGCTGCGTCGCTTTCTCGCAGGGCAATGTGCCGCTCGCGGACACTCAGGTCCTGTGGCGCGCGCTGCAATATGCGGCCACCTTCGGCTTCCCGGTCTGGCTGCGCGCCGAGGACATGTGGCTCGCGAAGGGCGGCGTAGCGCACGACGGCGATGTGGCGACGCGGCTCGGCTTGCCGGCGATCCCGGCATTCGCCGAGACCATCGCCCTCGCGACCCTGCTCGAGCTGGTGCGCGCCACGAAGGCGCGCGTGCACGTGTGCCGGCTCTCCACCGCCGGCGCCGTGGAGATGATCCGGCGCGCCAAGGCGGAAGGCCTGCCGGTGAGCTGCGACGTGGCGATCCACCATGTCCTGCTTTCCGACCGGGACCTCGGCTATTTCGACTCGCACTGCCGGCTCGAGCCGCCGCTGCGCAGCGAGCGCGACCGCGATGCGCTCGCGGCGGGCCTTGCCGACGGGACGATCGACGTGCTGTGCTCCGACCACACGCCGGTCGACGAGGATGGCAAGCACCTGCCGTTCGCCGAGGCCGAGCCCGGCGCCACCGGCCTCGAGCTGCTCCTGCCGCTCGCGCTCAAGTGGGGCGCGGCGCAGAAGCTCGGCCTCGCGAAGACGCTCGCGCGCATCACCTGCGATCCGGCGCGCGTACTGGGGGTGGCGTCCGGACGGCTTGCCGCCGGCGCGCCGGCGGACCTCGCGCTCTTCGACCCGGCGGCGGAAATCCGCCTCACGCCGGAGGCGCTCAGGAGCCAGGGCAAGAACACGCCCTTCATGGGCTACTCGCTGGCGGGACGCGTGCGCTGCACGATCGTCGCCGGGAACGTGGTGTTCGAGGCTTGAGGAACGCGGCCTTTCCCGTCCTGCTTCTCCTGGGCGCGTGCGCGTCCGCGCCGGAGCGGACCGACACTGCCCAGCCCGTGCCCGAGCCCCGGCGCCCCGGCGGCTACTACAAGGACGACGGCCCGGGGGACAAGCCGCCGGCAAATCTTGCCGAGATCCCCGACGCCGAGCCGCGCCAGGAGCCGATGCACCGGTGGGCGAATCGCCCCTACACGGTATTCGGGCGCGGCTATGCGCCCATGTCGACGGTGCAGCCGTACAAGGAGCAGGGCGTCGCGAGCTGGTACGGAAAGAAGTTCCACGGCCAGAAGACCTCGAGCGGCGAGGTCTACGACATGTATGGGATGACCGCGGCGCACAAGACCTTGCCGATCCCCAGCTACGCGCGCGTCACAAACCTCGCGAACGGGCGCAGCGTCGTCGTGCGGATCAACGACCGCGGGCCGTTCCACGCCGACCGGATCATCGACCTTTCCTACGCCGCCGCGCACCGCCTCGGCTATATCGGCGCGGGCAGCGCGCGCGTCGAGGTGGAAAGCGTGCTGCCGGGCGAAGCGGCGAAGAAGCAGGCAGGGAACGTGTTCATCCAGGTCGGCGCGTTCTCGTCGCGCGACAACGCCGAGGACCTGCGCGCGCGCGTTGCAACGGAGCTCGCCGCCGAGAGCCTCCAGGTTCTGTCGATCGGCAACCTCTGGCGGCTGCACGTCGGCCCCTATGAATCGCAGGACGCGGCGCGCGCCGTCGTGGAGCGCATCGAGACGCAGCTCAACCTCAAGGGCTTCGTGGTCGTGCGCTAGCAGCAAGTCACATTGCCGCCCTTATAATCCGCCCCTTTTCCGGCAGGCCCATGCACCATCTCCTCCTGATCGCTCTTCTCGCTTGCGGGCTCGCGCACGCCGCCGCGCCGCAGCCGCCTTCGGTCATCGGCCGCTCCTGGGTGGTGGTCGACCTTTCCAGCAGCCAGGTGCTCGCCGCGCAGAAAGCCGACGAGCGGGTCGAGCCGGCGTCGCTGACCAAGATCATGGCCGCCTACCTGGTGTGCCAGGCGCTGCGCGACAAGAAGCTCTCGCTTGGCCAGCAGGTGACGGTATCGGAGCGCGCGTGGCGCGCGCCCGGCTCGCGCATGTTCATCCGCGTCGGCACGCAGGTCGCGGTCGACGACCTGATCCGCGGCATGGTCGTGCAGTCGGGCAACGACGCCTGCATCGCGCTGGCCGAAGCGGTCGCGGGCAACGAGGACGTCTTCGTGCAGATGATGAACCGCGAAGCGGACCGGCTCGGGATGAAGGGTACGAGCTTTCGCAACGCTTCGGGACTGCCCGACCCGCAGCACTACAGCACCGCGCACGACCTGTACCTGCTGACCTCCGCGCTGATCCGTGACTTCCCGGACTACTACGCCCAGTACTACCCGCAGAAGGAGTTCCGCTACAACAACATCACGCAGCCGAACCGCAACCGGCTGCTGTGGGTCGATCCGACGGTCGATGGGGTGAAGACCGGCCACACGGAAGCGGCGGGCTACTGCCTCGTCGCATCGTCGAAGCGCGGCGAGCGCCGCATGCTGTCGGTGCTCGTCGGCTCCACCTCCGAAGCCACGCGCGCGCAGGAGTCGCAGAAGCTGCTCAACTGGGGCTACCAGTTCTTCGACAGCGTGAAGCTGCACGGAGCGAACGAGGCCGTGCGCTCGCTCGACGTGTGGAAGGGCGCGGCGCGCACCGTCAAGGCCGGGTTCAAGGGCGACCTGGTGATCACCGTGCCCAAGGGCGACGCCGACAAGCTGAAGTCGGAGCTGCTCTCGCAGCAGCCGCTCGTTGCCCCGGTCGCGGCCGGGCAGCGCGTGGGCACGCTGCGCGTCACGCACGATGGCAAGCCGCTCGGCGAGTATCCCGTGATCGCGCTCGAGCCGGTCGCCGCCGCGGGCCTCCTCGGTCGCGCGTGGGATACACTGAGGCTGTGGTTGAAGTGAAGAAAGGCGCGCCATGAGCATGGTTTTCCTGAACGGCAAGGTCCTCCCCATCGAAGAGGCGAAGGTCCCGGTGCTCGACCGCGGCTTCATCTTCGGCGACGGCGTCTACGAGGTTGTGCCGGTCTACTCGCGCGTCGCGTTCCGCCTCGAGGAGCACCTCGCGCGCCTCGAGCGCAGCCTCGGCGCGACCGGCATCCGCAACCCGTTCTCCCGCGCGCAGTGGCGCGACGTCGTCTACCGCATCGTCGATGCGCAGTCGTTCGACGACCAGAGCGTGTACTTCCAGGTCACGCGCGGCGTCGCGAAGCGCGACCACGCCTTTCCGAAGAACGCCGAGCCGACGGTGTTCGTCATGTCGAACCCGCTCGTGCCGCCCCCGGCGGAGCAGGTGGAGAAGGGCGGCCGCGCGATCAGCGCCGAGGACAACCGCTGGCTGCGCTGCGATATCAAGTCGACCTCGCTCCTCGGCAACTGCCTGCTGCGCGAGCTCTCCGCGCAGGCCGGCGCCACCGAGACGATCCTGTTCCGCGACGGCAGGCTCACCGAGGCGTCGTCGTCCAACGTGTTCATCGTGAAGGGCGGCACCGTCGTCTCGCCGCCCAAGAGCAACCTCATCCTGCCCGGCGTCACCTACGACGTCGTGGTAGAGCTCGCGCGCGCGAACAGCCTGGCGATCGAAATCCGCGACGTCGCCGAAGCCGAGGTGCGCGGCGCCGACGAGGTGTGGGTCACCTCCTCGTCCAAGGAAGTGTTCCCGATCGTCGAGCTGGACGGCCGCAAGGTCGGCGACGGCCGGCCCGGCCCGGTGTTCCGCCGCGTGTACCAGCTCTACCAGGAGTTCAAGCAGAAGGTCATGCGGGCCGGGAAGCGGGAGACCGCTTCGGCATAGCGGGGCATGGCCGAGGACGGCTCACCGCTCGCCTTCCCGTGCGACTTTCCCATCAAGGTCATGGGACGTAAGGAACCCGGGTTCGCGCAGGGGGTCATGGAGATCGTGCTGCGCCACGCGCCGGACTTCGACCCGGCGAGCATCGGCATGCGGCCGAGCCGGCAGGGCAAGTACCTGAGCGTCACCTGCGTCATCCGCGCCGTCTCGCGGGCGCAGCTCGACGCGCTCTACCAGGAGCTGTGCGACCATCCCTCGGTGGTGATGGTCCTGTGACGGTCATCGAAGCGATCCGCGTGCGCGAGCTCGGCCTCTCGCCCTACGAGGACGTGCTCGCCCGGATGCGGGGCTTTACCCGCTCGCGTGACGAGCGGACCGAGGACGAGTTGTGGCTCGTCGAGCACCCGCCGGTCTATACGCTGGGGCAAGGCGCCGAGGCGCGCGCCGTGCCCAACGGCATCCCGGTCGTGCGCTCCGACCGCGGCGGCGACATCACCTATCACGGGCCCGGCCAGGTCGTCCTGTACGCCCTCATCGACCTCGCGCGCCGCGGCATCAAGGTGAAGCGCTTCGTCTGGCTCCTCGAGCAGGCGGTGATCGACCTTCTCGGGCAGGGCGAGCGGCGGCCCGGCGCGCCGGGCGTCTACGTGGACGGCGCCAAGGTGGCGGCGCTGGGGATCCGCGTCGCGCGCGGGCGCTCGTACCACGGCCTTTCGCTCAACGTGGACATGGACCTTTCGCCTTTCTCGGCGATCGATCCCTGCGGCTATCCCGGCCTCAAGGTAGTCCAGACGAAAGAGCTGGGCTTTTCACAGTCGCCATCCCGCATGGGAAAGGACCTCGTGAAAAGCCTCGCGGCGAGGCTCGACCGTGAGTGAAGCCGGGGTCAAGCAGAAGGGCGGGAAGAAGACCTCCCGCATCCTCGAGAAGTACGCGATCAAGGTGGTGGGGAAGCCCGCCCTGCCCAAGCCGCCCTGGATCCGCGTGCGCGCCGCCGCGCCGGATTCCCGATTCCACGACATCAAGCGCATCCTGCGCGAGCAGAACCTGCATACCGTCTGCGAGGAAGCCTCGTGCCCGAACATCGGCGAGTGCTTCGGCAAGGGCACGGCGACGTTCATGATCCTCGGCGACATCTGCACGCGCCGCTGCCCGTTCTGCGACGTGGCGCACGGCCGGCCGCTCGCGCCCGACGCCGACGAGCCGCGCCACCTCGCCGAGACCATTGCGGCGCTCAAGCTCTCTTATGTGGTGATCACGAGCGTCGATCGCGACGACCTGAGGGACGGCGGCGCCGGGCATTTTGTCGAATGCATCAATTCAGTCAGAACAATCTCACCCGGGACGACCATAGAAATACTGGTCCCCGACTTCCGCGGCCGCCTCGACCGTGCGCTCGAGATCCTCGCCGCCGCGCCGCCGGACGTGATGAACCACAACCTTGAGACCGTGCCGCGCCTTTATCGCCAGGCGCGCCCGGGCGGGGACTATCAGCACTCCCTGAAATTGTTCGATTTTTTCAAGAAAGCCGCGCCGGCCGTGCCCACCAAGTCAGGCCTGATGGTCGGCCTGGGCGAAACCGACGAGGAGATCCTCGCGGTGATGCGCGACCTGCGCGCGCACGGCGTGGACATGCTCACGATCGGGCAATACCTGCAGCCTTCGCCGCACCACCTCCCGGTGGAGCGCTACGTGCATCCCGATGCTTTCTCGATTTTCGAGAAAGAGGCCCTCGCCATGGGGTTCAGGCATGCCGCCATCGGCGCCATGGTGCGCTCTTCCTACCACGCCGACCGGCAGGCCCGCGACGCTCACGTCGTGCGCTCGGAGGCTCGCATCGGGCTTTGACATTTCTACCCTGCTTGATTATCGTGACCTGAGCAAGCCGGCAATAAAACGCGCGTAGGGAGAGACGATGATCGTTCTGGCGTGGCTGTTCGGGCTAATCGTCGCAATCGTCGTCATCGCCGTCGCGGTGGCGTTCCTCAACCGGTTCTACCGCAAGTCGACTCGCGACGTCGCGCTGGTGCGTACCGGCTTCGGCGGCCAGAAGATCGTCCTGTCGGGCGGCTGCCTCTCCCTTCCCTTCCTGCACAAGGTCGAGGAAATCAACATGCGGACCAACCGGGTCGAGGTCCGCCGCACCGGCGACAAGTCGCTGATCACCGTCGACCGCATCCGGGTCGACGTGGAGCTCGAGTTCTACGTGCGCGTGCAGCCGAGCGCCGAGGGCGTCGCCACCGCCGCCCAGGCGATCGGCGCGCGCGCGCTCAATCCCGAGGGCATCCGCAACCTCTTCGAGGGCCGCTTCGTCGGCGCCCTGCAGGCGGTCGTCGCCGCCGAGTCCATGGACAGCCTGCACGAGCGCCGCGGCGAGTTCGTGCAGCACGTCGGCGCGCTCATCCGCGAGAATCTGACGCAGAACGGGATGCTCCTCGAGTCGGTGTCGCTCACGCGCTTCGACCAGGCGCCCTTCGCCGCGCTCGACGAGAACAACGCCTTCAACGCGGTGGGGATGAGGAAGCTGTCCGAGATCATCACCACCAACAAGAAGAAGCGCACCGAGATCGAGGCCGAGGCCGACATCGCCGTGCGCCAGACCCAGCTCGACGCCACCAAGCAGCGCCTGAACCTGGAGCAGCAGGAGGAGCAGGCGCAGATCGGCCAGCGCCTCGCCATCGAGAAGATCAAGGCGGCGAGCGACGCCGAGGCCGCCAAGGCCCGCGAGGAAGCCATGAGCGCGAGCGAGAATGCCCGCATCACCCGCGAGAAGGAGACCAAGGCGCTCGACATCGCCAAAGGCCGGGAGCTGCGCGCCCTGGACATCGCCGCCCAGCTCGATTCGGAGGCCAACAAGGTCGGCGCCGCGATCCGGCTCGCCGCCAAGCACGCCGAGGAGGCGAAAGCCCAGGCCGAGGCCGAGCGCGCCCGCGCCGAGCTGATCCTCGCCCAGGAACACGTACAGACCGAGCGCGAGCGCGCGATGGCGGACCGCTCCCGCGAGATCGCCCTCAAGCGCGTACAGGAGCAGGGAGAGGTGGACGAAGCCAAGGCCGGCAGCGACGCCGCAGTGGTGATCAAGCGGGCGCAGGCGGATGCGCAAGCGGTGCGAACCCGCGCCGAGTCCGAGCGGCTGCGCCTGCTCGCCGAATCCGAAGGCACCTCGGCGCTGATCGCCGCCGAGAACACGCGCAGCGACAGCCTGATCCGGCTGCAGCTGGAGCGCCATCGACTCGACAAGATGCCCGAGATCGTGGCGCAGATGATGAAGCCCGCGGAGAAGATCGAGAGCATCCGCATCCACCACGTGAGCGGCTTCAATGGAGCGCCCGGGACGGCCGGCGCCTCCGGCGGCGACGCCGCGGGCCACGACGGCGCCGGCCGGCCGCCGATCAACCAGGTGCTCGACAGCATCCTCGGGATGGCGGTGCAGCTGCCTGCCCTCAAGAGCATCGGCGAGTCCATCGGTTACGACTTCTCCGCCGCCTTGCCCAAGGCCCCGACAAGCGAATCCAGCGGAAAAGACAAGAAGTAGTCCCACGCAAAAACCACGGTTCGACCCAGCGCACTTCCACCCATGAGGAGTTGCACATGACGGTTTCGCGACGTGATTTTCTGCGGGCAGGCAGCGCCGCAGCGGCACTCGGCGCTCTTCCCACCCGCTCGTTCGCGCAGGCAAAGGGCCGCGGCGGCCCCATCAAGCTCGGCTCGCTGGTCGACGCATCGGGCAACCTCGACATCTACGGCAAGCCGATGGTGCAGGCGACCCAGCTTGCGGTCGAGGAGCTGAATGCCGCCGGCGGGCTCCTCGGACGCAAGATCCAGCTGATCCAGTACGACAGCCAGTCCGACATCGCCACCTACGCCAAGTTCGCGCAGCAGCTGGTGCGCCAGGACAAGGTGCATGTCGTGCACGGCGGGATCACGTCCGCCTCGCGCGAGGCGATCCGGCCGATCTTCACGCGCGGCAACACCCTTTACTTCTACAACGTCCTCTACGAAGGCGGCGTATGCGACCGCAACACCGTCTGCACCGGCACTACGCCCGCGCAGGCGAACGAGCCGGTGGTGGATGTGGCGATGAAGCAATGGGGCAAGCGCGTGTACATCATTGCGGCCGACTACAACTACGGGCAGATCACCTCGAAGTGGGTCACGCACTACGTCAAGCAGCGCCAGGGCACGGTCGTCAAGGCCGAGTTCTTCCCCCTTACCATCGCGGACTTCGGCTCAACCATCGCCAAGATCCAGCAGGAGAAGCCCGACTGGGTGTGCTCCGTCCTCATCGGCGGCGCGCACATGTCGTTCTACCGCCAATGGGCCGCCTCGGGAATGAACAAGCGCATCCCGCTCGCGTCGACCGTCTTCGGCGGCGGCAACGAGCACCAGGCGCTGTCGCCGGCCGAAGGCGACGGCATCCTCGTCGCCGCCAACTACAGCCCGGAAGACCCGAACCCCGCCAACAAGGCCTTCCTCGCCGCCTGGCAGAAGCGCTTCGGCGACACCAAGGTCATCCACGAGCTCGCCGTGTCGCAGTACCAGGGCATCAAGCTCTGGGCCGAGGCCGTGAAGAAAGCCGGATCGCTCGATCGCAACGCGATGCTCAAGGCGATCGAATCGGAGCCGGCCATCGAAGGACCCGCCGGCACCGTCAAGCTCGACGCGAAGACGCACCACTGCGTGCTCGACGTGCGGGTGCTCGAGGTGAAGAACCAGAAGCTCAACATCAAGAGCGTGGCGAAGCAGCGCCCACCCTCCGATACCGCCCAGGTGTGCGACCTCATCAAGAACCCGAAAGAGAACAAGCAGTTCGAGATCAGCATCTGAAGCGGTGGACTACGCGGGCGTAGTCTTACTCGAGATCCTGTACATGATCGCATTCCTGGCGCTCATCAGCGCCGGGCTTGCGGTCGTGTTCGGGATGATGCGCGTCATCAACCTCGCGCACGGCGAGTTCGTGATGCTCGGGGGCTACACGACCATCGCGTGCGCCAAGGCGGGCATGAACCTGTACTTCGCCATGCTGGTCGTCGCCCCCCTTGTGGTGGCGATCATCGGGCTGGTCGTCGAGCGCCTGATCATCCGCTGGCTGTACGGGCGCGTCATCGACACCATGCTCGCCACCTGGGGCCTGTCGCTGCTGCTCATCGGCCTCGTGACGCTGATCTTCGGCTCGTCCGCGGTGAGCGTGCCGGCGCCGATTCCGGGCTACGAGCTCGGCACCTACCAGATGGGCGGCTACAACCTGTTCATCATCGGCATCACCATCCTGCTGCTGATCGCCATGTGGGCGGTGTTGCGCTTCACGCGCGCCGGCCTCATCGCCCGCGGCGCGATGCAGGGCCCGGACGTGGTCGCATCGCTGGGCTACAACCCGGGCAAGGTGTACATGGTGACTTTCACCGCGGGTGCGGCGCTGTCCGGGCTCGCCGGCGGCGTGCTCGCGCCGCTGACCGGGCTGCTTCCTTCCGTCGGGGGCATCTATATCGCCAAGGCCTTCATCACCGTGATCTCCGGCGGCGCGGCCGTGATCCTCGGCACCCTGTCGAGCTCGGTGATCTTCGGCGTCATCAACCAGGTGGTGTCCTTTGCCTCGACGCCGGTGATCGGCGAGATCGCGATGCTGGCACTCGCGATCATCCTGCTGCGGCTGATGCCTCAGGGCATCACCGGGCGCTTCTTCCGCGGCGGCACCTGACCGTGGGCGCGCGGAGGGATGCATGAGCGACTGGCGCTCCTCGGGGAGCGTGCGCTGGGGCTGGTTCCTCATCGCGCTGGCGCTGCTCGTGCTGCTTCCGCTCGCCTTCGACACTTATACGATGACGCTGCTGCTCGTCTGGGCGCTGTTTGCCCTGTCGCTCGGCTTCATGTGGGGCTATGCCGGCCTGCTCAGCTTCGGGCACGCGGCCTGGTTCGGCCTGGGCGCCTACACTTACGCGATCGCGGCGGTAAACATCGGCGAGAGCACGGTGCCCCTGCTGCTCGCCATCCTCGTTCCCGCAATCGCCGCGGCCATCATCGGCGCGATGATGTTCTACGGCCGCATCAGCGACGTCTACATGGGCGTCATCACGCTGGTCGTCACGCTCATCCTGTTCAACTTCATGAGCGCCACCGCCGGCGAAGCGTACCGCCTCGGCGCGGCGCGCCTGGGCGGCTTCAACGGCATTCTCGGCTTCCAGGTCCTCAATGTGCCCGGCCTTCCCGAGGTCACGCTTACCGGGATCCCGCTGTACTACGTCTGTGTCGCGGCGCTGCTCGGCTGCTATTTGCTCTCGCGCTGGATCCTGGCGCGCTCGTTCGGCCGCATCATGGTCGGCATCCGCGAGAACGAAGCGCGCTGCGAGCTGATGGGCTACAACGTCCCGGCTTGCAAGACGGTGGTATTCACGCTTAGCGCCGCGATGGCCGGCCTCGCAGGCTGCCTCTTCGCCAACTGGGCCGAGATCGTGACGCCCGACGTCCTCGGACTGCGCCAGACCGCGGAGGTGCTCATCTGGGTGCTGGTCGGCGGCCTGGGCACCCTCATTGGCCCGATCCTCGGCGCAATGGTGCTCGGGACCATCAAGCTCTACCTCGGCCAGCAAACCGTCATCGACAACTCGCTGGTGCTGGGGCTCGTGCTCATCGTCGTGGTGCTGGGCTTCCGGCGCGGCGTCGTGCCCTCCGTGCAGGCCTGGTGGGGCCTGCGCACACGGGGCCGCGCACGCGTCGCGGGTGCCCGCCGCAAGCTGGGCCCTGCCGCTGCCTCGGCCGAGCGCGCTTCGTGAGCGCGGTCTTCGAAACGCTCGACCTCACCATGCGCTTCGGCGGCGTGGTGGCCGTCGACCGCGTCAACTTCTCGCTGCGGGAGCGCGAGCTGCGCTGCCTCATCGGGCCCAACGGCGCGGGCAAGAGCACCTTCTTCAAGTGCATTACCGGCCAGTACCGGCTCAACCATGAGAACGGCCGAGTCCTCATCCGCGGCACCGACGTCACGGGCTGGCCGAGCCACGAGATCGTGCGGCTCGGCGTCGGGATCAAGACCCAGGTTCCCTCGGTAATGAATGGCCTCACGGTGCACGAGAACGTCTGGCTCGCGGCGCGCCGCGTCCACGGCTGGGCGGGAAGCAAGGCGGTGGTGGATGAGACGCTCGCCGAGCTGCACATCGACGATCTTGCGCGGCGCCTGGTCGGCGAGCTCGCCCACGGCCAGCGGCAGATGGTCGAGATCGGCGTCGTCCTCGTCCAGCATCCGTGGCTGGTGCTGCTCGACGAGCCCGCCGCCGGCATGACCGGCCCGGAGGTCGAGCGCCTCGCCGGCATCATCCGGCGCATCAACCAGACCTCTTCGCTCATCGTCGTGGACCACGACATGGAGTTCGTGCGCATGCTCGGCAGCAACGTCACCGTCTTCAATCGCGGCTCCGTCCTGATCGAGGGGCCGGCCGGCCAGGTGCTCAATGACGCCCGGGTGCGCGAGGTTTACATAGGGAACCGCGCCGCATGACCGCCGAATCGGCCGTACCGGTCGCCCGACAAGCTTCCGCAAAGACGATTCTGGAGGTGCACGACCTGCGCGCAGGCTACGGGCACGTGCCGGTCCTGCACGGCGTCTCGCTGCGCGTCGACGAGGGCCAGGCGCTCGGCATCGTCGGCCATAACGGCATGGGGAAGACGACGCTCCTCAAAACCATCGTCGGTCTCCTGCCTGCCACCGGCGGGCTGATCAGCATCGACGGCGTCGACATGACCCGCGAGCCTGCGCATGTGCGAAGCCGGCGCGGCCTCGCCTACGTACCGCAAGGGCGCGGGATCCTCCCGGGCCTGAGCGCGCTCGAGAACCTGCGCCTCGCCTGGACCGGCGCCTCCGACGAGGAGGAGCAGGAGGCGGTCGACCGGGTGCTTGGCCTCTTTCCGCGCCTGGCGCCCCTGCTCGAGCGGCGCGGCGGCTCCCTTTCCGGCGGCGAGCAGCAATTGCTGGCCCTCGCGCGCGCGCTGGTGCCCAATCCCTGGATCCTGCTCCTCGACGAGCCATCGGAGGGCATCCAGCCCTCGATCATCCACGAGATCGGCCGAACGCTCTCGCGCCTGCGCAAGGAGGCCGGCCTCGCCCTCGTGGTCGTCGAGCAGAACCTCGACCTGGTTCTGGACGTCGCGACGCGCATCGCCGTAATGGAGAGAGGCCGCATTGAGCGGGAACTGGACCCGAACGCGGCCGGCAGCGCGCTGGCCGACGCGCTCGGCATGGGTTCGGTCAGGCTCTCCCGCAGCAGCCAGCCCTCCGTGCGCTCTCCAGTGAATGATCTTGCAGCAAGAGCTTCGAACAACACCCCGCCACCCGCCATCACCCCGAGCGCAGCAGGAGCAGCCATGGCATCCGTGAAGCGACCGTCCCTCCAGCAGATGAAGGAGATCGTCTCCTCGCTGCACATGAGCATGTCCGACAACGAGGTGCAGCAGTACCTCGACGTGCTGGAGTCCACCTTCCAGGCCTATGACCGGGTGCAGCAGTATCCGGACAACCTGCCGCCGGTGAAATATGCGCGCACGCCGGGCTATCGACCCGGAGCAGCCGAGAACACGCTCGGCGCATGGGCCGTGAAGACGGAAGTGCGCGGCGCGCCCTCGGGACCGCTGCTCGGGAAGAAGGTCGTGCTGAAGGACAACATCTGCCTCGCCGGCGTGCCGCTCATGAACGGCGCTTCCACGCTCGACGGCTACGTGCCGGACCTGGACGCGACGGTCGCCACGCGCATCCTCGATGCCGGCGGGACGATCGTCGGCAAGGCGCACTGCGAATATTTCTGCCTCTCCGGCGGCAGCCATACCAACGCGCACGGTCCGGCTCACAACCCGTACAAGCACGGCTACTCTGCGGGCGGCTCGTCGTCGGGCTGCGGCGCCCTCGTGGGCGCGGGCGAAGTCGAGATGGCGATCGGCGGCGACCAGGGCGGCTCGATCCGCATGCCCTCGTCCTGGTGCGGCGTCTACGGCATGAAGGGAACGCACGGCCTGGTGCCCTATACCGGCGCGATGCCGATCGAATCGACCCTCGATCACCTGGGTCCCATGACGACCAGCGTCGCCGACAACGCGCTCCTCCTCGAAGTCATCGCCGGCGCCGACGGCCTCGACCCGCGCCAGTACGACGTGCGGGTGGACAAATATACGAACGCGCTCGGGCGCGGCGTGGCGGGCCTGCGCATCGGCGTCCTCAAGGAAGGCTTCGGCGCGCCCGAGAGCGAGGCCGACGTCGACCAGAAAGTGCGCCAGGCGGCCGAGCGGCTGCGCGGCCTCGGCGCCACGGTCGACGAAGTGTCGATCCCGATGCACCTCGACGGCCAGGCGATCTGGACGGCCATCGGGCTCGAGGGCCTGATGGTGCAGATGATGCACGGCAACGGCATGGGCTTTAACTGGAAGGGCCTCTACACCACCAGCCTGCTGGATGCGCACGCCAACTGGCGCCAGCGCGCAAACGAGCTTTCGCCCGCGCTCAAGGCATGCATGCTGGGCGGGGAATACTTCCTGCGCGCTTATCGAGGGCATTACTACGCCAAGGCGCAGAACCTCTCCCGCGTGCTGCGTAAAGCCTACGACGACACCTTCGCGCGCTACGACCTGCTCCTCATGCCGACGCTGCGCATGAAGGCGACGCCGATTCCAGACGCGAACGCCTCCATCGCGCTCTACTGCCAGCGCGCCTTCGAGATGCTGGGCAACACCTCTCCCTTCGACGTGACCGGACACCCGGCGATGAACGTGCCCTGCGGCATGAGCCAGGGCCTGCCCATCGGCATGATGCTGGTCGGCAAGTACTGGAACGAGTCGACGATCTATCGCGCCGCGCACGCCTTCGAGCAGCTGGGTGACTGGCGCGAGTTCTAGGGCCTCTTTCTGGACAATCCGTTCAATTCCGGCTGGCTGAAGAAGGAAGCAAGCGAAACGCTCCGCCCGCACGGCGGCACGTCCTACGTCTCGGGTGCGGCCGACGACGCGCTGAAGTTCATGACCGTGCCGCAGCTTCTGGAACGCGCCGTGCTGCGCCAGGGCGGCCGCGATGCGGCGGTGTTCGCGGCCAGCGGCGAGCGCCTGAGCTGGCACGACCTCAAGCGCCGCTCTGATGAAGTCGCTGCAGGCCTGCTCGCCCTCGGCATCGGCCGCGGCGACCGGGTGGGCATCTGGGCGCCGAACTGCCTGGAGTGGCTCCTCACGCAATTCGGCACTGCCCGGATCGGTGCGATCCTGGTCAACATCAACCCGGCCTACCGCACCTCGGAGCTCGAGTTTGCGCTCAACAAGTCCGGCTGCCGAGCGCTGATCCTCGCGCCGAAGTTCAAGTCGAGCGACTACCTCGGGATGCTCAGGAGCCTGATTCCCGAGCTGGACAAGCTCGATCCGAGCTTTCCCCTGGTTTTGTCCGCTTTTCCGGATCTCCAGCATGTCGTCATGATCGGAAAAGCGGACCGGCCCAAGGGCGTAAGGTCGTTCGAGGCGCTGACGAAGCTTGCCGGGCCGGCGCACCGCGACCGGCTCGACCGGCTGTCGGCAGCGCTCGACCCGGACGACGCGATCAACATCCAGTTCACGAGCGGCACCACCGGGGCGCCCAAGGGCGCGACGCTCTCGCACTTCAACATCGTCAACAACGCGCGCTACAGCGCGAAGGCGATGAACCTCGGCGAGCGCGATGCGCTGTGCATTCCGGTGCCCCTCTACCACTGCTTCGGCATGGTCCTCGGCGTGCTCGCCTGCACCGCCTCGGGCGCGGCGATGGTCTTCCCGGGGGAGGGCTTCGATGCGGGCGAGACGCTGGCCGCGGTCCAGAAGCACCGCTGCACCGCGCTGCACGGCGTGCCGACGATGTTCATTGCGATGCTCGACCATCCCGACTTCCGCAAATACGAGCTCTCGTCGCTGCGCACCGGGATCATGGCGGGCGCGCCGTGCCCGATCGGGACCATGCGCCGCGTGGTGAGCGAGATGCACATGAAGGAAGTGACCATCGCCTACGGCATGACCGAGACGAGCCCGGTATCCTTCCAATCGAGCATCGACGACCCGCTCGAGCGCCGGGTCTCGACCGTCGGCCGCATCCAGCCGCACGTCGAAGCCAAGATCGTCGACGCGCAGGGCCGCATCGTCCCGGTCGGCACGCCGGGCGAATTCTGCTCCCGCGGCTACCTGGTCATGCGCGGCTACTGGGACGAGCCGGAGCAAACGCGCGAAGCGATCGACGCCGCGGGCTGGATGCACAGCGGCGACCTGGCGACGCTCGACGCGGAGGGCTACTGCAACATTGTCGGCCGGGTGAAGGACATGCTGATCCGCGGCGGCGAGAACGTCTACCCGCGCGAAGTCGAGGAGTTCCTGTTCCAGCATCCCAAGGTGCAGGCCGTCCAGGTCTTCGGCGTCCCCGATCCGCGCCTGGGCGAGGAGGTCTGCGCCTGGATCGTCCTCAAGCCCGGCGCCAGCGCGAGCGAGGAGGAAATCCGGTCATTCTGCGACGGCCGGATCGCCCGCTACAAGGTGCCGCGCTTCATCCGCTTCGTCGCCGAATTTCCCCTCACTGCCACCGGCAAGCCGCAGAAGTTCGTGATGCGCGACGCCATGATGCGCGAGCTCGGCCGCCGCGAGGCGAAGACCGCCTGACCTCCGCACCTGACCAGCAAAGAAGCTCCCGAGGCGCTCCCTAGGCCGGCTCGGCCAGCGCTTTCTCGATCACGCGGTCGAACTCCTGCCACGGCGGCTCGCCCACGAAGCGCCGGACGATGCGGCCTTTCTTGTCGATGATGAACGTGGTCGGCGTGATGCGCACGTTGCCGAAGCGCTGCGCGGCCTCACCGGTGTCCATCGCCACCTTGAAAGGCAGCCTTTCGCGCTCGGCGAACTGCGCCACGGCGCGCTCGTCGTCGCGCACCGCAATCGCAATCATCTCGTACCCGCGCGGCGAGTGCTTGCGCCACGCCTCGGACATCCTGGGCATCTCCTTGACGCACACGCCGCACCAAGTGGCCCAGAAGTTCACGGCCGTGACCTTCCCGCGCAGCTCCGAGAGCGGCACCGTGCGGCCGTCGAGCATCGTGACGCGCGCTTCGGCGGCCGGCCGGTGCGGGACGGCGAGGAAAGCGGCGAAGACGCCGATTGCCAGCACGCCGAGCGCGGCGATAAGCTTCGTCGCAATGTTCATGACCCGGCTCATTCTCGTCGGCGCGATGCTGCTCGCGGTCGCACCCGCCATGGCCCAGCTGGACCGGATCACCGGCCGGGACGCGACGGCAGGCCTCAAGGCGGCGCTCGAGAAGGGCGCGCAGGCCGCCGTCGCGAGCCTCGGCCGCGAGGACGGCTTCTTCCTCAACCCGCAGGTGAAGATTCCGCTGCCCGAGTCGCTGCAGCGCGCCGAGCGGCTCATGCGCCGCGTCGGCATGGGCAGGTACGCGGACGAACTGGTGCTCACCATGAACCGCGCCGCCGAAGCCGCGGTGCCGGAGGCGCGCCAGCTCTTCGTCGACGCGGTACGCAGGATGTCGGTCCAGGACGCGAAAGCGATCCTCACCGGCGGCGATACCGCGGGCACGCAGTACTTCCAGCGCGCGACGAGCCAGCAGCTGCACGACCGGTTCCTGCCGATCGTGAAGAAGTCGACGCAACGGGTCGGCCTCGCGCGCAAATACAACGACTATGCGGAGAAGGGCGCCTCGATGGGGCTGCTGAAGAAGGAGCACGCCAACCTGGACGAGTACGTCACCCAGCGCGCCCTGGAAGGGCTGTTCGTGGCGGTGGGCGAGGAGGAGAAGAAGATCCGCAAGGATCCGGTCGGCACCGGGACGAGCATCATCAAGAAGGTGTTCGGCGCGCTGCTCTAGTCGCGCGCGAGCTGGAAGCGCACGAAGCGGTGCAGGGCTTCCTCGATGCGCCGCTTGTGCTCGCGGCGCGATCCTCGCGCGATCCAGGTCCATTGCTGCACGAGGAGCTTCTGCCGCTCCCGGTCGGTCTTGAGGTCGAGCACCGCGACGATTTCGTCGCCGGCCAGCACCGGGTGGGTGAAGTACCCATAGCGCCGCTTCTCCTTCGGCACGTAGGCCTCGAAGACGTGCGCGTAGCCGAAGAAAAGCTCGAGGCGCTTGCGCTGCAGCACAAGCGGGTCGAAGGGCGAAAGGATGTGTACGAGGCTCCCCGCGTCCCCAAGCTTGAGATCGAGGAGCTCGGGGGTCGCCCAATGCTCCGCGCCGGCCAGCGAAACCGGCACGAGCTCGCCGCGGCGGACACGTGACTGGATGAGCTTCCGTATCGCGGTCTTGCGGCCGGCGTCGAGATGGCAGATCGAGGCGAGGCTGACGACGCCCTGCGAGCGCAGCGCGCGCTCGAGAACGTAGTCGAGCGTCTCGCGCTCCGGGGCGGCCTTCGGCGGGCGCTTCCAGCCGAAATGCCGGCTTGCGAGGTCGTAGGTCTTGAGCATGCCGCTGCGCCGGCTCACGGTGACGACGCCGCCGTAGAACGCGAGCTGCAGCGCGCGCTTGGAGGGCTTGCGGCTGCCCCAGGCATGCAGCTTGTCCACCAGCACGTCGTCGTCGATGTCGCGGATGGTGAGCGGGCCCTGGCTCCTTAGCAGGCGCAGGACCTTGCGCATGTCCGCTTCGCTCACCGAGCCGAACCAGGCGCTGCGCACGAGCCGCTCGCGCCGCATGTCGGCGACGAAGAAGCGCAGGTCGCGCGTCGGCACGTACGACAGCGCGTGGGTCCAGTACTCGAACACCGTCTTGTCGACGGCTTGCGCCTGGTGCAGGTGCGAGCGCCGGTAGCCGGGGATGCGTGTGTACAGGATCTGGTGGTGGCAGCGCTCGACGACGTGGATGGTGTCGATCTGCACGTAGCCGAGGTGCGCGACGGCGGCGGGCGCGGCCTGCGGTCCATCGCCGAAGGGCGAGTGCTCGTCGAGCTTTTGCGCGTGCAGCCAGAGACGTCGTGCGCGGGCTTCGCTGAGCACCGTCGGAGCCACGGCGGCGGCTAGTGCGCTTCGTCCCAGTTGTTGCCCACGCCGACGTCCACGACCAGGGGCACGTCGAGCTTGTGGACGTTCTGCATGAGCGAGCGGACGTTCGTCTTCACCTGCTCGAGCTCGGCTTCCGGGACCTCCAGGACCAGCTCGTCATGCACCTGCATGATCATCAGCGCCTGCAGCTTCGCCTCGTCGAGCCAGCGCTGCACGGCCACCATGGCGAGCTTGATGAGGTCCGCCGCGGTGCCCTGCATCGGCGCGTTGATCGCCGCGCGCTCGGCGGCCTGGCGGCGAACCGGCGCGCCGCTTTTTATCTCGGGCAGCCACAGCCGGCGCCCGAACACCGTTTCCACGTAGCCCTGGGTGCGCGCCCGCTCGCGCGTCTCGTCCATGTAGCGCTTCGCCCCCGGGAAGCGGGCGAAATAGCGGTCCACGTAGGTCTGCGCGGTCCCGCGGTCGATGCCCAGGTTCTGCGCCACGCCGAAGGCCGACATGCCGTAGATCAGGCCGAAGTTGATCACCTTGGCCACCCGGCGCTCGTCGTCGCCGACCTTGTCGAGCGGAATGCCGAACACTTCCGCCGCGGTGGCGCGGTGCACGTCCTCGCCCTCGCGGAAGGCGCGGCGCAGGTTCTCGTCGCCGGAGAGGTGCGCCATGATCCGCAGCTCGACCTGCGAGTAGTCGGCCGAGACGATGCGCCGGCCCGGCGGCGCGATGAACGCCTCGCGGATCCGCCGCCCCTGCGGCGTGCGGATCGGGATGTTCTGCAGGTTCGGGTCGTTCGACGACAGGCGCCCGGTGACCGCGGTGGTCTGCGAGTAGTTCGTGTGCACCCGGCCGGTGTCCGCGTTCACGGCCTTCGGCAGCTTGTCGGTGTAGGTGGACTTGAGCTTCGTCAGGCCCCTGACGTCCAGGATGAGCTTCGGCAGGGGATGGTCGAGCGCGAGCTCCGCCAGCACGTCCTCGTCGGTCGACGGCTCGCCGGTCGGCGTCTTCTTCTTCACCGGCAGCTTCTGCCGCTCGAAGAGGATCTCGCGGATCTGCTTCGGCGAGCCGAGGTTGAACGGCCCGCCGGCGATCGCGTAGGCCTGCTGCTCCTTCGCGAGGATCTCCAGCCCGAGCTCGTGGCTTTGCCGCTCGAGCTTCGCGGCGTCGAGCAGCACGCCGTTCCGCTCGATGCGCTGCAGGACGGGCAGGACCGCCATCTCGATGCCGCCGTAGACGAACTGCAGCTGCGGGTCCTTCGCGATTCTTTCCGACAGCACTTCGTGCAGGGCGAGCGCGCAGTCCGCCACGCCGGCCGCGTACTGCGTCGCGCGATCCACCGATACCTCGGAGAAGCCGATGCGCGAGACGCCCTTGCCGGTCACCTCGTCGAGCGCGAGCATCGTCCAGCCGCAGTGGCGGGAGGCGAGCACGCCGAGGTCGCGCCGCTCGTGCACCTCGAGCACGTAGGACTCGAGCAGCGCGTCGTGGACCGCGCCGGCGAGCTGCACGCCGTGGTTCGCCAGCACGTGCATGACGAACTTCACGTTCTGCGCCACCTTCGGCCGGTCGGCGCGCTCGAGCCAGGCGCGCAGCAGGCGCAGGGCCTTCTCCACGCCGATCTGCTCCGGCGCGCCGGGATAGTCGTGCGCGAGCGGCAGGTAGACCGCTTCGCGGTCGAAGGCGAACGCGAGGCCGACGAGGCGCGCGGTCATCGGCTCGCTGCTCGTGCATAGCGCCTCGAGGCCGACGATGGATGCTGCCTCCAGCTTCGGGACCAGCTCCGCAAGCTCCGCTTCCGGGACCACGCTGCGCACAGCGCGCTTCTCGCGCTGCGAGGGCTTCTCCGCCGCGGCTTCGCGCGCAGGCGCGCCGGCGTTCTCGGCTTCCTTCAGCCAGGTCTTGAACCCGAAGCGCTCGAACACCGAGCGCAGGCGCGCGGGGTCCGCCGGCTTTACTTCAAGGCTCTCCAGCGAGACGTCCAGCGGAACATCGCGCTTCACGGTCAGCAGCTCGCGCGCCTTGGGTAGCCAGTCGAGCACGTTGCGCAGGTTTTCGCCCGCCTGACCGGTGAATTTCTCCGCGTTGGCGATGACGCCGTCGAGCGAGTCGTACTGCTGGATCCACTTGCACGCGGTCTTCGGCCCGACCTTGTCGACGCCCGGGATGTTGTCGATCTGGTCGCCGATGAGCGCCAGGTAGTCGACGATCTTCTCCGGCGGCACGCCGAACTTCTGCGTCACCCCCTCGACGTCGAGCTTCTCGTTCGACATCGTGTTGATCCAGAGGGTATTCGCGTCGACGAGCTGCGTCAGGTCCTTGTCGCCGGTGGAGATCACCGTGCGCCAGCCGCGCTGTTTCGCCTGCTCGGCGAGCGTGGCGATCACGTCGTCGGCCTCGACGCCGTCGACGATCAGCACCGGCCAGCCGATGTCCTCGACCGCCTTGTGCAGCGGCTCGACCTGCAGCGACAGGTCGTCAGGCATCGCGGTGCGCGTCGCCTTGTACGCGGGATAGGCGTCGTCGCGGAACGTCTTGCCGCGCGCGTCGAAGACGCACACGCGCGCCTGCGCCTTATAATCGGTGCCCAGCTTGCGCAGCATGTTCAGCACGCCGTAGATGGCGCCCGTGGGCTCGCCCTTCGCGTTCCTCAGCTCCGGCAGCGCATGGAACGCGCGATAGAGGTACGACGAGCCGTCCACCAGCAGCAGCAGCTTTTCAGGATTAGCCGACACCGAGTGTTCCGACATCCATGACCAACAAACTAGTGAAGCCCGCCGGACTGGGCAACGAGATTTCCTCGCGCGAGGCGTGGAAGCTGTTCGGCATTATGGCAGAGTTCTTCGAGGCGACCGAGAAGCTGGGCGACATCCAGCCGGCGGTCTCGATGTTCGGCAGCGCGCGCGTCGCGCGCGGCACCCTCTACTACGATCTCGCCGAGCGCACCGCGCGCCTACTCTCCGACGCCGGCTTTACCGTGATCTCCGGCGGCGGGCCGGGAATCATGGAGGCGACCAACAAGGGCGCCTTCGAAGGCGCGGGCCTCGCGGTCGGCCTGAACATCGACCTGCCGCGCGAGCAGCCGTCGAGCCGCTACCAGCACATCAGCCTGCGCTTCAAGCATTTCTTCGCGCGCAAGGTCATGTTCGCGAAGCACGCCACCGCGTTCGTCGTCTTCCCGGGGGGCTTCGGCACGCTCGACGAGCTCTTCGAGGCGCTCACGCTGGTGCAGACCGGCAAGACGCGCCAGATGCCGATCCTCCTCGTGCACGAGCCGTTCTGGGCCGGCCTCGTCGACTGGATGCGCGCTCGCCTCGCGGCCGAGGGCATGATCGACGCATCGGACCTCTCGCTCCTGCAGGTGTGCAACGAGCCCGAGCAGGTGGTCGACGCCATCTTCGCGTTCTACGAGAAGCGCGGCTTCGAGCCCTCGCCGGCGGAGAAAGAGGTGCTGCTTAACCTTTAGTAGAATGCTGCGATGCGGCGAGAGCTTGTGCTGATGCTGGTCCTCTTGTCGGCGAGCGCGATGGCCCAGGACAAGCGCCCGCCGAACCTAGAGCCGCTGCCCGAGCCGCCGCCGCCGCCGGCGATTCCCGGCCCGGACGATCCTGCCGTGCGCATCCCGGTGCAGAAGGGCGACAAGGTCGAGGAGGCGCGCCGGGATGGGCGCGTCGTGGCGGTGAAGGTCACGCCGCCCGGTGGCGCGCCGTACTACCTCGTCGATGTGAGCGGCACCGGGCAGTGGATGCGCCGCGACTCGCTCGACCCGGATTTCCGCGTGCCGATGTGGGTCATCCGGACGTTCGACTGATCTTGTGTCCGTCTACACCGCCGTCTCGGAGGGCGAGCTGTCGGAGTGGCTGCGGCGCTACTCCGTCGGCCGCCTCGCCGCGCTCGAGCCGATCAAGTCGGGGATCGAGAACACCAACTACTTCGTCACGACTTCGCAGGGCCGGTACGTCCTGACGCTCTTCGAGCGGCTGCCCGCGGCGGAGCTGCCGTTCTACCTCGACCTGATGGCGCACCTTGCGCGTCACGGAATCCCGTGCCCGGCGCCGATCGCCGACCTCTCGGACCAATTCCTCGGCGAGCTGAAGGGCAAGCCCGCCGCGCTGGTGACGCGCCTGCCGGGCCAGTCGGTCGAGCGCCCGGGCGCGGAGGAATGCGGCGAGCTCGGCATGCTCCTCGCGCGCATGCACCTCGCGGCGCGCTCCTATGCGGCGTACCTGGACAATCCCCGCGGGCCGAAGTGGTGGAAGCTCGCCGCCGCGCAGGTCAGGCCGTTCCTGAAGAAACCCCATCGCGACCTTCTCGAGCGCGAGCTGCAATTCCAGTCGGGCCAGCGCTTTCCCGACCTGCCGCGCGGGCCGGTGCACGCCGATCTGTTCCGCGACAACGCGCTCTTCGAGCGCGGCCGCGTTTCCGGGGTGATCGACTTCTACTTCGCCGGCGTCGATTGCCTGGCGTACGACATCGCGGTGTGCGTCAACGACTGGTGCCTCGTCGATCCCGCCGCGGACGCGCGCCTCGACCGCACGCGCGCGCGCGCGCTGCTCAAGGGCTACCACGCGGTGCGGCCGCTCGAGCCGGCCGAGCGCGCCGCCTGGCCGGCCATGCTGCGCGCCGCCGCCTTGCGGTTCTGGCTCTCGCGCCTGCATGACTTCCACCTGCCGCGCCCGGGCATGCTGGTGCACGCCCACGACCCCGAGCACTTCCGCCGCGTGCTGGAGCTGCGCGCGGGCAGCGACGCCCCCTGGCTCGACTGAAGGAGCACGCGCCATGCAAGCACGCATCGTAAGCGCCGCGGGCGGCGCCCGCTGGCTCATCGACGGATGGAGCATCTTCCGCCGCGCGATGCTCGGCTGGCTCGCGCTCGTCGCCGCCTACCTGCTCCTCACCAACCTCGTCGCCTACGTGCCGGTGATCGGCATCTTCGCCGCGCTGGTCATCGTTCCGCCCCTGTCGGTCGGGCTGATGGCCGGCGCCCGGGCCGCCTCGCACGGCGCGACGCCGGAGCTCGCCATGCTCTTCGACGCGTTCCGCAGCAACTTGCGCACGCAGCTCACGCTCGGCGTCATCTACATGGCGAGCTCCGTGGCGGTTTTCTTCCTCACCGCCCTCGCCGACGACAGCGGTCAGCTGCGCGCCATGCTGAGCGGCAAGCTCAAGCCCGAGGAGCTGCAGCCGGCCGAGGTCCTGCGCCCGCTCCTGGTCGCCGCGGTCCTCTATACGCCGGTGATGATGGCGTTCTGGTTCGCCCCGCCGCTCGCGGCCTGGCATTCGCTCGGCGCGGCGAAGTCGCTCTTCTTCAGCTTCTACGCGTGCCTCGTGAACTGGCGCGCGTTTCTGGGCTACGGGGCGCTGGCCACGCTCCTCATGATCGTCCTGCCGTTCGTGGCGCTCACCTTCCTCGTCCTGATCACGGGCGGGGCGGTCGGGGTTTCCATGATGGGCCTTCTTGCCGCCTTGCTGATCGTCCTCCTGCCGACCCTCCTGGCGAGCTTCTACGCGAGCTATCGCGACGTCTTCGCCCAGCCGGAGTGAGCGCCCGGCGATGAGCGTGTGTCGCTGGCGGGATGACACCAGGGCGCAGGCCGACTATATTGCGGTGGAACGAGTTCTCCTCTAGATGCCCTGCTGATGGACCTTCCCGAGCTCTCCCCCTCCGCGGCCCCGGACTTCGCAGACGCCGACGGCGCGCGCATGTGGCTCGAGCACGTGCCGCTCGCCAATGTCGGCGCCGCGCAGCGCCAGCTCCTGGTGCAGATCGAGGCCTTCAACCGCTTCCAGACGAGCGCCGCGCACCGGCTCACCGCGATGGAGGCGCTGCGCGAGGCGGTGAACTTCGTGCAGATCGAGCAGGCGAAGCGCTTCTCCAATCGCGCGCTGCCGATGGCCGAGGCCGAGACCGCGATCTTCGAGGACACGGACGACCTGTGGGACGACATGCGCATCGGCTACGCGCGCTGCCTGCAGGCGGCGGTGGACGCCGAGTCCGGCATCAAGGCGCAGGCGGGGCTCGTCTGCCAGCGCGTCCTCTACTATTCCGGCATGAAGATGTTCCATCACTACCGCGCCTATCGCGAGGTGCCGCCGGCGGACTGGCGCAACCTGAACGAGGCGTACCGCATCGCCGAGGAGCTGGATATCGTCGATGCGCCGGTGAAGGACTTCCTCAACCGCGACGTCCAGGACACCTCGCCGCGCGTCGCCTACGCGCGCGCGGTGCTGATGGCGCTCGCCAACCCGAACGAGCTCAGCCAGCGCCAGCTCACCTTCGTCTCCTACCTCCTCGAGCGCTGGGGCAGCAAGCTCGAGATCCTGGACGAGCCGGTTGACGAGGACCTCGGCGTGCCGCCGCTGGTCGCCGACCTGGACGCCGACCGCTGCCCCGACCGGCTCGAGCCGGGCTCCGCGACCAAGGTCGCCAAGCCCCGCTACCTCGACACCAGCAAGCTCGCGAAGAGCCTGCGCAACCGCGTCGGGCTGCTGCGCAAGGGCGAGTCGCCGGCCAAGCTCGCGCTGGGCGAGGACTGCGTGCAGCCCTCCTGCGAGCAGCTCCTCGTCTTCCTCTATCGCCAGTGGTGCCAGCCGAAGGGCGCGCGCGGCGCGGAGCGCCAGCGCAACGCGACCGCCGCCGAAGCGGCGAGCGAGATCGCGGCGATCCACTACTACCTCTCGGGGCGCGCGTTCCGCCAGCCCGGCCACCAGAAGGAGCTCTCGCAGAAGCAGAAGGAGGAGATCGCGACCTTCGGCCGCGTGAGCACGCGCGACGAGGACGACTACAGCGAGACGCAGGGCTATGTCCTCGAGCGCTGGCAGGTCGAGGACGAGAGCGCCCAGGGCGTGCGCATGGTGCGGCGCGCGAGCGACCCCGGGCGGCGCTTCTCGCACGGCCAGCTGATGGCGGTGCGCCCTGGCGACGCGAAGAGCTTCATGCTCGGCCAGGTGCGCTGGCTGATGGCGGCGCGCAATGGCGACCTGCAGGCCGGGCTGAAGCTCCTGCCGGGGATTCCTTCGCCGATCGCCGCCCGGCAGCTCGGCCTGAACGTGCAGGTCCCGGAGTTCGTCCCGGCGCTCGCGCTGACGGCGGTGCAGGCGCTCAACTCGGCGCCGACGCTCGTGCTGCCGATCGGCTGGTTCAAGCCCGCGCGCGTGATCGAGATCTATACGAGCGCGCCGGCGCAGGTGCGGCTGACGGAGCTGGTCGAGCGCGGCGCCGACTTCGAGCGCGTCGCCTTCGAAGCGGCGAAGTAGCGATGGCCGCGGCGCCGACGGAGATCAAGCTGCACCAGCGCTCCCGCGCGATGGAGGTCGCGTTCGACGACGGGCGCGTGTTCCGCCTTCCCTACGAGTTCCTGCGCGTGCATTCGCCCTCGGCGGAGGTGCGCGGCCACGGCCCGGGGCAGGAAGTGCTGCAGGTCGGCAAGCGCGAGGTCGATATCGCGGCCCTCGATCCGGTCGGGTCCTACGCCGTGCAGCCGCGCTTCTCCGACGGCCACGCCACCGGCATCTATTCGTGGGAGTACCTGTACTACCTGGGCGAGAACCAGGAGAAGCTGTGGAACGAGTACCTGAAGAAACTCGAGTCTGCCGGCGCGTCGCGTGACGGATAGGGAGACGGATTTCGGCTTCGAGCGGGTCGCCGCCGGCGAGAAGCGCAAGCGCGTGGGCGCGGTGTTCGACCGCGTAGCCGGGCGCTACGACTTGATGAACGACCTCATGTCGCTCGGCCTGCACCGGGCGTGGAAGGCCTTCGCGGTGCAGATCGCGCGCCCTCGGGCCGGCGAGCGCGTGCTCGACGTCGCCTGCGGCAGCGGCGATCTCGCCCGCGCCATGGCGAAGCGGGTCGCGCCGGGCGGCGAAGTCTGGCTGACCGACGTGAATAGGAAGATGCTCGAGCGCGGCCGCGACCGGCTCCTCGACGCCGGGGTGCTTGCGCCGGCCGTGCAGTGCGACGCCGAGCGCCTGCCGTTCCCCTCGGGCGCCTTCGACCTCGTCACCGTCGGCTTCGGCCTGCGCAACATGACGCACAAGGACGCGGCGCTCGCCGAGATGGCGCGCGCGCTCAGGCCGGGCGGCCGGCTGGTCGTGCTCGAGTTCTCCCGGGTCTGGAAGCCGTTGGAAGGCGCCTACGACGCCTATTCGTTCGGCGTGCTGCCGTGGCTGGGCGAGCGGGTCGCCGGAGACGGCGCAGCCTACCGCTACCTCGCCGAATCGATCCGCATGCACCCGGACCAGGAGACGCTCAAGGGAATGATGGGGCAGGCCGGGCTGTCCAACGTGGACTACTTCAATCTCGCCGCGGGGGTCGTTGCCGTCCACCGCGGGTATAAACTATGAGCACGACTGGAGGAACGACTATGGGTAAGTGGCTACTTGCAATATCGATCGCATTTTCCGGATACGTCCTCGTAGCGGCCGACGCAGAGGCGAGGCGGCTCGGCGGCGCCCGTTCCAGCGGAATCCAGCGCAACGTGACGCCCGCGCCGGCGAAGCCCGCCCAGCAGCAGGCGGCGCCGAACGCTCGTCAGGCGGTTCCGGGACAGGCCGCGGCGGCCCAGCCGGCCGGGCTCGCGCGGTGGTTCCCGATGCTCGGCGGCCTCGCCCTCGGCGGGATGCTGGGCTGGATGCTCGCGAGCAATGGCGGCAGCTTCCTGCTCCTCGCCTTGCTTGCAGTCGCGGGCTTCCTTCTGTTCCGCATGCTGGCCCGGCGTGGCCAGCCTTCTTCGCACACCATGCAGTACGCGGGCGGCGTGCGCGAGACGGTCCGCATGCCGGCACCCCTGAATTCGGGGTCGGGCACCGATCTCCAGCCGCGCGGCGGGTCGCTGCCGGCGGGCTTCGATGCCGACGGCTTCCTGCGCGGCGCGAAGATGAACTTCGTGCGCCTGCAGATGGCCAACGACCGAGGCAACATCGATGAGATCCGCGAGTTCACGACGCCGGAGATGTTCGAGACGCTCGAGCGCGACCTCGCTCAGCGCGGCGGCGCGGCGCAGCAGACCGACATCACCGGCCTGCAGGCGGACCTGCTCGAGGTCGCCACCGAAGGCGACCAGCACTGGGCGAGCGTGCGCTTCTCCGGCGTGGTGCGCGAGTCCCCGGACGCGGAGCCGCAGGATTTCTCCGAGGTCTGGAACCTGGCGAAGCCCGCCGACGGCTCCACCGGCTGGCTCCTCGCCGGCATCCAGCAGATGAATTGAAGAGAAGAAACAGCAATACAAGGCCACCACCCGGTGGCCTTTTTCATTTCCGATGCAGCTTGAGACACCGGTTGTCACCGCGCTGAACCACGTCCTGCGCAGCGAGGCATGGGCGCGGGAGCGCCTCGCGCCGTTCGCCGGCGAGACGGTGGAGGTGCGGGCCGCTTTCCTGCCCGCACTACGGCTCTCCATCGTGGAGGGCGGGCTGCTCGCCCCCGGCGCCGCCGCTGCGGCGGCACTGACCATCGTGGTGAAGGGCGACGCGCCGGCGGCGGCGTTGAAGGGCGAGGATCACCTGCTGCGCGCGGTCGAGGTCACCGGGAACGCGAAGCTCGCGGATGCCGTGATGGGCCTGGTCCGCCACCTGCGCTGGGATTTCGAGGAGGACCTCTCGCGCGTGGCCGGCGACGTCGTGGCGCATCGCGTCGCCGAAGGCATGCGCGGCCTCGCCGCCTGGGTGCCGGACGCGGCGCGGCGCCTGTCCGACGCGTTCGCCGCGTACGCGACCGACGAGGCGAAGCTCCTCCTCGGCCGGCACGAGATGGAAGCGTTCACGGACGACGTGGCGCGGCTTCGCGACGCGATCGCGCGGCTC